>DASYHY010000227.1:0-31256 GCA_036252795.1 Aurantimonas sp. | reverse complement strand
CGACGCCACCCTTGCCCATGTCGAGGAGGCGGTGGCGCTCGGCACAAGTGTGGCCGAGTTCCCCACCACGGCGGAAGCGGCCGAGGCCTCCCGCGCCGCCGGCCTGCATGTGCTGATGGGCGCACCCAACATCGTGCGCGGCGGCTCGCATTCCGGCAACGTCCCGGCGATCGAACTGCTGCAGCGCGGACTTCTCGACATCCTGTCGTCCGACTACGTGCCCCTGTCGATGCTGCAGGGCGTCTTCCATCTTGCCGACACCGGCGAAGCCAGCCTGCCGGATGCGATTCGGCTGGTGACCGCGAACCCGGCGGAGGCGGTGGGGCTCGCCGATCGCGGCGCCATCGCGCAGGGTCTGCGGGCCGACCTCGTGCGCGTCGGCACCAGCCCCGGCGAGCCGCCGGTGGTCCGCTCGGTCTGGCGGGAGGGCCATCGTGTCGCCTGACGCGGGAGGATCGCCCGCCAAGCGCCCCGGGCTCTTCGTGGCGGTGGTCGGGCCGAGCGGCGCCGGCAAGGACACGCTGCTGCGCCTCGCCGCCGAGCGGCTGCGCGAGCGAAGCTCGATCGTCTTCGCCCGACGCGTGGTGACGCGTCCTGCCGTCGCCGCGATTGAGGACCACGACGCGATGTCGGAGGGCGCGTTCAACGCAGCGGAGGCCGAGGGCGCGTTCTGCCTGTCCTGGCGGGCCCATGGCCTCGCCTACGGCCTGCCCGTGCGGCTCGACGGACAGCTCTCGAATGGCGAGAGCATCGTCGCCAACGTCTCGCGCCGCGTTCTCGCCACCGCCGCCGAGCGCTTCCGGCGCGTCGCTGTTGTGGAGATCACCGCGTCCCGCGCGATCCTCGTCGAGCGAATCGCCGCGCGCGGTCGTGAAGCCCCTTCCGAGATCGCGGCGAGGCTCGATCGCGCCGCGCCGCTGGTGATCCCCGCAGCGGCGGAGCGTCTTTGCCGCATCGACAATGACGGCGCACCGGATGCCGGCGCGGCAACGCTGGCGGCCTTCCTCCGCGAGGCGACTGCCCCGCCCGGCGCTTGACTTGCCTGCCGCGCGTGGCCTTGCCTCGTCGAGAGTGTCTCCCGGGAGGAATCGCCATGACCGACGCCAACGTGGAAGTGTTTTCCAGCATCGCCTGCCGGCTCGGCGAAGGTGCCACGTACGACCCGGCGACCGGCACCGCCTGGTGGTTCGACATCGAGGGCAAGGCGCTGCTCGAGAAGCCGACCGGCGCCGACGAAGCCACGGTCCACCCCCTGCCCTTCATGGCCAGCGCGCTGGCGGTGATCGACGGCGACCGCCAGCTGATCGCCGGGGAGGACGGGCTCTACATCCGCGACCGCCGCAGCGGCCGCCTGTCGCTGCACAAGCCGCTCGAAGCGGAGAACAAGGCCACTCGCTCCAATGACGGGCGGGTGCATCCCTCCGGCGCGCTCTGGATCGGCACGATGGGCCGCGGGGGCGAGCCCGGACTCGGCGCGATCTACTGGTACCGCGCCGGGGATTTGCGCCAGCTCTCCCCCGGGATCGGGATTCCCAACTCGATCTGCTTCTCGCCGGACGGGCGCATCGCCTATTTCACCGACACGAAACTTTACCGGCTGATGCGGGTCGAGATCGATCCGGACAACGGCCTGCCGATCGGCGAGCCGCAGCTGTTCTTCGACCATGCGAGCCGCGAAGGCGGGCTGGACGGCTCGATCTGCGACGCCGACGGACAGGTCTGGAACGCCCGCTGGGGCTCCGGCATGCTCGACACCTACGCGCCGGACGGCACGCGCATCGGCTCGATCGCCGTCGGCGCGCGCCAGGTCACCTGCCCGGCCTTCGTCGGCCAGGGCGCCGACCGGCTGATCGTCACCTCGGCCTGGAGCGGGCTGTCCGACGCCGAGCGCGCAGCCGATCCCGACGCGGGCAAGACCTTCGTGCTCGACCTGCCGGTCAAGGGGCGGCACGAGCCGAAGGTGTTGCTGTAGCCCGTCCGCTCAGCGGGCGAGCCAGCCGCCGTCCACCGGCAGCACCGCGCCGTGGATGTAGCGGGCCGCGTCCGACGCCAGGAAAACCGCGGCGCCGCCGATGTCGGAGGCCTCGCCCCAGCGGCCCGCCGGAATGCGCGATAGGATTGCCGCCGTGCGGTCCGGATCGTCGCGCAATGCGGCCGTGTTGTTGGTGACGATGTAGCCCGGCGCGATGGCGTTGACATTGATGTCCTTGCCGGCCCATTCGCAAGCCAGCAGCCGGGTCACCCCCGCGATCCCATGCTTCGACGCGGTGTAGCTCGCGACCCGGATGCCGCCCTGGAAGGTCAGCACCGAGGCGATGTTGACGATCGAGCCGCGTCGCCCGTCCGCGATGGCCGCCTTGCCAAAGGCCTGCGACAGGAAGAACGCCGTCTTCAGGTTGAGGTCGATCACCTCGTCCCAGTCGGCCTCGGTGAAGTCCACGGCATCGGCGCGCCGGATGATGCCGGCATTGTTGACCAGGATGTCGAAGCCCCCGAGCTCCGCCGCAGCCGCGTCGAACAGGTCCACCGCCGTATCCTTGTCAGACAGATCGCCCAGCCATTCGCTTCCCGTGCCGCCGGCGGCGCTGATCGCGCCCAGCGTTTCGTCCATTGAGGAGCGCCCGGCGCAGGCGACCGCCGCCCCGGCCTCGGCCAGCGCCAGCGCGATGCCCTGGCCAATGCCGGTATTGGCGCCGGTGACGAAGGCGCGCTTGCCGGAAAGGTCGAAGCGCCCGCTCATTTCAGATCGCTCATCGCGACCATGTCGACGTCGCGATAGTCGACATTGTCGCCTGCCATCGCCCAGATGAAGGTGTAGGAGGCGGTGCCGGCGCCGCAATGGATCGACCATGGCGGCGACAGCACCGCCTCCTCGTTCTTCACCACGAGATGCCGGGTCTCGGCGGGATCGCCCATCATGTGGAACACCCGCGCCTCTTCCGGCAGGTCGAAATAGAGATAGGCCTCCGAGCGGCGGTCATGGAGATGCGCCGGCATGGTGTTCCAGACCGAACCGTTGTGCAGGGTCGTCATGCCGACGACGATCTGGCAGCTCTCCATCACGTCGGGGTGCACGAACTGGAAGATCGAGCGATCGTTCGACGTCTCGGCTGCGCCGAGGTCGACGCGCTTGGCGGCGTCGATCGTCACCAGCCGCGTGTCGAAGCGGCGGTGCGCCGGCGCCGAAAGAATGTAGAAGCGCCCGCCCTCGCCGGCGAAGGTCAGCGGCCCGTCGCCGAGCCCGACATACAGCATGTCGCGGTGGCCGAGGTCGTAGGAGCCGCCCGCCGTGCGAACCTGGCCCGCCTCGCCGACATTGACGACGACCGCCTCGCGCCGGTCGAGGAAGCCCGGCGTGCCGGTCTCCTTGGCGCTGTCCAGCACCAGTTCGCCGCCGGACGGCACGGCGCCGCCGACGATCAGCCGGTCGTAGTGGCTGTAGACGAGGCTGATCTCGCCCGACCGGAACAGCCCCTCCATCAGGAATTCGCGGCGCAGCCCGTCCGTGTCGAGGGTCTTGGCGTGCCGCGGGTCGATCGCCTGGCGTGTTTCGATCTTCATGGAGCTTGTCCTTCGAGCGTCTTCGCGCAGGCGCCATCGGGCGCCGCGGCCTTGGGAAAAATGGCCGGCGTGTCGCCGACACGGTCAGGGCGTCAGGAAGTCCTCGCGCGCCGGGTTGAACACGTCGATCAGCCGGCCGCCCGTGGCGCTTTCGCAGGAATGGACGGCATTCGACGGAACGACGATGCTGTCGCCTTCCCGGATCGTCCGCGTGTCGCCGGAGATCGTGAAGTCGAAGCTGCCGGACTTCACGTAGGTCGCCTGCAGGTGCGGGTGCGAATGCGGTGCGCCGTAGCCGCCGGGCTGGAACTCGACCTCCACCACCATCATCTCCGGCGTGTGGGAGAGTATTCGCCGCCGGACCTTGGCGTCGACCTGCGTCCACTCCGGCGTCTGCTCGATCGCCTTGCTCATCTCGTCTCCTTCCGGCTGTTGCGGCCTATGCGTGGCCTGAGCCGGTTTCGCTTACCGTCGCCGCTGCGCCCCTGTCGAGCAGCGATGCGAGCGCCGCAACGACGGGCCGAACGAAGCCCTGGTGATCCGCCAGATCGCGGCCGAAGATCTCCTCGATGCCGAGATACGCCCGGGCCAATGTGCCGGGGTCGCGGCCCGCCGCATCGCCCAGCGCCTTGAGCCGCCCGGCCATTGGATCCTTGACGTCGATCGCGGCGCCCTTCTCGTCGACGCCGGTGGCGTAGCGCATCCACGCCGCCACCCCGAGCGCCAGCCGGTTGATCGGTGCGCCGGCGGCGAGCCGGTCCCGAACCGTACCCAGAAGCCGCTGCGGCAGTTTCTGCGATCCGTCCATCGCGATCTGCCAGGTCCGGTGCTTCAGGGCCGGGTTCGCGAAGCGCTGGAGAAGCGCGTCGCGGTAGGCGCCGAGGTCGGCGCCCGGCACCTCGAGCGTCGGCATGACCTCTTCGCTCATCAGGCCGCGGATCAACCCGGCGAAGGCGGGATCGGACACGGTCTGCGCCACCGTCTCGTAGCCGGCCAGATAGCCGAGATAGGCGAGCGTCGAATGCGAGCCGTTGAGCATCCTGAGTTTCATGCGCTCGAACGGCTCGACATCGGCCACCATCTCGGCCCCGACGGCGGCGAAGTCCGGGCGCCCGGTGGGGAAGCGATCCTCGATCACCCACTGGGTGAAGGGCTCGGTCACCACCGGCCAGGCATCCGCGAGCCCGATCTGCGCCGAGATGTCCGCGATGTCGGCATCGCTGGTCGCCGGGACGATCCGGTCGACCATCGTTCCGGCGAAGGCCACGTCGTTCTCGATGAACCGCGCCAGGCCGCCGTCGATCAGCGCCGCATATTGGGCGACGATCC
Source organism: Aurantimonas sp. (assembly GCA_036252795.1). GTDB lineage: Bacteria > Pseudomonadota > Alphaproteobacteria > Rhizobiales > Rhizobiaceae > Aurantimonas. Next base: position 26,366 of record DASYHY010000227.1, on the reverse strand, counting down.
GGCGAACGGTCGGCCCGTTTGCCGGCAGGTTGTCGCAGGGCATCACGGTGAACGGCACGATCCCGGCGTCGCGCCGCCGCCGCAGCGCCTCCGCGAGCAGGCCCGGCGCGGATGTCGGCGCCTGCGGGCGGGCAAGGTCGGCTGCGATGTCCGGATGCGCCGGATCGAGATCGCCGGTCGCCGGATCGTGGCAGTAGCCCTTCTCCGTCACGGTCAGCGACACGATGCGCACCGCCGGATCGCACATTGCGGCGAGCAGCGCTTCCGGGTCCTCCGGTCCGACATGGATCGCCTTCAGCGATCCGACGACGCGCAGCTTCGTCGCTTCGCCCGAGCGCACGACCACCGTGAAGAGATTGTCCTGCGGCGCCAGGGCGTCGCGCATGTCGGCACGGCGCAGCGACGCCCCCGTGATGGCCCATTGCGGATCGTCGGCCAGGATATCGTCGAGGTAGACGGCCTGGTGGGCACGATGGAACGCGCCGATGCCGAGATGCACGATTCCGGTGGTCGTGGAACGCGGATCGTAGGCAGGCCGGCGGACCTGCGGGTCGAGTTCCGGCATCGTGCGAAGCGAGAGCCTGTTCATCTCACCTCACCGGAACAGCGAAGGCAGCCAGAGCGACACGGCCGGGACGTAGGTGACCAGCCCCAGCACGAAGACGGCCGCGCCGTAGAACGGCCAGATCGAGCGCATCGCCTGCCAGACCGAGATCTTGCCGATGGCGCAGCCGACGAACAGCACGGCGCCGACCGGCGGCGTGCAGAGGCCGATGCCGAGATTGAGCACCATGATCACCCCGAACTGCACCGGGTCCACACCATAGGCGGTGACCACGGGCAGGAAGATCGGCGTCGTGATGATGATCAGCGGCGACATGTCCATGAAGGTGCCGAGCCCGAGCAGCATGACGTTGACCATCAGGAGGATGATGAACGGGTTGTCCGAGACGCTCTTCATGAAGGCGACGAGTTCGGCCGGCACCCGCAGATAGGCGAGCAGCCAGCCGAAGGCGGCGGCCATGCCGATGATCAGCAGGACCATCGCCGTCGTGCGCACCGCTCCGAGCGTCGCTTCGGTGAAGTCGGCGAAACTGAGCGAGCGATAGCAGATGATCGTCGCGACGACTGCGTAGACGACGGCGATGCAGGAGCTTTCCGTTGCGGTGAAGACGCCCGAGCGCACGCCGCCGAAGATGATGCCGATCAGAAGCAGCCCCGGGATCGCGCCGACGAACAGGATCGCCACCATCCGCCAGCCCGGAAAGGACTCGGTCGGGTATCCCCGCTTGATGGCCACCCACCAGCTGACGAACATCAGGCTCGCCGCCAGCAGCAGCCCCGGCACGACGCCGGCCGTGAAGAGGTCGGCGATGGAGATCGTGCCGCCGGCCGAGATCGAATAGATGATCATGTTGTGCGACGGCGGCATCATCAGCGCGATGATCGAGGAGACGACGGTGATGTTCACCGCGTAGTCGGCCCCGTAGCCGCGCTTCTCCATCTGCGGGACCATCAGGCCGCCGATCGCCGAGGCATCGGCGACCGCCGAGCCCGAAACGCCGCCAAACAGGGTCGAGGCGGCGACGTTGACCTGGCCGAGGCCGCCGCGTGCGTGGCCCACGAGGGAGCCCGCGAAGGCGACGAGACGCCCGGCGATGCCGCCGCGCACCATGAGATCGCCGGCATAGATGAAGAAGGGGATGGCGAGCAGCGCGTAGACGCTGAGGCCCGAATTCAGCCGCTGGAAGACGATCAGCGGCGGGATGCCGATGTACAGGACCGTCGCGAGCGAGGCGATGCCGAGGCAGAAGGCGATCGGCGTGCCGATCAGCAGCAGGAACACGAAGGTTCCGAACAGGATGAAGAGTTCCATGGGCCTCAGTCCGCGATCGCGAAGGCGTTGGCGTTCTCGAGGCCGCTGAAGCGGCGCAGGATGCGCTCGACGGTAAACAGGATGGAGAGGCCCCCGCCGACGATAAGCGGCAGGAAGCTCAGGCCGACGGGCAGGCCGAGCGTCGGGATCACCGCCCCCCAGGTTCCCTGCAGGAGCTGGGTCCCGAAGATCATCATCGAGAGCGCGAAGGCGAGCACGGCGAGGTCCGATATCGTGCGCAGCACGATCTTCCCCTTCGGCGGCATGACGTACATCAGCACATCGAAGCCGAGGTGGTAGCCCTCGCGCACGCCGACCGAGGCGCCGAGAAAGATGAACCATGCCATCAGCATGACGGCAATGGGCTCGCTCCAGCTCGGGCTGCTGTTGAGCACGTAGCGGCCGAAGACCTGCCAGAAGATGGTGAGCGTCATCGCGACGAGCCCGACGCCGGCGGCATAGAGCGCGGCCTTGGCCAGCATCCGGATGAATGGGTCGATCGCGAGCAGTGCGTCACGCATGAGCGTGCGGCCTCGTTCGTTGCGGGAAGCTGAAGCGCGGCACCCGGCGCAGACCGCCGGGTGCCGCGTCGGGAACTACTCGGTCGCCTGGATGCGGGCGACCATGTCCTTCATCTCGTCGCTGGTGGCGTGCTTCTCGTAGACCGGCTTCATCGCGTCCATGAAGGGCTGCTTGTCGATCTCGCGGACGATCTCGACGCCGGCCTCCGTGACGATCCGCTCCGATTCCGCCTCACGCGCCTGCCAGAGCTTGCGCATCTCCGCGACGCTGTCCTGCGCGGCGGTGCGGATGATCTCCTGGTCCTCGGGGGTCAGCTTGTCCCAGCTCATCTTGGACATCACGAGGATCTCCGGCACGCTCATGTGCTCGTCGAGCGTGTAGTGCTTGGCAACCTCGTAGTGCTTGGAGGATTCCAGGCTCGGCCAGTTGTTCTCCGCGCCGTCGATGACGCCGGTCTGGATGGCCGAATAGACCTCGCCGTACGGCATCGGCGTCGCATTGGCGCCGAGCGCGTTGACCATGTCCACGAAGACGTCGGACTGGATGACGCGGAACTTCATCCCCGCCAGGTCTTCCATCGCGGTGATCGGCTTCTGCGAATTGTAGAAGGAGCGGAAGCCGGCATCGTAGATCGCCAGGCCCACCATGTTGTGCGGGGTGAAGGATTCCAGCACTTCCTGGCCGATCGGCCCGTCCACGACGGCGTGGAGATGATCGGTCGAGCGGAAGATGTAGGGCAGCGAGAAGGCGCGCGTCGCCTCCACGACGTTGTTCATCGTGCCCATCGAGACGCGGTTCAGGTCGATCACTCCGAACTGCGTCTGCTCGATCGTGTCCTTCTCCTCGCCGAGCTGCGCCGAGTGGTAGACCTCGATCGCAATGCGCCCGTCCGTGCGCTCCTTGACGAGCTCTCCCATGTACTCGACCGCCTCGACGGTCGGATAGCCGTCCGGGTGCGTGTCCGACGAGCGCAGGACGATTTCCTGCGCGAACGCCGCGGATGCGATGCCGGCGAGCGCGGTGGCGACGGCAAGCCGTGTGGCGAAACTCCTGATCATGCTCATTTCGTACTTCCTCCCAGAAATCGACGGCTTTGCCGCCGTCAGAGCCTGTAAGCCTCCTTGGCCAGGCGATAGGTCAGATCGTGCGCGACCTCGAACGCCTCGTCCTCATCGAGGCGTCCCGTCGTGACGAGTTCGGCGAGATAGCCGCAGTCCACCCGCCGGGCGACGTCGTGCCGGGCGGGGATCGAGCAGAAGGCGCGGGTGTCGTCGTTGAAACCGACCGTGTTGTAGAAGCCCGCCGTCTCGGTCACCTGCTCGCGGAACCGCTTCATCCCCTCGTAGGAATCGTAGAACCACCACGGGGGCCCGAGCCGCAGCGCCGGATAGACGCCGGCCAGCGGTGCGAGTTCGCGGGAATAGACGGTCTCGTCAAGGGTGAAGAGGATGACGGTCAGGCCCGGCTCCATCCCGACGGCGTCCAGCATCGGCTTCAACGCATCGACGTAGTTCGTCGGCTGCGGGATATCGAATCCCTTGTCGCGGCCGAATGCGGCGGCGACCTCAGCCGAATGGTTGCGGAAGGAGCCCGCATGGATCTGCATCACCATGCCGTCCTCGACCGACAGCTTCGCCATCTCGGTCAGCATCTGGGCGCGGAACAGCTCGCGCTGGTCAGCCGAGGCCTGCCCGCCGCGGACGCGGTCGTAGAGCGCGGTCGCCTCCGCGCCGGAAAGGTTCGCGGTCCGCGCCGTCGGATGGCCGTGATCCGTCGCCGTCGCGCCGTGCTCCCGGAAGAAGCCGCGCCGGGCGCGATGCGCGTCGAGATAGCCGGAAAACGTGCCGGTGTTGCAGCCGGTCAACTCGCCGAACCGGACGAGATTGTCGGCGAAGCCGGGGAATTCCGGATCGACCACCGAATCCGGACGATAGGTCGTGATCACGCGCCCGCTCCAGCCGCTGTCCTTGATGGCGCGGTGATGCGCGAGATCGTCGAGCGCACCCTCGGTGGTGGCGATGGCCTCGACGCCGAAGCGCTCGTAGAGCGCCCGGGGCCGATAATCGTCCCGCGCCAGGCATTCGGCGATGCGGTCGTAGGCATGATCGGCCGTTTCGGCGGACAGGCGCCGCTCCAGGCCGAAGAGGTTCTGGAACGTGTCGTCGAGCCACAGGCGCGTCGGCGTTCCGCGGAACAGATGATAATTCTCGGCGAAGCGCCGCCAGATCGACCGCCCGTCGGTCTCGACCGGCGAACCATCCACCGACGGCACGCCCAGAGCGGCAAGCGGCACGCCCTGCGAGACGAGCATGCGGAAGATGTAGTGGTCCGGCACGACGATGAGATGCGCCGGATCCGGAAAGTTCCGGTTCTCGGCAAACCAGCGAGGATCGGTATGGCCGTGCGGACTGATGATCGGCAGGGACCGAACCGTCTCGTAGAGCGCACCGGCCACGGCCTGGGAACGCGCTTCGGTCGGAAACAGCCTGTCGTCCCTCAGAACTGCCATGGATCTCTTCACCCTCGCCTTGTCACCGGACTGGTATGGTAGTATGCGAAGAGTGTCAAGAGGATGCCGATGTCGCTTCAGCCCGCCCTTTCAGCCCCCGTCCTCGGCCCGCGCGGCACGATCGCCGATGCGGTGTTCGCCGAACTGCGTCAGGCCATCCTGGAACTGCGGCTGCCGCCGGGCACTGGTATTTCCGAGGCCGAGATCGCCCGCCGCATGGGGGTTTCGCGCCAGCCGGTGCGCGAGGCCTTCATCCGGCTCGCGCGGACCGGCTATCTCAGGATCCAGCCGCAACGGCGAACCGAAGTGGTCAAGATCTCCGTCCGGGAGGTGCTGAATGCCCGCTTCATCCGGGAAGCGCTGGAGGTCGCGGTGGTGCGACAGGCCTGCACTAGCGGCGGCGACACGCTCGTCGAACGGCTGCGAGAGAACCTTCGCCTGCAGCGCGCGGCGCAGGTCGCCGACGACCGGCGCGAGTTCCATCATCTCGACGACATGTTCCACCGCATCATCGCGGAAGGCGCCGGCTGCGGCTTCGCCTGGACGCTGATCGACGAGCAGAAGGCACAGATGGACCGGATGCGGTTCCTGTCCCTCGCCTTCGGCCAGCCGGCCGTCTACGACGACCACATGGAGATATTCGAGGCGATCGATGCGCGCGACGCAGCTGCCGCGGAGACGGCGATGCGGACCCATCTGGGGCGCCTCAATGAGCATCTCGTCCGCCTGAAGGCTGAGTTCGAGCAGTTTTTCGACGACGAGGAAGCGGCCTGATCTTCGCCGCACGGGCGGGCCGGAGGGGTCAAGGGGGAAAGACATGCAGGAAACGTGGCGCTGGTTCGGTCCGCAGGACCGGATAGGGCTTCATGAGATTCGCCAGACCGGCGCGAGGGGAATCGTCAACGCCCTGCACGAAATCCCCTACGGCGAGATCTGGAGCGTCGACGCGATCCGCGCCCGGCAGGCGATCGTCGAGGCCGATGCCTCGCTCGGCATGCGCTGGAAGGTGGTCGAGAGCCTGCCTGTCCACGAGGGCATCAAGCTGGGCGACGGCGACCTCGACCGCCTGTTCGACACCTACCGACAGTCGCTGCGCAACCTCGCCGCCTGCGGCATCGAGACGGTCTGCTACAATTTCATGCCGCTGCTCGACTGGACGCGCACGCAGCTTGCCCAGCCTCTACCCGGCGGCGGCAGCAGCCTGCGCTTCAACATGCACGAATATGTCGCCTTCGATGTCTTCATGCTGGAGAGGCCGGGCGCCGAGGAGGGACTTCCGCCGGACCTGCTCGCCCGCGCCAAGGCGTGGTTCGACGCATCGGACGAGGCCGAGCGCGACCGCCTGCTCGGCGCGATCATGGCCGGCCTGCCCGGCGCCTACGAGCGCTACGACGTGCCGGGCCTGCGCGAGGTGCTGAAGCGCTATGACGGCATCGGCCGCGACGACGTGCGCAGCAATTACCGCCGCTTCCTACAGGAAGTGGTTCCGACCGCCGAAGAGGCCGGCATCCGGCTCTGCGTGCATCCAGACGACCCGCCGCGGTCGCTCTTTGGCCTGCCGCGCATCGTGTCGACCGGCGACGACATCGCCTTCGCGCTGGACTGCGTCGATTCCCCTTCCAACGGCCTGACCCTTTGCGCCGGATCGCTCGGGGCCAACCCCGCCAACGACGTGCCGGCCATCGCCACGCGCTTTGCCGAACTGATCCATTTCGCCCACCTACGCAACGTGGCCAAGGAGGAGGACGGATCCTTCGAGGAGGCCGATCACCTCGCCGGCGACAACGACATGGTCGCGGTGATACGGGTGCTGCTCGCGGAGGAGCGCCGGCGCAAGGCGGCCGGCCGCGCCGACTGGGAGATCCCGATGCGCCCCGATCATGGCCACGAACTTCTGTCCGATGTCAGCCGCGGCACGCATCCGGGTTATCCGCTGGTCGGACGACTCCGGGGTCTTGCCGAACTGCGCGGCGTGATCGCCGCCGTGGACGCCATCGACGGCGCCGCGTGATGAGCGATGCGACCCAGAAGACGATCGTCTCGATCGGCGAATGCATGGTGGAACTCGCCTCGGCCGGGGAAGGCCTGTACCGCCGGGGCTTCGCCGGCGATACGCTGAACACCGCCTGGTATCTGCGCCGCGAAATGGACCCGGCCTGGCGTGTCGCCTATCTGACCGCGCTCGGCACCGACGAGACGTCCGAGGAGATGCTGGGCTTCTTCGGCGCCGCCGGCATCGCGACCGACATGGTCCGCCGCATACCCGATCGTATGCCGGGCCTCTACATGATCCACCTCGCGGGCGCCGAGCGCAGCTTCTCCTACTGGCGCGACAGTGCCGCCGCCCGGCTTCTGGCGGCCGATCCGGGGCATCTCGCACGCGCCTTCGCGGCGGGCGACGCCTTCTACTTCTCCGGCATCACGCTGGCGATCCTGACAGCGCCGGACCGCCAGCGACTGCTCGACCAACTGGCTGCGGCGAAGGCTGCCGGAAAAGCTGTCGCCTTCGACCCCAACATCCGGCCACGGCTGTGGCCGGATCCGGCCGAGATGCGCGAGGCGATCACCCAAGGCGCCGCGGTGGCGACGATCTGCCTGCCGAGCTTCCCGGACGAAGCGGCCGCCTTCGGCGACCACTCCCCCGATGCGACTGCCGACCGCTATCTCGCCAGCGGCGTCGGCGAAATCGTCGTCAAGGACGGTGCGGCTCCGGCCGTCGTGGCGACCGCCAGCGGACGCGAGCGGATCGCCGCCATGCCGGTCGCCGACGCCGTCGACACGACGGGTGCCGGCGACAGCTTCAACGCCGGCTACCTCGCCGCCCGTCTCGCCGGTGTTCCGGCGCCGGAAGCCGTCCGGCGCGGCCATGCCCTGGCCGGCGAGGTCGTCCGCCATTACGGCGCGCTGATCCGCGAGCACGGCGTGAGGCCTGCCTCCCATGGCGAAGAAGTTTTCCCTTCCGTCTGACGTAGCGTAGGCTCCCGGCGTCGGCAGATTCGGCCGACGGGGACGCGAGGGAGCGCCGCGATGATCCGGTTTGCCGATCTGGCGTTGTCGTCCGGCCTGCGGAGGCTTGTCCTCGGCGCCTTGCTGGGTGTCATGACGGCCCCCGCGATGGCCGACGATGCGACGTCCCTTCCGGCGAAGCTCCTGCCCGCCCCCGTTGCGCCGGTGCCGCCGCTTCTGGGTCGGCAACAGGTGGACGCCGCGATCGGCCAGCTCGACGCGGTCGTCGAGGCCACAATGGCGAAAACAGGGGTTCCGGGCGTTGCGGTCGTCGTCGTCTACAGGAACGAAATCCTCTACGCCAAGGGCTTCGGCCTTCGCGAGGTCGGGCGACCGGAGCCGGTGGACACGGATACCGTCTTCCTGCTCGCCTCTGTGTCGAAGCCGATCACCTCAACGATCCTCGCCGGCCTCGTCGGCGACGAGCTGTTCGACTGGGACGATCCGGTGCGGGACCACGATCCGTCCTTTGCCCTCTCCGACCCTTATGTCACCGAACAGGCCACCTTCGCCGATCTGTTGTCGCACCGCTCCGGGCTGAACACCGGGGCAGGCGACCTTCTGGAGGATCTCGGCTTCGACCGCGAGACCATCCTGTCGCGGCTCGATCAGCAGCCTTTGAACCCGTTCCGCTCGAGCTATCACTACAGCAATTTCGGCTACACCGCGGGCGCGATCGCGGCGGCGAAAGCTGCCGACGAGCCATTCGAAGATCTGGCGGAACGCATCTTGTTCGGACCGCTCGGCATGAGCCGCTCGAGCTTTCGCCACGCGGACTATCTCGGCCACGCCAACCGGGCGCGGATCCATGTCCGCGTCGGCGACCCGGCCGAGCGGCGCTGGGAAGCGCACCACGATCGCATGCCGGATGCCGAGGCGCCGGCCGGCGGCGCCAGCGGATCGATCACGGACCTTGCCCAATTTCTGCGGCTGCAACTCGGCGAAGGCATCTTCGAGGGCGAGCCCATCGTCGATGCCGACGCTTTGGCGGCCACCCATCTGCCGCACATCGCCAATCGCCGGCCGGCCGAACCGACGGAGCGGGCCGGCTTCTACGGGCTGGGGTGGAACGTCGGCTATGACGATTTCGGCCGCGTGACGCTCGGCCATTCCGGTGCCTTCGCCCTCGGCACCTCGACGGCAATCCTGATGCTGCCCGGCGAAGGGCTCGGTATCGCCGCCATCACCAACGGCGAGCCGATCGGCGTGCCCGAGGCGATCGGCTCCACCTTCATGGACATCGCGCAGAACGGCCACCAGACCGTCGACTGGCTGAGCTTCATCGGCGGCTTCTTCGCAGAGGCGCTGGCCGCCGAGCGGGCCGGGCCCGATTATGCGGAGCCGCCCACCGGCGCCGCACCACCGCGCTCCCTCTACACCTATGTCGGCACTTACGGGAACAGCTATTACGGCCCGCTCTTGGTGGAGACCGCAGGAGACGCGCTGTCGATGCAACTGGGCCCGTCAGACGCGCCCACACGCTTCCCGCTAAGCGCATACGACGGCGACACCTTCACCTTCGAGCCGATCGGCGAGAACGCAGTGCCGCTGTCCGCGGCGCGGTTCCAGACACGTGACGATGGCAGCGCCACCGGCGTCACGCTGGAATTCTACGACCGCACCGGCCTTGGCACCTTCACCCGGAACTGACGGGGCGGAGCGCCTCACATCGTCGCGCCGATCTGCCACGGCACGAATTCGTAGTCGCCGAGCCCCTGCGCCTCGGACTTCGATGCCTCGCCGGACGCAACGCGCAGCAGCAGCTCGTAGATCTCGCGGCCTGCCGCCTCGATCGACACGCCTTCCGAGACGACGCGCCCGGCGTCGTAGTCCATGTCATCGATCATCCGCCGGTACATCTCGCTGTTGGTTGCGATCTTGATCGACGGCGCCGGCTTGAAGCCGGCCGCCGAACCGCGCCCGGTCGTGAACGCCACGAGATTGCAGCCCGAGGCGATCTGCCCGGTCACCGAGGCCGGATCGTAGCCCGGCGAGTCCATGAAGACGAAGCCGCGCTTCGTCACCGGCTCGGCATAGCGGAAGACGCCGTTCAGCGGCGAGGTACCGCCCTTGGCGGCAGCGCCGAGCGACTTCTCGAGGATCGTTGTCAGGCCGCCCTTCTTGTTGCCGGGCGAGGGATTGTTGTCCATCGAGCCCTTGTTGCGGGCGGTGTAGTCTTCCCACCACTCGATCAACCTGACCAGCTTGTGGCCGGTCTTCTCGTCGATGGCGCGCCGGGTCAGCAGATGCTCCGCGCCGTAGATCTCCGGCGTCTCGGCCAGCACCCCGGTGCCGCCCTGCGCCACCAGGAGGTCGCAGGCATAGCCGAGCGCCGGATTGGCGGTGATGCCGGACCAGGCGTCCGAGCCGCCGCACTGCAGTGCCACCATCAACTCGGAGGCCGGGCATGGCTCGCGCACGGCCTCATTGGCGATCGGCAGCATGGCGCGGATCTTCTCGATACCCGTCTCGACCGTGCGGCGCAGGCCCGCGACGTCCTGGATGTTCATCGCCTGGAACATCGGTCCCTTCTCGATGCCGTAGGCTTCGAGCAGCCAGTCGATCTGGTTGACCTCGCAGCCGAGCCCGACCATCAGCACGCCCGCGACGTTGGGATGGCGGGCATAGCCCCACATCACCCGCTGCAGCGCGTCGAAACCCTCGCCGTCGCCGCCCATGCCGCAACCGGTGCCGTGCACATAGGCGGTCACCCCGTCGACATTGGGGAAGGCCGCGAGTTCCGCCGGCCCGAAGGCCTCGGCGATCTTGCGGGCGGCAGTCGCCGAGCAGTTCACCGAGGTGATGACCGCGATGGTGTTGCGCGTGCCGACGCGCCCGTCGGCGCGGCGATAGCCCATGAATTGGTCGCGCCGCTCCTCGGGAACCATCGTCACCGGACGCAGGTCCGTGGCGAAATCATAGTCGTGAGTCGTGCCGCGAAACGCCACGTTGTGGGTATGGACATGCGCCCCGGCGGGGATGTCCTCGGCGGCATAGCCGATGATTTGTGCATATTTCAGTACCGGCTCGCCAGCGGGGATCACCCGTGTCGCGATCTTGTGGCCGCGCGGGACCAGCCCGAGCGTGACCGCCGCCTCGACGGCAACGCCGGCTTCCAGCGTGCGCAGCGCGGTGACGACGTTGTCGGACGGATCGAGGCGGACCGTGGGCGTGGTCATGGACTTGCGGTTCCTGGCGTGGCGATCGCCTCGAAAGCGAGGCGCGGGTGGTGGCGATGTCGGCCGCCGGCTGCGGGCTGTCCCGATCGGCGCGTGGAAGAATACCACATCGCGCCATTGCGCTTCGACGCGCAGCCAATATGATGACCAAAAAACAGTGTATACATTAGGGAGGAAGAACATGAAACAGAAGCGTCACAAGTCCGTCCTGCTCGCGTCCGCCGCGGCGCTCGCGATGTCGTCGAACGTGGCCGCGGCCGAGACCGTGCTCAAGTGGGCGCACGTATACGAAGCCAGCGAGCCGTATCACACCTGCGCCGTCGAGACCTCGGACAAGCTCAAGGCCGCGACCGAGGATCGCTATTCGATCGAGGTCTTCCCGGCCTCGTCGCTGGGCAAGGAGGAGGACATCAACGAGGGGCTCGGCCTCGGCACCGTCGACATCATCTATACCGGACAGCTCTTCGCGGGCCGGGCCTACGGACCGGTCGCCATCGGCGGCGCTCCCTACATGTTCCGCGACTACGACCACTGGGACAAGTTCCGCTCGTCCGACCTCTTCGAGGAACTCGCCGAGGGCTACCGGGAGGCGTCGGGCAACCATATCGTCGCGACGACCTATTACGGCCAGCGGCACGTGACGGCCAACAAGCCGATCGAGAAGCCCGAGGACATGGCCGGCATGAAGATCCGGGTGCCGAACGCGCCCCTCTACATGATGTTTCCGAAGGCGGTCGACGCCAACCCCACGCCCATCGCCTTCGCCGAGGTATACCTTGCACTGCAGCAAGGCACCGTCGACGGGCAGGAGAACCCGCTGCCGACGATCCAGGCGAAGAAGTTCCACGAGGTGCAGTCGGACATCTCCCTGACCGCCCACATCAACGACGCGCTGCTGACCATCATCGGCGGCCCCACCTGGGACCAGATGGACGAGGGCGATCGCGAGGCGCTGATCGGCCTCCTGAAGGAAGCGTCCGACTGCGCCACCACGCAGGTCCGCGACAACGAGGCGAAGCTCGCCGAGTGGTTCCGCGCCGAGGGCGTCAACGTTCATGAGGTGGATGTGGCCCCGTTCCGCGAGGCCACGATGGCGCTTCACAACGGCCCCGACGCGACCTGGGAACAGGACGTCTACGACCGTCTCCAGGCCATCGAATAGGCCATCCGGCAGGTCCACTCCGGGCGGCCTCCCGCCGCCCGGTTCCTGCGCGCAGCGGAGACGACGATGGCATCAGAAGACCGCGGGCCGTCGCCCGAACCAGGTATCCGGGCGGAGCAGCCGAGCCCGTCCGCCGGCGAACCGGTCGACCTGTCGGACATCAGATGGAGCGACGGGCTGGTGCTCTTCGTCTTCTGGCTCCTGTCCTTCGTGGTCTTCCTGCAGTTCTTCACGCGCTACGTGCTGAACAATTCGCTCGGCTGGACCGAAGAGGTCGCGCGCTTTCTGCTGATCGGCGTCACCTTCATCGGCTCGGTTATGGCGGCCCGCAAGGAAAGCCACATCGCGGTCGAGCTGTTCTATCGCTATCTGCCGCGCCGCGGCCGCTACGTCGCGCAGCTGATCGTCGACGGGGTCTCCCTCCTGTTCTTCGCGGCGATGGGCTGGTTCTGCGCCGAGCTGGCCACGAAGACCCAGCAGATGATGGTCTCGATCGACGTCCCCAAATCCTGGATCTACTGGGGCGTCACGGTCTGCTTCGGCTTCATGGCGCTCTACGCGCTGCTGGCGCTCCTTCGCCACGTCCGCACCGGCACCAGCCGTCTGATCGACCCGGAACGCTTCGCCCTGTCCGGTACCGGGCTTTGACGCCGCGCTTCGCGGCCCCGCTCCCCGTATTTCCGCAATCGCTGGCGGACGCCGCGCGCGACCGCTGCTCGACGCTCCTGGTCGGCAGGTCTCCATGCTCCTGACTCTCCTCTTCGTCTCCCTTCTGGGCATGATCGTGCTCGGGGTGCCGGTCGCCATCGCGCTCGCCGGATCGTCGGCGATCTTCATCCTCGTCGAAGGCCGGGTTCCCGATGTCGTCGTCATCCACCGGATGATCAACGGCGTCGACTCCTTCCCCCTCCTCGCCATCCCCTTCTTCATCCTGGCCGGCAACCTGATGAACGCGGCCGGCATCACCGAGCGGATCTTCGACTTCGCCAAGGCGATCTTCGGCTGGATGCGCGGCGGGCTCGGTCACGTGAATGTCGGCGCTTCGGTGATCTTCGCCGGCATGTCGGGCGCGGCCGTCGCCGACGCGGGCGGCCTCGGCGCCATCGAGATCAAGGCGATGCGCGACGCGAACTACGAACCGGATTTCGCCGTCGGCATCACCGCCGCGTCCTCCACCATCGGACCGATCATCCCGCCATCGCTGCCGATGGTGATCTACGGCGTCGTCGCCGGCGCTTCGATCGGCCAGCTCTTCGCCGCCGGCTTCATCCCCGGCCTGCTGATGGCGGGCGCCCTGATGGTGATGATCGCCGTCTATGCGCGCCGGCGGAACTATCCGGTCGACCAGCCCTTCCGCCTGTCGATCCTCGGCACCACCTTCAAGCGCGCCTTCCTGTCGCTGATGACGCCGGTGATCATCGTCGGCGGCATCCTGTCCGGCGCCTTCACCCCGACCGAGGCGGCGATCGCCGCCTGCGCCTGGGCGCTCATCCTCGGCCTCGTGGTCTATCGCACGCTGTCGCTGAAGCGCTTCCTGCGAGTATCCTTCGACACGATCGAGACGACGGCGGTGGTGCTGTTCATCGTCGCCGCGGCTTCGATCTTCGCCTGGATCCTCACCTCCAATCGCGCGCCGGAACACTTCGCCGCACTGATCCTGACAGTGTCGGAGAACCCGATCATCGTCCTCCTCCTGATCAACCTCATCCTGCTGGTCGTCGGCTGCTTCATGGAGACGGTGGCGGCGATCACCATCCTGACACCGGTGCTGCTGCCGATCGCGATGAAGATGGGCGTCGATCCCGTGCATTTCGGCGTGGTCATGGTGCTGAACCTGATGATCGGTCTGCTGACGCCGCCCATCGGCATGGTGCTCTACGTCCTCTCGCGGGTGTCCGGCATCCCGTTCGAGCGCTGCATGAGCGCGACGCTGCCCTTCCTGGTGCCGCTCTTCCTGGTTCTCGGACTCGTCACTTTCGTGCCGGCGCTGACGATGTGGCTGCCGACCTTGCTCTATCGCTAGGGACGGTTAGCTTCGGGTGCGAAACACCAGCACGAGGCAAATCATGCGTCTGTACAAGAACCCGACCTCGCCCTTCGCCCGCGTCGCCCATGCCGCGCTGATCGAGGCGAAGGTCGACGATCTCGACGTCCGGCTTGTCGATCAGTGGTCGGATCCGCAGGAATTGCTGGCGGTCAACAGCGCCGGCCGCGTGCCCTGCCTCGTGCTCGACGACGGCACCGCCATCGCCGAATGCCTGCTGATCGCCGCTCATGCGGAGCAACTGCGGCATGGCGGTGCCGCCGGATGGGATGCCGCGTGCCTGTCCCTGGCCGGCACCGCCCTCGGCGTCTGCGACGCCGCGGTCCAGACGATGATCGGCCGGCGGATCCTCAGCGGCGGCTTCCAGGACACCGCCTTCGACGAGACGGAACTTGGGCGCAAGCGCCGACGCGCCGTCGTCGAGGGGCTGCAGATCGTCGATCAGGCCCTCGCCGATCGGGACCCGGAAGACGTCGATCTCGGGGTGATCGTCGCCGTCATCGCGCTCGACTACGGGGAGATGCGCTTTGGCGGCGCCGGGTGGCTACCGCCGACGCCGCATCTGACCGCCCTGCGCCAATCCCTCGCCGACCGCCCTTCCCTCGCTGCGACGCGGCCCCCTTCCTGAGGCAGAGCCTTGAGCGATCCTGTCGTCATCCTCGGCGCGGCGCGCACGCCGCTCGGCAGCTTCCGGGGCGAGCTCGCACTGCTCACCGCGCCGGAGCTTGGCGCGCGCGCCATCGCCGCGGCGCTCGAGCGCTCCGGCGGGACGTCCGCCGACGTCGTGGAAGCGACGATGGGCTGCGTCCTGCCCGCCGGCCTCGGCCAGGCGCCGGCACGGCAGGCGGCGATCGGTGCCGGCCTGCCAAGGTCGGTGCCCTGCACCACCGTCAACAAAATGTGCGGCTCCGGCATGATGGCGGTGATGATCGCCCATGACGGCCTCATCGCGCGGCCGCAGGGACTGCAGATCGCCGGCGGCATGGAATCGATGTCCAACGCGCCGTATCTCCTGCCGAAGGCGCGCGGCGGCATGCGGCTCGGCCACGGGCAGGTCCTCGACCACATGTTCCTCGACGGGCTGGAGGACGCCTACGAGCCGGGCCGGCTGATGGGCAGCTTCGCGGAGGACGCCGCCGAGGCCTACGGCTTTTCCCGCGAGGCGCAGGACGCCTATGCCACGGCTTCCCTTTCGCGCGCGCTCGCCGCCGCCGAGGGGCCGGCAAGCGCGGAGATCGTGCCCGTCGAGGTCCCTGCCCGGAAGGGCGCGGTTATCGTTTCGCGGGACGAGCAGCCCCGCAAGGCGGACCCGGCGAAGATCGCCGCGCTCAAGCCGGCGTTCAGGGACGGCGGCACCGTCACAGCGGCCAATTCGTCGTCCATCTCCGACGGCGCGGCGGCACTGGTGCTCTCGCGCCGGTCCTTCGCCGAAGGCCGCGGATACCCGCCGCTGGCGCGGATCGTCGCGACCAGCCGCTTCGCCGGCGAGCCCTCGCGCTTCACGTCCGCGCCGGTGGAGGCCATCCGCCGCGTGCTCGATGCGGCCGGATGGGGGCTCGGGAAGGTCGATCTGTTCGAGGTCAACGAGGCGTTCGCGGTCGTGCCGATGATCGCCATGCAGAATCTCGGTATCCCGCACGACGTGATGAACGTGAATGGCGGCGCCTGCGCCCTCGGCCATCCGATCGGCGCCTCGGGCGCCCGTATCCTGGTGACTCTCCTCGCCGCGCTTCGCCAGCACGGCGGAAGGCGGGGCGTCGCGGCGATCTGCATCGGCGGCGGCGAGGCGACGGCGGTCGCGATCGAGATGCTGCCCTGACGACTGGCCCACGAGAAACGGCCGATCCCGCGAGGGACCGGCCGTTCCGTCATCTCAGAGTGCGACCGCTGTATCAGTCGCGACCGCGATCCCCCCTGCGGTCGTCGTTGCGGTCCTTGCCGCCGGGTCCGCGATGGTGCTCGCCGTGATGCCGCCTGCCGTGGTGCATCTCGCCGTCACGGCCCCCGTGACGTCCGCGCATCTCGGTACGGTGCTCGCGACGCGCGTCTCGCATCATCGAGCGCACGAGGCTGCGCGCCGTGTCGATCTGCTCGGGCGTCAGCGTCTGCTGCAGATCGGCGAGCGCCGATTTCAGCGTCTGGGCGCGTTCCCCCTGGGCGATCGCCCGGTCGGCCATGCGGTCGAGCATGACGAAGCCGGGGCCGGCCACTCCTGCCGCGACCTCGTCGTCGGCATCCGCGGCCGTATCGACCGTGTCCGTCGCATCGTCGACGTCGTCGCCCGGCAGTTCGACCTGATCCTCGATCGTCTCCTCGAGGTCGGAATCCGCAGGTGCCTCGGTCGCTGCAGCGTTGGCGTTCGGCATCATGCGCACGCCGCCGCGACGCATGCCCATGTGTGGCGGCTGCGCACCATCGGCGAAGGCGACGAGCGCTCCGGTGAAGTTCCGCCAGGCTTCCATCTGGTCAGGCTGCACGCCGATCCCGGTCTCGATCGCCGCAAGCGCCCCCGCCACCTTGGCCGGCGAGAACATCTGCATCATCCGCGCATGGCCGCGCATGCCGCCGTAACCGCGCTGCATGTGGTGGCGACCGCCACGGTGGTGATACTGCCCCATGCGCGGGCCATCGCCGCGCTGAGCGCCCGGCGTTGCGGGGCCGGCCTGGGCCGCCGACGGCGTGCCCTGACCCTGCGCCGGAGCCTGGGCATGGGCGGCGGCGGTGCCGGCCAGGAGCGCCGCGCCGAGAAGCGCGATCACCTTCGAAGGCCGACGCGTGCGGGTGCCGGAATTGGTGGGAAGTCGTGTCATGCGAATATCCTCTCGTTTCGATGACTGCTGGACCCGCAACCTAGGCGCCGGATGTTGCGCGGTTGCGGCCGAATGTAACGAAACGTGGCAGGGCCGCAGAAAGTTGTTGCGAAACGTTGCCAGGACGGCCGCTGCAACGGCGCGTTACAAGTTTCTGCTCGCCTCGCTCGCCGCCGCTGGCAAAGAAGAGCGACCAGCCTCAGGATGCGCAGCATGAGCCAGCCCCACATTCTCGTCGTCGACGACGACCCCGAAATCGGTCGTCTCCTCGGACGCTATCTGGAGACCCAAGGGTTTCGCTGCTCAATTGCCGCGTCGCGGCGCGCCTGCGAGCAGAAGATCGGCGATTCCCGGATCGACCTCGTCGTGCTCGACGTCATGCTGCCCGACGGCTCCGGTCTCGACATGTGCCGCGACATGAAGGAGCGCCGGCCGGACATGGCGATCATCCTCCTGACCGCGCTCAAGGAGGATGTCGACCGCATCATCGGGCTGGAACTCGGCGCCGACGACTATCTCGGCAAGCCCTTCAACCCCCGGGAACTGGCGGCGCGGATCCGAGCGGTCCTCAGACGCGGCGGCGAGGGTCCGGCCGAGCGGGGACCGGCGCTCTATCGTTTCGACGGCTTCTCCGTCGATCCCGAACGGCGCATCGTACGCGCCGGCGACGGCGAGGAGGTCGTCCTCACCGGCGCCGAATTCGACATGCTGATGATCTTCCTCGACCGGCCGGGGCGCGTCCTGTCGCGCGACGTCCTGATGGATCTCCTGCACGGCCGCACCGCCGATCCCTTCGACCGGTCGGTGGACGTCACGATGAGCCGGCTGCGCCGCAAGTTCAACGACGGCGGGGTGTTCCGCCTGTTCAAGACCGTGCGCAACGGCGGCTACCAGTTCGCGGCGCGGGTCGACCGGCGCGAGGAGACCGACCGGTGAGTTCTCTGCAGGCGCGGCTCGCCATCCTGCTGGTCCTCGCCATCGTCGCCGTCGTCGCCCTCGCGGCGGCGGTGTCGGTGCAGGTCCTCGAACGCCCCGACCGGGAAAGCTTCCGCCAGACCTTCGCCGAGGAGGTGCGCATCCTCGCCTCGGTCCTTTCCGGCGATCCGGACGCGGCCGAGCGGCACGGCATCGTAACGGGGGCGGCGCCGGCCCGCGAGCCCGGCTTCATGGTGCGCGAGTCCCGCGGAATCGCCGGCGCGCTCGCGCAGGCCGGGCTCGACATTTCCGTCCGCATCGTCGGCGATCCGCAGGCCCGGACCCGCCAGCTGGCCTTCGAGTTCGCGCCCGGACAGTGGGCCTATTTGCCCTATCCCGGTTTCCCGCCGCGCAACTGGCCGGTCTTCGTCTTCTATATGGCCCTCGTCGTCGCGGGCGCCGCCGCAGTCTCCCTCTTCGCCGCGACGAAGGTGACCCGGCCGTTGCGCCTCCTCGACCAGGCGGTCTCGACGGTCGGTGCCGACGGGCTGCCGGCGCACGTGCCGGAGGACGGGCCGGCGGAGGTCCGGGCGACGGCGGCGGCGCTGAACCGCCTGACCAGCCGCGTCCGGGACGCCGTCGAAAGCCGGATGCGCCTCGTCGCCGCCGCCGGCCACGATCTTCGCACCCCGATGACCCGAATGCGGCTGCGGGCGGAGTTCCTGCCCGACGAGGAGCGCGAGGTCTGGCTGAAGGACCTCTCCGAGCTCGACCGCATCGCCGACAGCGCCATCCGCCTGGTGCGCGAGGAGGTGGATCCCTCACCCGTCGAAGCGATCCCCCTCGGGCCATTGGTTCGCGAGATCGCCGCCGAACTTCGCGAGATCGGCCGCCACGTGTCCGCTGTCGATGCCGGCCCGGAACCGTTCTCGGCGGCGGCGCGGCCGTTCGCGCTCAAGCGGGCGCTGCGGAACCTGATCGACAACGCCGCCCTGCACGGCGGCGGGGCCCATGTCAGCCTGCGGCGCGGCGAGCATGAAGCCCGGATCACCATCACCGACGACGGGCCCGGCATTCCGGAAGCGCTGATCGGCCAGGCCTTCGAGCCGTTCTTCCGCGTCGATCCCGGCCGGCGCCAGTTCAAGCCGGGTGCCGGCCTCGGCCTCGCCATCGCCAAGGAGATCATCGACGGCGCCGGCGGAACGGTCCGGATCGCCAACCGGCCGGGTGGCGGCCTCGAGCAGACGGTCCGGCTGCCGCTGGCGGCCTGATCAGTTGCCCACCTCTCGGCGGAAGCGGGCCTCGATCTCCGGGTTGAGCGGCGGCGGCGACAGGTCGACCCCGGCAGCGAGCTTCGACGCCACCGCTTCCAGCGCCGTGATGCGGGCGAACTTCTTCTGGTTCGACGGGATGACGTACCACGGCGCCCAGTTTGTATGGGTGCGCGCCAGCATCTCGTTCGCCGCCCGCTCGTACTCGTCCCACTTCTCGCGGTTGCGGAAGTCCTCGAAGGAAAGCTTCCAGCGCTTCAGCGGATCGTGAAGCCGCTTCTCGAAGCGCTTCA
This sequence comes from Aurantimonas sp., assembly GCA_036252795.1. Classification (GTDB taxonomy): domain Bacteria; phylum Pseudomonadota; class Alphaproteobacteria; order Rhizobiales; family Rhizobiaceae; genus Aurantimonas. The sequence continues at coordinate 6,779 of DASYHY010000227.1, read as the reverse complement.
GCTGCTCCTCCCGGTCGACATAGAGGAAGACCTTGGCGATGCGCGTCCCCGCGTCCGCCAGCTGCTTCTCGAAGAAATTGATCTCGTCATAGGCCCTCTCCCACTCGGCCGCGGTGGCGAAACCCTCGACCCGTTCGACCAGCACGCGCCCGTACCAGGACCGGTCGAAGACGGCGATCTCCCCCTTCGCGGGCAGGCGCTCCCAGAAGCGCGCCATGTAATGGCGTGCGGCCTCGCGCTGGCTCGGTGCGGTGATCGGCCAGACGCGGAAGCCGCGCGGATCCATGACGCTGGCCATGCGCCGAATGGTGCCGCCCTTGCCGGCTGCGTCCCAGCCCTCGAACACGATCACGGCGTCGTCGCGGGTCTGCAGATAGGCCTGCTGGATCTGCTGGAAGCGCGTCTGCACCGCAGCGAGCCGCCGCTCGTAATCGTCTTCGTCGATGCGCGAGGTGAGATCGAGGTTGGCGAGCGTCAGGGCGTGCTGCTTGGTGGGCATGCGGTCATCCTTCTGTTGCGACGATCACCTAGCGCGGGCGCGGATCTCAGCGACCCGCCGGCGTTTGGCGTCTTGCCGCCCAGCGGCTATGTACCGTCCGCCGCTTCGCTCCTGCCGCGCCTCGAGAGGCGCCACTGCCCCATCGGATCAAGTCGATGCAACCAGCCAACCGTCTGCTGCTCGGCGGCTTCCTGACCCTCGCCGTCGTGATGGGAGTCGGGCGGTTCCTCTATACTCCGCTATTGCCGCTGATGCAGCGCAATTACGGTTTCGGGCCGGATCTTGCCGGGGTGATCGCCGCGGCGAATTTCGCCGGTTACCTGGCCGGGTCGCTCCTGGCCTCTTTCGTGCCCGCGGGTCCCCGGCGCCACCGGGCGCTGCAAATCGGACTGATCGCCAGCGTCACGACGACGATCGGCATGGGCCTGACCGACGATCTTCCCGCCTGGCTCGTGCTGCGCGCCGTCTCCGGTATCGCCAGCGCCTTCGCGATGATCTCTGCCGCCGACATCATCGCCGAAGCTTTGGCCAGGATCGGCGCCGAAGCCAAGCTCGGCTGGGTGTTCGGCGGTGTCGGCACCGGCATCGCCCTCTCCGGCCTGCTCGTCCATGCAGCAACCCCGATGCTCGGCGCGTCCGGCCTCTGGATCGCCGCCGGCCTCGCCTGCCTCCCACTGGTTCCGGTGATCGTCGCCGAGGTGCGGGACCGCGAACTGCCGCCGCGAAGGCAGCGCCAGGATCCGCGGCGGCGCGTGCCGCGGCCGCTGCCTTTCTGGCCGCTCCTGGTCAATTACACCTGCGAGGGTCTCGGCTACTCGGTCTTCGCCACCTTCATCGTGGCCATCGTCAAGAGCCGGCCGGGCCTCGCCGACATGGGCGACTGGGTGTGGATCATCGTCGGCCTCGCCGGCCTGCCGAGTTGCCTCTTCTGGTCGCTGATCGCCGAGCGGATCGGGTTCGCGGCGGCACTCGCCTTCGCCTACGCGACGCAGATCGTCGGCGTCATGCTCCCCGTCCTGAGCAATTCCGCCCCGGCCGCGCTTCTCGCCGCCCTCTTGTTCGGTGGCACCTTCATGGCGATCACCGTGCTGACCATGCCGCTCGGCCGCCACGGACTCGGCGGCCGCGGCTTCGCCATCCTCACGGCCGGTTTCGGCCTCGGCCAGATGCTCGGTCCGCTCTTCGCCGGCTTCCTGGTGGCCGGCGAAGCGGACTATAATTTCGCGCTGACCGCCTCCGCTGCCGTGCTCGGCCTCGGGCTCGCCGCGCTCATCTTCGCCATCAGGCTGCGTCCGTCTCCGGTGTAGCCGGCGGCGGAGGGTCGATGGCTTCGAGCGTCTGGAGGAAGCTGTCGCACCATTTCGCCGCCGTCCCCGCGAAGACCGCCTCGCGCATGCGCTCCCAGCGGTGGCTGCGCTCGTCGAAGGACATGGTCAGCGCGCGCTGCAGCGCGCGGGCGATGTCGTCGGTGGAGTACGGATTGACGATCAGGGCATCCGAAAGCTCGGCGCGTGCGCCGGCGAAGCGCGAAAGGACGAGGACGCCGGGATCGTCGGGAGCCTGCGCGGCGACGAATTCCTTGGCGACGAGGTTCATCCCGTCCCGAAGCGGGGTCACAAGACAGACGCGGGCGGCGCGATAGATTCCCGCCAGCGCACGGCGGGTGAAGCCGCGGGTCATGATCTGGATCGGTGTCCAGTCGAGCGTCGCGAAACGGCCGTTGATGTGCCCGGCCAGTTCTTCCAGTTCGCGCCGCAGCTCCACATAGGCGCCGAGTTCCGAGCGCGACAGCGGCGCCACCTGCAGGAACTGAACGTTCCCGCGGTTCTCCGGGTAGTCCTCCAGCAGCCGCTCGAAGCCGCGGAAGCGCTCCACCAGCCCCTTGGAGTAATCCATCCGGTCGACGCCGACGATCTGCAGCCGCTCGCCGGCGAGATCGCGCAGCATCTCCTCGTGCTCCCCGGCTTCGGGGGACGTGGCGAAGCGCGAATAGCCTTGGGCGTCGATCCCGATCGGAAAGGTCTGGGCGACCACGGTCCGGTCACCGACCCTGACTCGGCGCCCGTCGAGCTTTTCGCCGCCGAGTTCGCGAATGCAGAAGGTGACGAAATTGCGCCGGTCGGTCTCCGTCTGGAAGCCGACCACGTCGTAGGCGAGCATGGAGCGGACGATGTCGTGGCTGGCCGGCAGCGCCGTGAATATCTCGGGCGGGCAGAAGGGAATGTGCAGGAAGAAGCCGAGCGCCCCCTTGAAGCCGGATTGCCGGAGCTCGGAGCCGAGATAGAAGAAATGGTAGTCGTGGACCCAGACGAGGTCGTCCTCCGCCAGCAGCGGCGCCAGGCGCGAAGCGAAGCGCTGGTTGACAGACCGGTAGACCCGGTCCGACTGGCGGTCGAACTGGGCGAGGTCCAGCCGGTAGTGCAGCAGCGGCCACAGCGAACGGTTGGCGTAGCCGTAATAAAAGCCGTCGATGTCCTCCTGGTTCATGTCGATGGTCGTCATCGCCACCTGGTCCTGGACCTCGGTGTGCTCCGGGCTGAACGTGCCCTTCTCGGAAATGTCCCCGCTCCAGCCGAACCACAGGCCGCCCCGACGCTTCAGCGCGTCGGAGAGGCCGACGGCGAGGCCCCCGGCCTTGCCCTCGTCGTCGAGGGGACCCACCCGGTTCGAAACCACCACCAGTCGCCGTTGCCGGTCAGCCATTCGTCCGTCCCCCTGCCTCACGGGACGCGGCTCTCGCCGGCCCGACCTTTTCATCCGGGCGCGCGTGCCCGATCATCCTGGCACGCCCAGCCAGCGATGCACCGCCGCGACATCGGCCAGCCGGCAGGTCGCGACGCTGTCCTTCCGCCCGACCTTGATCGACAGGCCGCCGGCATCGCGGACGTGCCTCAACGCGAACTCATCCGTCGTATCGTCCCCGACATAGACTGGAACGCGGCCGGCGAAAGGCGGCCGCTGCAGCATGTCCGCGACGGCGATGCCCTTGTCCATGCCGGCCGGATGAACCTCGACGATGTTGTCGCCGATCATCATGACGAGATCGTCCCGCCCCTTTATCGCGGCGGCCATTGCCTGCTTGGCGTGATCCTCGAGTTCCGGCGCCGTCCGGTAGTGCAGGACCAGCGCGGTCCCCTTGTCCTCCAGCCTCAGCCGGCTTTCCCGCCGCAGCGTCGCAGCCAGCGCATCGCGCACGTCGGCGAGCGTTTCGGGACCGGCCAGCCGTTCGACCGGACCGTCCGGGCGCAGCCGGCGCTCCAGCCCGTGGACCCCGGCCGCCGCGAACCGCAGCGGCGACAGGAAACGATCGAGATCGGCGATCCGCCGGCCGCTGACGATGGCCAGCGCACCGGAAAGCTCCGTCCGCAGCGCTTCCAGCCGCTCCAAGGCGGCGGGAGCGATCGCCACCGCGTCGGGATCGTCGACGAGATCGACGAGCGTGCCGTCGAAATCGAGGAAGACGGCATGGCGGGCGGTATCGATCGAATTCGGCTGCGACATGACCCGACCTAACATAGGCGACAGGCCTCCTGCAGCCACAAATTGCCTCACGAGGCAGCCGCTTGCCGCATCAGCTGTGCCAGCGTCGCGGCATCGTCGCTGCCTGCCGCGCCCATGCCGAACGCGCGCAGGGAGGCGGCCAGCGCCGCTTCGGTGGCCGGCCCGAAGATGCCGTCGACGCCGATGTCATGCCCAAGGCGCTGCAGGATTTCCTGCAACTGCCGGACGGTCTCGCCGCGGGTGGCGCGCAGCAGCGCCCGCTCGTCTGGCGCGGGTGCGGCCAGCAGCCTACGCGACTCGCGCCATGCCGCGGCGATCTTCTCGTCGTAGCGGTTCCGCTGGTAGGCCGGGCCGTTGTAGCGGCGCGCGAAGCCGGCGTAGTCGCCATCGGCCAGCCGCCGGTCGAGATGGCCGAGCTTCAGGAAGCGCGCGCCGATGGCGAACTGGCCGTCGACCGAGGCCCTTGCCGCCTCGCGCAGGGCTTCCGCGCTGCCGTAGCCGAGCGCCTGCCAGTGCCCGCCCATCACCTGGCAGAGCCCCCAGGACGTCGCGGAGATCGCCGCGGCCGCATCGATCGCCGCGGCGCGCTCGAACAGCCGCCAGCGCGCCTCCTGTGCGGCGGGGTTGGCCACTGCGCCGGCGCGCGGGCTGGCCAGCCCCTCGGCGCGGGCCCGCTGGCGCGCCGGAGCGGCGAGCAGTCGGTCGAAGTGATGCCCCTCGAAGCGGATCAGCGGCTCCGCCCGGCCATCGACCTTCGCCAGCGCGACGCCGCGCGTCTCGACCAGCGCCACCGCGAGAAGGACGGCCGGATCCACACCGCTCGCTTCCCCTGCCCGGCGGGCCGCCGCCAGCACCATCTTGTCCACCGCCATGTTCTCGCTCCCGTTCTGTCCCTGACGGAACGAGTGTCGCAGCCGGACGGCGGACGGGGAGAAGATCGCGTCGTGCCGCTCTCGTGGGAGCGGCACGATGAGGATCAGGCGGCCCTGGAAGCGAGCGCCTCGGAGGTTGGGACCGCCGCATGACCGGGGACGCGGACACCCGAGAAGCTTCCGGCGATCTCGCCGACGACCATGTCCGCCGTTGCCGCCGCCAGCGTCCAGCCGAGATGGCCGTGGCCGGTGTTGTAGAAGACGCCGGGCCGCTTGCCCGCGCCGACCCGCGGCATCATGTTCGGCATCATCGGCCTGAGACCCGCCCACGGCACGACGGAGGCGGTCGAGACGCCCGGGAAACGGTGCCGGCTCCATTCGACCAGCGGCCGGATGCGCGCTGCCCTGATGTCGCGGTCTTCGCCGGCGAACTCGGCCGTGCCGGCGATCCGCAGCCGGTCCGCGCCGAGGCGACTGGTGACGATCTTGGCGTGATCGTCGAGCAGGCTGACCCAGGGCGCGTTCTCGCGGCTCGCCGCATCGGCGAGCTCGACCGTGACCGAATAGCCCTTCACCGGATAGATGTTGACCCGGTCGCCGAGTTGCCCCGCGAAGCGGCGGCTGCCGACGCCGGCACAGACCACGATGCCGTCGAAATGCTGGTGCCGCGGCTCCCGGCCCGGTCGGCCGGCATCGCGCCAGACGACGTCCACGCCGCCGGTCGCACGCGCGGAGAGAGACCGCACGTCCGCGCCGTATTGCAGCGTGGCGCCCTTGCGGCCGCAAGCGTCGGCCAGGCGACGGGTGAACTTGTGGATGTCGCCGGTGAAGTCGGATTCGGTGAAGAACCCGCCGATGAAATCCCCGCGAATGGCGGGTTCGATCACGGCGATCTCCGCCGGCGTCACCGCCCGGCGCTGCAACCCGCCTTTCTCAAGCAGCCGGTTGACCCGGGCCGCATGGTCGAATTCGGCCTGCGTCTCGTAGACATGCAGGATGCCGCGCTTCTCGAGGTCGAAATCGAAGCCTTCGCGGTCCGCCATCTCCAGGAGATGCCGCCGCGCCTCGATGGCGAGCCTTGTCGTAGCGATCGTGTTCGCCTCGTAGCTGCGCGCCGCCAGCACGAATTCCAGCATCCAGCTGATCTTGTGCCAGGACGGCGCCGGATGGACGAGCAGCGGCGCATCCTTGCGGAGCATCCATTTCAGCCCCTTCAGGAAGGTGCTCGGCTGGTTCCACACCTCGGCGTTCGACGCCGAGAGCTGACCCCCATTGGCGAAGGAGGTCTCCATCGCCGCGTAGGCGTTGCGGTCGAAGACCGTCACGTCGAAGCCGCGCAGGAGAAGCTGATAGGCGGTGGTAATGCCGGTGATGCCCGCACCGATGACGGCGATGGAAGTCATGACGATTCTCTCATCCCGCCGCAGCGGGAATGTCGTTCATGCCCCTCCCGTCATGGACCTGAGAGTTTCACGGCGGCGGACGAATTCCGCGCACCGCTTTCTCCTTCGGCGGACGATCCCTTGCGGGTCGCCACTCTTCGGAAATCGCGCCGACGCAGCGGTCCTTCTGCCTGAGAGTTTCCGGGGCGGTTGCTCCTTCGGCGCCGGCCTTGCGGCCGATCTCTCCCGCATGCGTCACTACCCTTCATTGTATGGCGCATGCTGCATTGCCGCAAGCCGCCGCCGGCAAGATGCGCCGACATGGTTCACGGGCAATTGCGGCGGCCCGGGCAAGATCGGGACGCGTCACAAACGCAAGGCGAGCTTCGCGCAAGCGATCGCCGGCCTATTGGCACCGGGGAGAACCGGCCTGCGCAGGCCGCACCTGTCTGGCTGGCCGCACCGCCGCCCCTCCCGAGGCGGTGCGGCCGCCGACGCAGACGTGCCGCAGACGGGAGATGGAAA
>DASYHY010000226.1:0-5990 GCA_036252795.1 Aurantimonas sp. | reverse complement strand
CGTACTGGCTTGCGCGTGGCGAGCAGCCGCCGCTATCACTCCGGTCGAATCGGCTTTCGACTGCTCTGCGAAAGCCGAGTAATGTCGCCCGCGATTCCAGGATGATTTCGCCCGCCGTTCCCATTTGAATTCGCCCGGGTGGCGGGACGTCGCTGCCGGCTGGTTAGGGTCTGCTTCTTTCGCTTCCTGAAGACCGATCTGGACGCAAATCGACCGTCGTCACCCGCCGGATCCGGCACGGGCTCATCGGTATCCGACCTACGCCGACGCCACGCCCGATCGCCTCGTTCATAACGCCAATGACATCGAGCTCTCCGACGACGGCATGCCGCGAACGCGCCTTGAACCCTTATTGGGACATTGACCGGGCAAGTTCCGGTGACAGGAAAATCAGAGGCCAGCGGCGCTCAAGAGGTCGGGCGACATCATCTTCGAATCCCAGGCGACTCAATCTCGAAATGTTCGGGCGACTTCGTCGGAATACGCACAGCCCGTCAGCAGAATGAGAGCTTCATATTGACCAGCCGGCGTAAGGTTCTGGAGAGTCGTGGTGCGAATTCTGGTCGTTGAGAACGATCGCCTGCTTTCCGACGCCCTGGGGCGACGGCTTACCGAGGCCGGTCACGCGGTCGATGTATTCGCCACTGTCGCGGACGCCGAGGCGGCGTGGAAAATAGCGGCATACGACCTCTGCATCGTGGACGTCATGCTCGACGATGGCGATGGGCGGGCGCTCGTCAGGTCTGCCCGTGCCGCCGGCCTGCGGACGCCGACGTTGATGCTCACCGCGCGGGACGAGATCGGGGACCGGGTGGCTGGACTGGATGCGGGAGCTGACGACTATCTCGTCAAGCCGTTCGCAACCGAAGAGTTGCTGGCACGACTGAGGGCGCTGCGACGACGCTCCGCGGACGTCACGGCGACCGAGTTGCGTATAGGAAATCTTCTCTACGACCCTCATAGCACGAGTCTGACAGTGGCCGATCGAGACGTAAGGCTGACCGCTCAGGAACATGCAGCCCTCGACAAGCTGATCCGTGCCGGCGAGCGCGTGACGCCGAAGCGGATGCTGGGCGAGCATGTCTATGCGCTTCACCAGGACTGGTCGGACAACGCGGTCGAGACGCTGGTTCATCGGCTTCGCAGGAAGCTTTCGGACGCGGGGGCGACGGTCGAGCTCAAGGCGCTGCGAGGCTTGGGCTACATCCTGTACGAGACCCGATCATGAGACGGACCTATCGCCTCGATGTGAGGCTCGCGGTCGTCGTGACCGTGGTATCCGCATTGACCCTGCTCGGGGCCGGTACGATCCTGCTCATGGAGTTCACGCGCGGCCAATTCGCGATAGAAGAACGCGGGCTATCCACTCAGGTCGAGGAATGGGCGGGATTGCTTCGGCGCGATCCTGGCGGCACGGTCGTGTTTGACCGCCCGCCCGAGCCATCATCGGAGATTGACCCGCCTTATACGGGACTCCTCTCGGGCACACGGCCAGTCTACGGCTACACCGTCACGGATGCGACAGGGAAGGTGCTGGATCGTTCCGACGCCAACGCTCCAGCCGGACGCCCGGGGCTAGCAGACCCAGAACCCGTTCTTCTAGTCGGACCGACGCTCGACGGCACCGGACCAGTCCTGATCGCCGAGCTTTTCGTGCCGGAGTTTGGGGCATGGCTCCGGCTGGCACGATCGCGTTCGGATGTCGATGCCTTGACCAACACGTTCTTTGCCCAATCTCTCAAGGAGTTGGGGTGGGCGGCGCTGGCAATGCTCGTCGTCATGGTGCTCACTGCAGTGAGCATCGTTCGCTTCAGTCTGCTCGGACTCCGGCGAGTGGCTGCGCAGGCCGAACGGATCACCTTCGACAATCTGGGGCATCAACGGCTTGCCGGCTCATCGGCACCTGCAGAGGTTCAGCCGTTGATTGCCGCCGTCAACCATGCCTTGGACAGCATCAGGGCCGGTGCCGTTGCTCAACGCGACTTCTCCATCCATGCCGCCCATGAGCTAAGGACGCCGCTTGCCGACCTCAAGCTGCGGCTGGAGAGCCTTGCATCTGATCCGGACCGGGATGCGGCCATGCAAGACATCGATGCAATGGCCCGTCTGATCGAGCAGTTGCTGCAAATCGCCAGGTTGGATGGCAGCACGGTCTTCTCCCTGCAATCGCTCCACCTGGGCGAGACAGTTGCCCAAGTCCTGCAGGAGGCGGCCCCGCGGCTGGTGTCCGCCGGATGGTTGCTTGAGGCAGACGGCCTGGACCTGCCTGTCCAGATAGCCGGCGACTCCACCCTGATCGCCCTCATCATGCGAAATCTCCTGGATAATGTCCGCAAGCACACACCGACGGGCAGCAGTGTAAAGATCTCCATCTTCGACGACGGAACGCTTCTATTTGCCGATACCGGTCCGGGACTGCCGAGGGGATTTCCCCGTTCAAGCTTTGCACGATTCGTCCGGGGGAATGACGATGCTCGATCTGGAAGCGGACTGGGTCTTTCGATATGTGAGACCGCCATGCGGCGCATGGGAGGTACCTTCACCCTGGAACCCACGGCGAGCGGTGCAGCGTTTCGAATGACCTTCAAATTGGACCCGTCGTCCTCAGACCGGAAAAAGATACCGCAACCGGTAGGTCGCAGAACCGCCGACTCCGATCCGAACCGGGAACCCGTGATCACAGCGCCTTAATCGAAGGGTCAGCATCCATGGGGGGTCTCAAGCCGTCTAGAAACAGCAGAGAGACACGCAACGTACTGTCAGGCCAAAGCAGGAGCGCTGGACGCGGAATTTCGCTTTTCCATTACTGGACAAGCCACGATCATTCCCACTCGATCGTGCCCGGGGGCTTGGACGTGACGTCGTAGACCACCCGGTTGATGCCCCTGACCTCGTTGATGATGCGGGTCGCGGTATTGCCGAGGAACTCCATGTCGAACGAGTAGAAATCGGCGGTCATGCCGTCGACGCTCGTCACGGCGCGCAACGCGCAGACGAACTCGTAGGTGCGCCCGTCGCCCATGACGCCCACCGTCTGGACAGGCAGGAGTACCGCGAAGGCCTGCCAGATCGCGTCGTAGAGGCCGGCCTTGCGAATCTCCTCGAGATAGATCGCGTCGGCCTGGCGCAGGATCGCCAGCTTCTCGCGCGTCACGCCGCCGGGACAGCGTATGGCAAGGCCGGGGCCCGGGAACGGCTGGCGTCCGACGAAAGGGTCCGGCAGGCCGAGTTCCCGGCCGAGAATGCGCACCTCGTCCTTGAACAGCTCTCGCAGCGGCTCGACGAGCTGCATGTTCATGCGCTCCGGCAGGCCGCCGACATTGTGGTGCGACTTGATGGTGACCGACGGGCCGCCCGAGAACGACACGCTCTCGATGACGTCCGGATAGAGCGTGCCTTGGGCGAGGAAGTCGGCGCCGCCGATCTTCTTCGCCTCGGCCTCGAAGGTCTCGATGAACAGCCGCCCGATGGTCTTGCGCTTGACCTCCGGGTCGAGCTCGCCCTCCAGCGCGTCGATGAACAGATCCTGCGCCTGCACGTGGACGAGCGGGATGTTGTAGTGGTCGCGGAACATGGAGACCACTTCCTCGGCCTCGTTCATCCGCAACAGGCCGTGGTCGACGAAGATGCAGGTCAGCTGCTCGCCGATCGCCTCGTGGATCAAGACGGCCGCCACCGAGGAGTCGACGCCGCCCGAAAGGCCGCAGATCACCCGCCCGTCGCCGACCTTGGCGCGGATTTCCGCGATCGCCTGGTCCTTAAAGGCGGCCATCGTCCAATCGCCGGCAAGTCCCGCGACATTGTGGACGAAATTGGCGATGAGCTTGGCCCCGTCGGTCGTGTGCACGACCTCCGGATGGAACATCAACCCGTACATCCTGCGGCTCTCGTCGCCGAAGACGGCGTAGGGTGCGCCGGGCGAGCGCGCGAAGATCTCGAAGCCGGGCGGCATGTCGATCACCCGGTCGCCATGGCTCATCCAGACCTGGTGCCGCGTGCCCTCAGGCCATAGTCCCTCGAACAGGGCGCAGCTCTTCTCCACCTCGAGGAAGGCCCGGCCATATTCACGATGCGCCGAGGCTTCCGCCCGCCCGCCGAGCTGCACGCACATGGCCATCTGGCCATAGCAGATGCCGAGCACGGGGATGCCTGCCTCGAATACTGCCTGGGGGGCCCGCGGCGAGCCGATGTCCCCGGTCGAGGCGGGGGAGCCGGAGAGGATCACGGCCTTCGGCTTGAGGCGCGCAAAGCCTTCTTCGGCCGACTGGAAGGGCACGATCTCGGAATAGGCGCCGGCCTCGCGGACGCGCCGGGCAATGAGCTGCGTGACCTGCGAGCCGAAATCGATGATGAGGACGGTATCGGGATGGGCTGTCATGGCGAGGCTTTAGGCAAGCAGGTTCCGGAAGGCAAGGCCGCCGCGGGTGCTGCGGGGTGATTCCTTTCGCTCGCGCACAATGATTGGGCGCGGGAACATCGGCTCGCTCACGCCGTTTTGAGGCATCGCCAGCCGGCGCCCCTCAGGAGGACCCATCCCATGGCAATCAAGAACCTCGACGAACTGTTCCTGCACACGCTGCAGGACGTCTACTACGCCGAGAAGACGATCGTGAAGTCGCTGCCGAAAATGTCGAAGAAGGCGACGTCGCCGGACCTGAAGAAGGCCTTCGACAAGCATCTCGACGAGACCAAGGAACAGGTGACGCGGCTGGAATCCGTCTTCGAGACGCTCGGCAAGAAGGCGAAGGCCGAGAAGTGCCCGGCGATCGAGGGCATCGTCAAGGAAGCCGAGGAACTGATGGAGGAGATCGAGGACGCCGAGACGCTCGACGCCGCGCTCCTCGCCGCGGCGCAGGCGGTCGAGCACTACGAGATTTCGCGCTACGGCACGCTCGTGGCCTGGGCGGAGATGTTGAAGCACGACAAGGTGATCAAGCCGCTGCAGGCGACCCTCGACGAGGAGAAGAAGACCGATGCGGCGTTGAGCAAGCTCGGCGAGAGCAAGCTGAACAAGAAGGCTGCCTGATCCACAAGGCACTCATACAGACGAGGGAGGACCGGCGCCGCCGGTCCCCCCTCGTGCGTTCCACGTGGGCTCTCGCGCCGCCGCGCCCTCGCCTCTGCGTCAGGCGCCGGAATCCTCCAGATCCAAGAGGCCGGAATCGAGCGCCACTTCCAGCCGGTCGACCGCGTCGGCGAGCTTCTCGTCGATGACGTGGAGAAGCGTCGTCCAGTCGTCGTAATGATGCAGGCTCTTGGCGCCGTCGGAGATGCCACGCAGGCCGACGAGCGGCAGCGAGAAGCGCTGGCAGGCGCGCATCACGGCGAACGTCTCCATGTCCACCATGTCGGCGTCGATCTCCCGATAGGGGATGCCGGAGACGATGTCGGAGCCGGTCGAGAGCCGCGCCTTGGCGATGCTCGGGATCGGCGTCGGCAGCGTCGTGTCGACCGGATGGTCGAGGAAGGGCGTGACGCCTTTGACAAAGCCCAGCGGCGAAGCGTCGATGTCGCGCCAGGACACCGACGCCACCTGGTAGATTTCCCCCTGCTCCAGCGTCCGCGAACCGGCCGATCCCAGCGACACCACGAGATCCGGCCGGTGGCCCGCGAGCGACAGCGCGTGCAGCGCGACGCCGGTGCCGAGCGCCGCCTCGATCGGGCCGACTCCCGTCATCAGCGGGCGGATCCGCTGCTTCAGCGCCGGCCCGTATTCCGCGGTCGCCGCCATGACGAAGAGCACGCGCGTCCCGCCGATCGCGTCGAGCACCAGATCGGCCTTGGTAGGATCATGGAAGGTCATCGAAGGTCCGGCGCAAGGAACGGGAGAAGCTGATCCGAGCGGGCAGCCCCGCCCCTTAGTTCAACCACCATATCGCGCCGTTGAGAAGCGTCGCATAGGCCGTCCAAGCGGCGTAGGGCAGGAACAGGAGAGCCGCCGGCCGCTCGTCATGCCAGGTATCGCGCAGGAACCACAGGATCGCGGCCAG
>DASYHY010000225.1:0-2469 GCA_036252795.1 Aurantimonas sp. | reverse complement strand
TCTCCTTGTTGCGAATCAGCGTGAGCTTGTGCTGGACCAGCGGGTGGTCGATGACGGTGACGCCGTCCATGAGGCCTCGCTTTCTGGCTGCCGTAACGATCCCTGCTTAGCCGCCCGCCGGGGACGCGCCAAGAGTGATCGCCGCAAGCCCCGTTCAATCCGGCAGCCGGCGCCGGTCGCGGGTCGATGAGCGGCGAGGGCGCCTGCCTCACAGGAAGCTGGTGCCGTGCCGGCCAGAGGGGAGCTTCAGATGGGCCGCGACGCTCTCGCCGATATCGGCGAAGGTCTCGCGGTGGCCGATGGCGCGGGGCGCGACGCCGGGCCCGAAGGCCAGCACCGGCACGTTCTCCCGCGTGTGGTCCGTTCCCGCCGATGTCGGGTCGCAGCCATGATCGGCGGTGATGATCGCCAGGTCCCCCGGTCGGAGCCTCGCCTCCAGCTCCGGCAGCCGCGCGTCGAACGCCTCGAGCGCCGCGGCATAGCCGGCAACGTCGCGGCGGTGCCCGTGAAGCATGTCGAAATCGACAAAGTTGGCGAAGACGAGATCGCCGTCCGCCGCGTCCTCGAGCGCGCCGAGCATGGCGTCGAACAGGGCCATGTTCCCGTCGGCCTTGCGGACCTCGCTGATGCCCTTTCCGGCGAAGATGTCGCCGATCTTGCCGATGGCGATGACTTTCCCCCCGGCCGCCACGGCACGATCGAGCACCGTCGGCTCCGGCGGCGGGACCGAATAGTCGCGGCGGTTGGCGGTGCGCCGGAAGCTCGGCGAATCCTCGCCGATGAACGGGCGCGCGATGGCGCGGCCGATATTCAGCGGATCGACGTGACGCCGAACGATCGCGCAGAGGTCGTAGAGGCGCTCAAGCCCGAAGTGATCCTCGTGGGCGGCGATCTGCAGCACGCTGTCGGCCGATGTGTAGAAGATCGGCCGGCCGGTCGCGACGCTCTCCTCGCCGAGTTCGGCAATGATCTCCGTGCCGGAGGCGTGCCGGTCCCCCAGGATGCCGGGGATGCCGCTGTCGTCGATGATCTGCTGGATCAGTGAGGCGGGAAATGCCGGGACGGTGCGCGGGAAATAGCCCCAGTCGAAGCGGACGGGGACGCCGACGATTTCCCAGTGGCCGGACGGCGTGTCCTTGCCACGCGAGACCTCTCCCGCCGATCCGTAAAGGCCGGCCTCGGCAGGCTCGGCATCGTCGTAGCCGGCCGCGCGATAGAGCCCGAGGCGGCGCAGGTTGGGCAGGGCGAGGGGACCGCGGCGCAGATCTTTCCGGTCGGCGGCGCCGCTGTTCGCGGCGGCCAGGATGTGCCCGAACGTGTCGGCGCCTGCGTCGCCGAATGTGTCGGCGTCACGGGCGCCGCCGATCCCGAAGGAGTCGAGAACCATGAGTATCGCGCGAGGCAAAGCCGTCTCCCTGGCGAACCGGGCGGACGCCGTCGCAGGCAGATCGTGCCTGCGGCCGGCGCCACCCTGCGCGGGAAAGATTGGCCGAGATCGGGAAACCTCACGCAGCCGCGGGAAAGATCCCTTTGGGTCGCCGGTCCGCCGTCAGCGCTTGGCGGCGTCGCCGGCCATCTGCTGGCGCGTCGCGTATTGCTGCGTGGCTTCCATGAAGCTGTCGACGTTGTCGCCGATGGTCACGGTGGGCTCGCATTTGGGCGCGCAGGCATAGGTGACGCGGTTCGCCTGCCGGTAGACCCGCAACGTGTTCGCTTCAAAGGTCTGCACGGCAACCTGTTCGTCGAGGATCGTGTCGCCCGCAGCGTCCATGATGACGACGTTGGTGATGCCATAGCTCTTGCCGGTCAGGACCAGCCGGTCCGAACTCAGCACCTCGATGTCAACGATCGCCGGGTTGCCGACGATGACGGTGGCTGCCGGACGGTCGATCTCGAGGATGCGGGCGTGATCGACGGCGACGCCGAGGATGCCGCCGGTGTCTGCGGCCCGCGCATGGCCGGTCGCGAGGATCATGGCGAAGAGTGCGAGAAGCGGCGAGATTCGGCGGAAGGCTGTCGTCATCGGGGCGGCCTGCATGCGAGGGCGGGTTCTCCCTGCATAGGCCGCCACGGTAAACATCGGCTTAATGAGAGGCTCGTATTGCAATATGTAAAAACATTGGTCCGGCTATCATACAAAGTAAACCAAGAAGATTAAGTCGATCGCAACGGCCTGCGGATAGGTTGGGTCATCCGATCGACGAAAACAGTCGACGGGAGTGCTGAAAACGGGTTTTCAAGGAGTTCCCATGTCCAAGGTTTTCGCTCGCTTCGTCAAGGACGAATCCGGTGCCACTGCCATCGAATACGCGCTCATCGCCGGCCTGATGGCCACCGCGCTGATCGCCGCCTTCGGTCTTCTGGGCGACCAGATCGAACTGGCCTTCACCTCCATCGGCGACAGCATGCAGCCCGAGTAATTTCGGCAAGGAGCCGCCGGCCTCGGCATGGCGGCTCCCCGTCGGTTTT
>DASYHY010000224.1:0-60635 GCA_036252795.1 Aurantimonas sp. | reverse complement strand
CGCGGCGCGGGTACGATCGAATTCCTGTACGAGAACGGCGAGTTCTTCTTCATCGAGATGAACACGCGCCTGCAGGTGGAGCATCCGGTGACGGAGGCCATTACCGGCCTCGATCTCGTCCATGAGCAGATCCGCGTGGCGGCGGGCCAAGGCCTGTCGATCACGCAGGCGGAGATCCAGTTCTCGGGCCACGCCATCGAGTGCCGCATCAACGCCGAAGACCCGAAGACCTTCGCGCCGTCGCCCGGCAAGATCACACATTATCACACGCCCGGCGGGCTGGGCGTGCGCGTCGATTCGGCGATGTATCAGGGCTATGCCATTCCGCCCTTCTACGACAGCCTGATCGGCAAGCTGATCGTCCATGGCCGCAATCGCGCCGAGTGCATGATGCGGCTGCGCCGCGCGCTCGACGAGATCGTCGTCGACGGGGTCAAGACGACGCTGCCGCTGTTCCGCGAGCTCGTCGACAACGCCGACATCGGCGCCGGCGACTACGACATCCACTGGCTGGAGAAGCACCTCGCCGCAGGCGGAGCCGGGTAGCCATGGTGCGGCGGGGCGGTCAGCGGTTCGAGATAACGCCGGCCATCCTTCTGAAAGCCTATGCCTGCGGCATCTTCCCGATGGCGGAGAGCGCGGACGACCCGCGCATCTTCTGGATCGACCCGACCGAGCGCGGCATCCTGCCGCTCGACCGCGTCCATCTTTCGCGCAGCCTGCGCAAGACGATCCGCCAGCAGCGGTTCCAGGTCCGGGTCGATTCCGCCTTCGCCGCCGTCGTCGATGCCTGCGCCGAACCCGCGCCCGGGCGGACCCAGACCTGGATCAACCGGCAGATCCGTTCGCTCTACATCGAGTTGTTCCGGGAGGGCTTTGCGCATTCCGTGGAGACCTGGGAAGGCGACGAACTGGTCGGCGGCCTGTATGGGGTCTCCCTCGGTGCGGCCTTCTTCGGCGAGAGCATGTTCTCGCGGCGCACGGACGCGTCCAAGGTCGCGCTGGCCTATCTTTGCGACCGGCTGAGGCGCGGCGGCTACCAACTTCTCGATACGCAGTTCCTCACCGATCACCTGGCGAGCTTCGGCGCCATGGAGATCCCCCGCGACGACTACCAGCTACTGCTCGAGGACGCGGTGGCGGCTGAGGCGACGTTTCACCCCCCGGGTGCCGGAACCGTCGAGTCGGTCTTACAGTCCTTCAGCCAGACATCGTAGACCGGGTGCTCCACGGCGTTCAGCCCGGGCGAGTCGGCGAACATCCAGCCGGAGAATATCTGCCGGATCTCACGATCCAGGGTGATCTCGTCGACCTCGATGAACGCATCGGTGCGGGCCGCCTCGCCCTGCGCGCTGGTGTAACAGACCTTGGGCGTCACCTGCAGCGCCCCGAACTGTACCGTCTCGTCGATATAGACGTCGAAAGTCGTGATCCGGCCGGTGATCTTGTCCAGACCGGAAAAGACGGCGACCGGATTTCCGACGCGCTGCTGCGCCTCGGCCGGGAGGCAGGCCGCGGCCAGCACCACGGCGAATGTCGACATCGAGATGCGGCGCTTCATCGAAAGACCTTCAAACGGCAAGGCTGCGGGAACTCGGCATCGCCTGCGGTGCCACGCAATTGCGGCGGAGGCTGGGAGAGGCCCGCCCGGCTTGCCTATCCCGCGAGCAGCTGATCCAGGCCGCCTGCGGGAAACGTGAGATCAATGCCGCCTGTGCCGCTCGGATTTCACGGCTCCTGCGGTCGGGCCTTCACGGGGTCCAGGCGTCGTAGTCGCCGGTCACGCGCGGCCGGTCGGCCGGGTTGAGCAGCGAGCCCTTCGGCCGGTACGCCTTGCCGGTGCCGGTGAAGTTGGGCGTGTGCGGCTTCTCCCACGGGTGCGGCTTGTAGCCCTCGATCGGCGGCGGCGTGTCGACCCGGTGATGGATCCAGCCGTTCCAGCCCGCCGGAATCATCGAAGGCTCGGCGGGCCCGTTGTAGATCACCCAGCGCTTCGATGCGTCCGCGTTCTCGTAGTACGTGTTGCCGAACTGATCCGTGCCGACCTGCCGGCCGAAACGCCATGTGTGGAACCTCGTGCCGATCGTCTGGCCGTTCCACCACGTGAAAATCTGCAGCAGCCAGTCTTTCATGGCAATCCAATCCGTCTCTCAATGCCGGGACGTTATGCTGCCCCGCCCATGAAAAGTCCATCGCCGCGCCGCCGCGTCAGGCGAGCAGCTTCTCGTAGATCGCCGCCGGGATGCCGGAATCCGCCGCGCCGCAATTGGCCGTGGATCCGGTCTTCGCAAACCCCCTGGCGCAGTAGAACGCGATCGCCGGTTGGTTGGCTTCCTCGACTTCGACGCGCAGCCGCTCCGCCTGCGGGAACGACTCGACGATCTCGGCCAGCAACGCGGTCCCGAGCCCACCGCCCTGGCAGTCCGGGCGGACATAAAGCTGGTGCAGCACGACCGTCTTTCCGTCCGGACCGGCAGCGGCCGCGAAAGCCATGCCGCCGAGGCGTTCGCCGTCGTCGCCGACCAGGAACTCGCCGTTCAGACGGCCGAGCCGGGGCCGGAGCGCATCCACCGAATGCCATGCGCCGGTGATTTCCGTCACTCGCTCGGCGCCGTAGATGCCGTCATAGGTGGCGTGCCAGGTCTCGCCGAGCAGCCTGCTTACGGCTTCCAGATCGCGCAGACCGGCAGTGCGGACATAGAAGGTCATTCGACCCCGAGCTTCGCCTTGACCAGCGCGTTGACCGCCTGCGGGCTGGCCTTGCCGCCGGTCGCCTTCATCACCTGGCCGACGAACCAGCCGGCCAGCGACGGCTTCGCCCTTGCCTGCTCCACCTTCTCGGGGTTGGCCGCGATGACCTCGTCCACCGCCTTCTCGATGGCGCCGGTGTCGGTGACCTGCTTCATGCCCCGGGTCTCGACGATCTCCTTCGGGTCGCCGCCCTCGTTCCAGACGATCTCGAACAGCTCCTTGGCGATCTTGCCGGAGATCACCTCCTCGCGGATGAGGTCGAGGATCGTGCCCAGCTGCTCGGCCGAGACGGGGCTTTCCTCGATCGACTTGCCGGCCTTGTTCAGCGCGCCGAGGAGATCGTTGATCACCCAGTTCGCCGCCTGCTTGCCGTCGCGACCCTTTGCAACCTTCTCGAAATAGTCGGCGATCGCCTTCTCCGAGACCAGGATCGAGGCGTCGTAAGCCGACAGGGCGGCGTCGCGGATCAGCCGGTTCCGCTTGTCGTCAGGAAGCTCCGGCAGTTCCTTCAGCAGCGCGTCGATATAGGCCTGGTCGAATTCGAGCGGCAGCAGGTCCGGATCGGGAAAGTAGCGATAGTCGTGGGCGTCTTCCTTGGTCCGCATGGCACGGGTCTCTCCCTTCACCGGATCGAACAGCCGCGTCTCCTGGTCGATCGTGCCGCCGTCCTCGATGATGGCGATCTGGCGCCGCGCCTCCGATTCGATCGCCTGGCCGACAAACCGGATCGAGTTGACGTTCTTGATCTCGCAGCGTGTGCCGAAGGCGCCGCCGGGACGACGCACCGAGACGTTGACGTCGGCCCGCATCGAGCCCTCGTCCATGTTGCCGTCGCAGGTGCCGAGATAGCGCAGGATCGTCCGCAGCTTGGTGAGGAAGGCCTTCGCCTCGTCGGCAGAGCGCATGTCTGGCTTGGAGACGATCTCCATCAGCGCGACGCCGGAACGGTTCAGATCCACGAAGGACATCGTCGCGTGCTGATCGTGCAGCGACTTGCCGGCATCCTGCTCGAGATGCAGCCTTTCGATCCCCACCTCGATGGTCTCGAACTCGCCCTTGGAATCCGGCCCGACGGCCACGGAGACGATTCCCTCACCGACGATCGGGTCCTTGTACTGGGATATCTGGTAGCCCTGCGGCAGGTCCGGATAGAAATAATTCTTCCGGTCGAACAGCGAGCGGTGGCGGATCTCGGCCTTCAGGCCGAGCCCGGTGCGGATCGCCTGGCGCACGCACTCCTCGTTGATCACCGGCAGCATGCCGGGCATCGCCGCATCGACGAGGCTGACGTGATCGTTGGGCGCGCCGCCGAAGCTGGTCGAGGCGCCGGAGAAGAGCTTCGATTCCGAAAGCACCTGCGCGTGCACCTCCATGCCGATGATCACCTCCCAGTCGCCGGTGGCGCCGGAAATGAAGTCCTTCGGATCGGGCGTGCGTGTGTCGACGAGGGTCATGGGCTTGGTCCGGACACCTGAGAGATTGGCTTGCCGTTTGGCTAGAGCAAAGCCCGAGGGGGTTCAAGCAGCCGAGCACCGCCTCGCTGCCGACCGGCGGCCTGTTCAGGCGACGCTGTCATAGGAGATGCTGCCACTCTCCATCAGCCCCTTGAGTGTCGTCAGGGCGTTGAGGAGCGTCTCGCGTTCGCGAACGGCGGACAGGCCGATCCTGACACAGTGGCGCGCCCGGTCATTCCTGACGCTTTGGTACTCGTCCTCGCCGTCGATGCGGATCCCGTGGTTGCGCGCCGCCAGCAGGAAGGCCGGCGAAGTCCAGGGCGACGGCAGTTGCAGCCATCGGTAGGGAACCGGCGCAAGCTCCTCTGCCGTGCGCAAGCCGAAGATCCGGTCGAACATGGCGATCCGCGCCTGAGTCTCGGCCATCACCTTCTGCCGAACCTGTTCGGCCTCACCCGACAGGACCAGCCTCGCCGCGACTTCCATGTTCAGGAAGGGACGACCGCCGGTAAGCTGGTTGTGCGCGACGGTGACGCGGACCGCTTGGCCGCGCGGACAGACCGCCCAACCGGCGCGCAATCCCGCCGCCACGCTTTTCGACAGGCCGCCGAGGAAGAAGGTCCGCTCCGGGGCGAGCGACACTATGGGGGGAAGGTCGCTCGGCGTGATCTTGCCGTAGATATTGTCCTCTATGATGAGGAGATTGTGCCGTCGGGCGATCGATACAATCTCTTCCCGACGCTGCAACGACATGACGCGCCCGGTCGGGTTGTTGACCGCCGGCATCAGAAAGATCATCCGCGGATGCTGCCGGGCGGCGCAGCGATCAAGTTCGTCCGGCAGCATTCCTTGCTCGTCCATGCCGACCGTCAGCGGCAGGCGCCCGACCATCGTCGCGGCGCGCGCCACCGCGGCATAGGACAATTCCTCGAAGACGATCCGGTCGCCCGGATGGGTCATGGCCGCGATGATGCCCTGGATGGCCGCATTGACGCCGAGCGTCGGGACGACGTGGCTCGGATCCGGCGCCCACCCCTCCGTCGCCAGCCATTCGGCGCCGGCTTTCGGCCAGCTGGCGGGAACGCCGCGCACGTAGTCGAGCACTCGGTCCGCCGAATCCGCCATCACGGCCGCCAGCGTCTGCGCGACGATGTCGCTCTGCCCGATGTCCGCGGCCGCTGTAGAGTCGAGCTTGGCGTCGCTCGTCTCTTGGCCCGGCAGCGAATCGGCGACGGCGTTGCGAGCCGCGAAGGCAGCCCCCGTCTTCTCCCCGATCGCGTCAATCCGGCGGACATAGGTCCCGCGACCGACCTCGCCGGTGGTCAGGCCTCGCTCCCGGGCAATCTGGTAAGCCCGGCCGATCGTGCCGACGGTGACTTTCAGGTCGAAGGCGAGATCGCGCTGGGGCGGCAGCTTGACACCCGGCTCGAGGTCGCCATCAACGATGGCCCGCTCGATCGCGTCGGCCAGCCGCAGGTAGAACGGCGACTGGGAATCCTCTGCGATCTTCAGCTGTAATGTCACCCTGACACCTTCCTTTGTTACCGTCACTTCCTTGGCATTGTACCCGTTCAGATCATGGGTTCAAGTGAGCCAACGGTCACAATTCGAAGAAGGGTCGGTTGCCATGACGATGCATTATACGAAGATCGCCCGGATCGGTGATTGTCCGCATCCGCGGATCCGTCGGTCGCGCGCGCCTGCCGAACTGCTGGAAGCTGTCGGCAGGGCGATCCACAAGGCCGGCGGCATGCTAGCCTTTCGCTTGCGTGCTCTGTCAGGACGCGCCCGGATGCGGCGCGACCTGCTCGATCTCGACGATTACCAGCTGAGGGATCTGGGGCTGACGCGGGACGAAGCGCTCAGAGCCGCCGAGCGCATTCAATGGCGCAGCGACTGGAAGTGAACGCCCGCCATCCGGCCGGCAGTTCGACGGCCTCGGATGGAGACGACGCCTCGACGGGCGGCGGTCGATCCGGCGCCCTCTTTCACATTGCGCCGAAGAGCAACCGGGTCGCTCCACGGGAGCGGCACCGGCCCTGCGTCTTCACCACCACTTCCCGGGCGTGAATCGTCCGGCAGCCTCTTCGAGCACCGAGCCGAGCGAGAACAGCGTCTCCTCGTCGAAGGGTCGGCCGATCAGCTGCAGTCCGAGCGGCAGTCCCTCCCCGGAGAGCCCCGCCGGGACGGCGATGCCCGGAAGACCCGCCATGTTCACCGTCACGGTGAAGATGTCGTTGAGGTACATCTTCACCGGATCCGCTGCCATCTCCTCGTCGCCGATTCCGAAGGCCGCGGACGGAGTCGCAGGCGTCAGAAGCGCGTCGACTCCGTCGGCATAGACCGTCTCGAAGTCGCGCTTGATCAGCGTCCGGACCTTCTGGGCCCGCAGATAGTAGGCGTCGTAATAGCCGGCCGACAGCACGTAGGTGCCGATCATGATCCGGCGCTTGACCTCGCGGCCGAAGCCCTCGGCACGCGTCCGCTCGTACATCTCCGTCAGGTCCTTGCCCGGCACCCGCAGGCCGTAGCGAACGCCGTCATAGCGCGCGAGGTTGGACGAGGCCTCCGCCGGGGCGACGATATAGTAGGCCGGCAGCGCGTATTTCGTGTGCGGCAGCGAGACGTCCACGATCTCCGCGCCGGCATCCCTCAGCCAGGCAATGCCCTGCTGCCACAGCGCTTCGATCTCGTCCGGCATGCCATCGACGCGGTATTCCCTGGGTACGCCGATCCGCAGCCCCTTCACCGAGCGGCCGACCGCGGCCTCGTAGTCCGGCACCGGTCGATCCACGGAGGTCGTGTCCTTCGGATCGACCGAGGCCATCGAGCGCAGCAGGATCGACGCGTCGCGAACGTCGCGGGCGATCGGCCCGGCCTGGTCGAGCGAGGAGGCAAAGGCGACGATGCCCCAGCGCGAGCAGCGCCCGTAGGTCGGCTTGATGCCGACCGTGCCGGTCAGGGCCGCGGGTTGGCGGATCGACCCGCCAGTATCGGTGGCCGTGGCGCCGGCGGCGAGATGCGCCGCGACTGCCGCCGCGGAGCCACCCGACGAGCCGCCGGGCACCAGATCGAGGTCGGAGCCCTTGCGGCGCCAGGGGTTCTTCACCGGCCCGTAGCACGAGGTCTCGTTGGACGAGCCCATGGCGAACTCGTCCATGTTCAGCTTGCCCAGCATGACCGCGCCGTCCGCCCAGAGGTTGGCCGTCACGGTCGATTCGTAGCGCGGCTGGAAATCCTTGAGGATCGTGCTGCACGCCTGGGTGTGAACTCCTTCCGTCGCGTAGAGGTCCTTGACGCCGAGCGGAATGCCTTCCAGCGCGCCTGCCTCGCCCTTCGCCAGGCGCGCATCCGACTGCGCGGCCATCGCGAGCGCCTTCTCCGGCGTCGGCATCACATAGGCGTTCACCTGATCGTTGGCGGCCTCGATCGCCGCGACGTAAGCCTGCGTCAGCTCGGTCGCGGAGAACGCCTTCGCCTTCAGCTTGTCGCGCGCCTCGGCGATCGTCAGGGATGTCAGGTCGGTCATCGGGGCAGCATCTTCTCGTAAAAGCGACTGTAGTCGGAATCGGGATAGTCGAGGACGACTCCGCACTGCGTGAAGCCGGCGCGTTCGTAGAGCGTCCAGGCCGGCTCGAAGCCGGTCGTCCCACCGGTCTCCAGGACGAGTCGCTGCAGCTTCATCCGCCGGGCCTCCGCCTCGATCGCCTGAAGCAAGCGCCAGCCGACGCCGGTGCCCCGGCTCGCGGGGACCGCGAACATCCGCTTCACCTCGCCGAGCGACGCGTCGTGGTGGCGCAGCGCGCCCATTCCCACTGCCACACTGGCGGCGTCGCGCGCAACGAAAACGGTCGTATCGGCACCTGCCATCTGCTCGGCCGTCATCTGGAACTGGAACTTCGGCGGGGACAGCGGCCGGAGATGGGCGTTGAGATCGGCGACCAGCGCCCGCACATCATCCTGCAGAGGCGTCTCTACGGCGATCGCCGGGGACACGCGGTGCTACTCGACCACCTTCGGCACGGCGAAGAAATGATCCTCGCTGGCCGGTGCATTGGCGACGATGTCCTCGGCCTTGCCGCCGTCGGTCACGGCGTCCTGCCGCTTCTTCATCGCCATCGGGATCACCGACGTCATCGGCTCCACCCCGTCGACGTCGACCTCGCCGAGCTGTTCGACGAAGCCGAGAATGGCGTTGAGTTCACCCTCCATCGCCGCGACGTCCTGATCGCTAACGGCAATGCGGGCCAGCCGGGCAACCCGGCGTACGGTGGCGGTATCGACGGACATGGCGCCCCTTGCGAACGGTCTGATGATGTCGGGCGAGCTATAACGGCGCGACCAGAGGGAGGCAACGCTGCCGGCGGGCGGCAGCGCGTCCCCGCGCCCCTGCGGCGTCAGACGTCGAAGGCTGCACCGATCTGAGGGTTGCGCACCTTGCCGGCATCGCCCTCCATCGCCTCGACGAACTTGTCGGGGCTGGCGTCGAGGATCGGCATCGTGCCCCAGTGGATCGGAATGATCATGTCGAAGTTGAAGTAGCGGCGGCAGGCGAGCGCGGCGACGGCCGCTCCCATGGTGAAGCGGTCGCCTACTGGCACCATCGCGATCTTCGGCGCATGCAGCTCCTCGATCAGCGCCATGTCGGCGAAGATGTCGGTGTCGCCCATGTGGTAGACCGTCGGCCCATCGCTGAAGTGGAAGACGAGGCCGTTCGGCATGCCGAGATAGGTGACGCTGCCGTTCTCCTCGACGTTGCCGGAGGAGTGGTAGGCCTGCGTCAGCGTCACGGTGAAGTCGCCGAAGCTCACGGTGCCGCCGGTGTTCATCGGCTCGACGGATTCGGCACCCTTGGCGGCCAACCAGCTCGCCAGCTCGAAAGTGGCGACGACCTTGCAGCCGTGCCGCCGAGCGATCTCGACCGTATCGCCGACGTGATCGGCATGGCCATGGCTGAGCACGATGTGCGTCACCCCGCGGCAGGCCTCTTCCAGATCGCCCTTGAAATGCGGGTTCCCGGAGAGGAACGGGTCGACGAGGATGACGGCGGACCCCGTCTCGATCCGGAAGGCGGAATGGCCGAAATAGGTGATCTTCATGGGGGCGCTCCCTGCGGCTGGACGAGGCGGCGGCCGCCCGGTGCGGACTGCCGTTGCGCGTGCTAAGTGCGCGGCCGTGCCCCGCCGTCAAGGCAAGGGCCGGCAGAGGAGCCCTCGCTCCGATCAGACGGAGATTGCGCGCGCCATGCCGGTACTGACGCTCGACGAATTCGCCGCCGCCGTGCCGCCCGGCCGCACCATAGCCGGGCTCGACCTCGGCACGAAGACGATCGGCCTCGCGATCTCGGATCTCGGCCAGCGTTTCGCGACGCCGCGGAAGGTGGTCGCGCGCACAAAGTTCACCGCCGATGCCGGGGCCCTCGCCGCCGCCTTCGCCGCGGACGGCGTCGCCGGCATCGTCATCGGGCTGCCGCTCAACATGGATGGCTCGGAAGGGCCGCGCGCGCAATCCACCCGCGCCTTCGTCCGCAACTACGTGCGGCTGGACGAGCGACCGCTGATCTTCTGGGACGAGCGCCTATCGACCGTGGCTGCCGAGCGCGGCCTGCTGGAAGCCGATGTCTCGCGCCGCAAGCGGGCGACACGGATCGATTCGGCGGCGGCTTCCTTCATCCTGCAAGGAGCGCTGGATCGCCTGTCGCTGTTCCGGAACTAGGCTGCGGGCTCGGCGGCGCGCCGCTGGCGCCACCATTCCGCGATCCGCCGGCGGCGGCGGAACGCGACGATCCCGGCGAGGATGAAGGTGTCGACCACGAGAGCCCTCGCGATCAAGGGAGCGATCTCTGCGGGATCGATGCCGAGCATGTCGCCGTATATCCCGAAGACGTGGTCGTGCAGCGCCCGCGAGAAGAATACCCCGCCCGCGTCGTTCAACGAGAGGAAGTACCAGCTCCAGAAGACGGCGAGGGGCGTGAACCAGAGCCAGAACAGAGCGCGCATCAGCTTCGGTCGCTCTTGCCGGGGTGACGTTCGCGCTGAGCAAGGGCATCCCGGCGGGCGGCCTCGATGGCCCGCATGGCCGCTTCGTATTCCCGGTCGCCGATATCGTCGGTCGCGACCAGGTGGTCGAACAGCAGCGCTCCGAAGCTCAGGGCCAGCGCGAAGAGGAATCCCGGACCGTCACCGAACAGGCCGGCAAAGGGCGAACCTGCGATGGCCGCTGCGAGATAGAGCCCGAAGATCGCCGTCAGCAGGCTGGCCGCCACCGGCTCTGCCCGTCGCGTCCGTGCGGGGATGGTCGAATGCAGCGACGCCAGCGTGAGGCCGAGCGCGATCGCCAGCGCCGCGAGGATGGCGGCGAAACCGGTGGCTTCCCCGGAGCCGAGCCCGAGGGACGGCGGAAGCGGCACGGCGGCAAAGGTGCCGTCGGAGGCGAAGCCAGCCTCCCGAAGCAGGCCCAATGCGCTGACCGCGCTGAACCCCGCCCAGGCGCTGAATGCCAAGGTGGTCGGCATGCGCTGCATGAGACCCTCCGTTCGTGATGGTTACCCAACCGTTAACGCGCAGTCTCGTCGGGGGCCGGATCGGCCGCAATCTAAACCGTTCGTTAACCTTAACGCCTGCCTTGGCGGTGGGTACCGCTGCTCCTTAGTTGACGCAGGAAGATGAGAAAGGTTCCGCCGCCCGAATCACCGCAGGGGCGGGAAGAGATCATCGACGATCGCCCGGGAATCGTGACGCAGGTTCAGCATCCCGTAGGTGTGCCGGAAGACGCCGCCGAGGCGCGTCTCGGCGAAGGCCTCGGCGGCACCCGTGAGACCGAGCCGGAACATCGCCGCCGTCGCCGCCGCGAGAGCCATCTGCTCCGCCAGCAGCCGGCAGGCACCCTCGTCCGAGATCGCCATGGCCATCGCCGCCCTCAGCACGCCCGGAGTCTGGCCGGCAGCGTCGCCCATGTCGTCCTCGATCCGTCCGATGACCGTCTCGAAGGCTGCGGGATCGCGCCGCAGGATACGCCCGAGATCGAGCGCCATGACATTGCCGGACCCCTCCCAGATCGCGTTCACCGGCGCCTCCCGATAGGCGCGAGCAAGACGGCCCTCCTCGACGTAGCCGTTACCCCCGAGGCATTCCATCGCCTCGTAGACGAGCGCCGGCGCCATCTTGCAGATCCAGTATTTAGCGACCGGCGTCATGACCCGCGCGAAGACCTTCTCGCCTTCGGCCCCGCTGCTGGCGCCATCGAAGGCTTCGGCTACACGGAAGGCGAGCACGGACGCGGCGGCGACATCGAGCGCCATGTCGGCCAGCACCCGCGTCATCTGCGGCTGGTCGATCAGCAGCTTTCCGAAGACGCTCCGCTCGCGGCTGTGGTGCACCGCTTCGCTGAGCGCTCCGCGCATCAGGCCGGCCGAGGCCAGCGCACAATCGAGGCGGGTCAGTGTCACCATCTCGATGATCGTGCGCACGCCGGCGCCTTCCTCGCCGATCAGCGTTGCGTCGGCGTCGACGAACTCGACCTCCGACGAGGCGTTCGAGCGATTGCCGAGCTTGTCCTTCAGCCGCTGGAAGTGCAGCCCGTTGAGCGAAGCGTCTTCCCGCCGGCGGGGCATCAGGAAGCAGGTGGGCCCTTCCCCGGTCTGCGCCAGCACGAGGAAGGCGTCGGACATCGGCGCGGAGGTGAACCATTTGTGGCCGGTGATCCGGTAGGCGCCGTCGCCCGCGGCCACCGCTGTCGTCGTGTTCGCCCTGACATCCGTGCCGCCCTGCTTCTCCGTCATGCCCATGCCGAACGTGACGCCGGCCTTGTTCAGCGGCGGCTTGACGCCGGGGTCGTACTGCCGCGTCGTGACGACCGGCATCCAGGCCGCATGCACGGCGGGCGCCGCCGCGAGCGCGGCAACCGCCGCGCTGGTCATCGTCAGCGGACAGAGATGACCGCATTCGACGCCAGCCGTCATGTAGAAGCGCGCCGCGCGCGCGCGGTGGCGATACCCCTCCTCCTCCGCCGGCCCGCTCCACACCGAGGCGTGCAGCCCGTCGGCGATCGAGTGGCGCATGAGCGCGTGGTAGGCGGGATGGTAGTCGACCATCTCGAGCCGCCGGCCCTTCTCGTCGAATCGCCGCAGCTTCGGCGTCTCGGTGTTGGCCAGCCTCGCCAGATCGTGGGCTTCGAAGGAGCCGCAGAACCGGCCGTGACGCCCGAGCGCCTGGCGCGTCGGCTCGGCAAGATCGGCCGTCAGCAACTGCAGCAGCGGGTCGCTGCGATAGGCATTGAAGCCCGGGTAGTCCGACGACTGGTTGAAGACCGTGTGGGTCTTGAAATTCGTCTCGGCCAAGCGCTCTTCCCTTCCGGATCGATCGGCGGCGATCCTTGCTGCAAAACCCGCAATTGCCTATAGGCCTCGTCCTGATGAACGCGACATCCGCCCCCCCGGCCTTCGGCCAGCGACACCTCCTCGGGATTGCCAGCCTCAAGCCGTACGAGATCGAGCATCTGCTCGATCTTGCCGACGTCGCGGTAGCCGTCAGCCGGCGGCGCGACAAGAAGACGGCGACGCTCCGGGGACGCACGCAGATCAACCTGTTCTTCGAAGCGTCGACCCGCACGCAGGCGTCGTTCGAACTCGCCGGCAAGCGTCTCGGTGCCGATGTCATGAACATGGCGGTGGGCAACTCTTCCGTAAAGAAGGGAGAGACGCTGATCGACACGGCGATGACGCTCAACGCCATGCAGCCGGACATCCTCGTGGTGCGCCACCATTCCGCCGGTGCCGTCGCGCTGCTCGCCCAGAAGGTCGCGTGCTCCGTGGTGAACGCCGGCGACGGCGCGCACGAACATCCGACCCAGGCTCTGCTCGACGCGCTGACGATCCGGCGCCACAAGGGCCCGATCGCGCGGCTGACGGTGGCGATCTGCGGGGACGTGCTGCACAGCCGCGTGGCCCGCTCCAACATCCTGCTGCTCAACGCCCTCGGCGCGCGCGTCCGGGTCGTCGCCCCGTCGACGCTCCTGCCGGTCGGCATCGAGAAGATGGGCGTCGAGGTTCATCGGCGCATGGACGAAGGGCTGAGGGACGCCGACGTCGTGATGATGCTCCGTCTCCAGCGCGAGCGAATGGCCGGCTCCTTCGTGCCGTCGGTGCGCGAGTATTTCCGCTATTTCGGGCTCGACGCCGAGAAGCTGCGCGGCGCCAGACCCGACGCCCTCGTGATGCATCCCGGGCCGATGAACCGCGGCGTCGAGATCGCCTCGGAGATCGCCGACGGACCGCAGAGTGTCATCGAGGAACAGGTCGAGATGGGGGTCGCGGTGCGCATGGCGGTGATGGAAGCGCTGATCGGCGGCCCGGAGGCCGCGGCATGACGAGAGAGGATCGCCCCCTCGTCGTGGAGAACGTCCGCATCGTCGATCCGGCACGCGATCTCGACGCGGTCGGCACGCTGATCATCGCGGACGGCGTCATTCTTTCCGCGGGCCCTGACGCTCTCGATCAGGGCAGGCCCGATGGGGCCGAGATCGTTGACGGCGGCGGGCTGACCGCCCTGCCCGGCCTGGTCGACGCGCGCGTCTTCATCGGCGAGCCGGGTCTCGAGAACCGCGAGACGATCGCGTCGGCATCCCGAGCGGCGGCCGCGGGCGGCGTCACCTCGATCCTCACCATGCCGGACACCAACCCGGTGGTCGATGACGTGGCCATCGCAGAATTCGTCATGCGCACGGCGCGCGAGACGGCCTCGATCAACGTCTTTCCGGCGGCGGCGCTGACACGCGGGCTACGCGGCGCGGAGATGACCGAGATCGGACTGCTCTGCGAGGCCGGCGTAAGGGCCTTCACCGAGGGGCGGTACACCGTCGCGGATCCGGCTCTGCTGCGCCGGATCATGACGTATGCACGCGACTTCGACGCGCTGATCATGCACGAGACGCAGGATGCCGGCCTCACCGGCAACGGCGTGATGAACGAGGGCCTGCTGGCGTCCTGGCTCGGGCTGCCGGGCGCCCCGGCCGAAGCGGAGATCATCCCGCTGGAGCGCGACCTGCGCCTCGCGGACCTCACCGGCTGCCGTTACCACGCCGCCAAGCTTTCGCTGGGCGAGTCGGCGGAGGTCATGCGGCGCGCCAAGGGGCGTGGCACGCGTGCCAGCGCCGGCGTCTCGATCAACCATCTGTCGCTGAACGAGAACGACATCGGCGAGTACCGCACCTTCTTCCGGCTCTCTCCACCGCTGCGGCGCGAGGAGGATCGCGAGAAGCTGGTGGACGCGCTGGTGGACGGCACGATCGACATCATCGTCTCCTCGCACGATCCGCAGGATGCGGATGGCAAGCGCCGCCCCTTCGCCGAGGCCGAAAGCGGCGCGATCGGTCTCGAGACGCTCCTGCCGGCAGCTTTGCGGCTTCACCATTCGGGCGCCGTGCCGTTGGCTCGGGTCGTCGCCGCCCTGACCAGCGCGCCGGCCGACCTGCTCGGTCTCGACCGCGGAACCCTCGAGCCGGGCCGCCCGGGCGACGTCGTGCTCGTCGATCTCGACGCGCCTTTCCTGTTCAGCGAGACGGCCATCCGCTCCCGCTCGAAGAATTCCGCCTTCGAGAACGCCCGCTTTCAGGGCCGGGTCTTGCGGACGATCGTCGCCGGACGCACAGTCTTCGCCGCGGACGCGGACTGACCGGTTGGGGAGCGGGGGACATATGTGGCTGATCGCGCTGGCTTGCCTTGCCGGCGGCTATCTCTCCGGTTCGATCCCCTTCGGCATCGTCTTCGCCAGGCTGTTCGGCGTCGGCGATCTCCGCAAGATCGGCTCGGGCAACATCGGCGCGACCAACGCCCTGCGCACCGGCAACAAGTCGATGGCGGCACTGACGCTGGCGGGCGACGTGCTAAAGGGCACCGTTCCCGTCCTCGTCGCGTCGCGCTGGGGCAACGAGGCGGCTGCAATCGCCGGACTGGGGGCGTTCCTGGGGCACCTCTTTCCGGTCTGGCTAGGCTTCAAGGGCGGCAAGGGTGTCGCCACCTATCTGGGGATCCTGCTCGGCATGGCGCCGATCGGCGTCCCGGTCTTCGCTGTGGTCTGGCTGTCGGTCGCCGCGATCTGGCGCTATTCGTCGCTCGCCGCGCTCGCCGCCACGCTCGTCGTTCCGGTTGCCTGTCTCCTCCTCGGCTATCCCGCAGCCGCCGCGCTGACGGCCGCGCTGACGCTGCTGGTCTATCTCAAGCATCACGCCAACATCCGTCGGCTTCTCGCCGGTACTGAGGGGAAGATCGGGGCGAAGGGATGAGCGAGGGCGCAGTGTGCCGGCGCGGCGTCCTCCTGCCGGACGACACGCGCCTGGCATGGCTGCAACTCATCCGCAGCGAGAATGTCGGCCCGGTGACGTTCCGCGCCCTGATCAATCGCTTCGGCGGCGCCGAAGCCGCGCTTGCCGCCTTGCCGGACCTTGCCGCCCGCGGCGGCCGGCGCATCCGCGTCGCAAGCCGCGACGCTGCGGAAGAGGAGATCGCGCGCGCCACCCGCCTCGGCGCCCGGTTCGTCTGCCTCGGCGAGCCCGACTATCCGGCACTGCTTCGGCAGTTCGAACAGGCGCCGCCGGTTCTCGCGGTCATGGGAGAAGCGGGGGTAGCGCAACTGCCGGCCGTCGCGATGGTCGGGGCGCGCAACGCCTCCCTGTCCGGCATCAAGCTGACCCGCACGCTTGCCGCCGAACTCGGCTCCGCCGGTTATGTCGTGGTGTCCGGGCTTGCCCGCGGCATCGACGCGGCCGCACACGAGGCGGCGCTTGCTACGGGCACCATCGGCGTCTTCGCCGGTGGCCTCGATAAGCCCTATCCGAGCGAGCACCGCCCGTTGATGCGGCGGATCGTCGACGACGGCGGCTGCCTCGTCTCGGAGATGCCGTTCGGCTGGGAGCCGCGCGCGATCGATTTTCCGCGCCGCAACCGGCTGGTCGCCGGGCTCAGCCTCGGGCTGGTCGTGGTCGAGGCGGCGATGCGGTCGGGGTCGTTGATCAGCGCGCGTCTGGCCGCCGAAATGGGCCGGCTGGTCTTCGCCGTGCCGGGGTCGCCGCTCGATCCGCGTGCCGCAGGTACCAACCGTCTGCTGAAGGACGGGGCGACGCTCGTGACCGAGGCTGCCGATGTCATAGCCGCGCTCCGGCCGCTCGACGCGAGGATGAAGGGTGACGACGTCAGGCTGGAAGAACCGGCGCCGCTTGAGCCGCCAGAGGAGCCGGCGCAGGGCGAGCGCGAGCGGATCGTCGAGGCACTCGGCCCGACGCCCACCGCCATCGACGACATCATCGCCCATACCGGCTCGCGGCCGGGCGCCGTCCAGTTGGTCCTCCTCGAACTCGACCTTGCCGGCCGCCTCGAGCGGCATCCCGACGGCAGGGTCTCGCTACTGCTTTGAGCGCTTGCCCCGGGCGGCGATTTGCCGATCCGCTTCCAGCCGCGCCATCTCCATGAGGTAGCTCAGCACCGACCCTTCCGGCGCGCCGGAGACCGCTCGGAGTTGCTCCAGCATGTCGCGCACATATCTCAGATTGGCGCGCGAGTCCGGCATATTGGGTGCCATGGAGTGTGCAACCTCCTGAAACGAGGGTTCCGGACGTGCGCGGCGGAGGCATGTTGCTCGCACTGGTTACATAGTTAAGATTATTCTTCTTAAGGTTGCAACTGCTTTCGGGCGGGGCCGGCAGCGGGGTTGACCCTGCGCTTGCGACTGTCCATGTGACGGAACGGCGCTCGCCACCGACCTTTCGGCAGCACGATCCGTTGCCGCGCGTCGCCTCCTCAGCTCTCGGGACAGTTTTCTCATGGATGTCGTCATCGTTGAATCGCCGGCCAAAGCGAAGACGATCAACAAGTATCTCGGCGGCAACTTCCAGGTTCTCGCTTCCTACGGCCATGTGCGGGACCTTCCGCCCAAGGACGGCTCGGTCCGGCCGGACGAGGACTTCGCGATGGACTGGGAGGTAGCGAAGCCTTCCCAGAAGCGGCTGAACGAGATCGCGCAGGCAGTGAAGAAGGCGGACGCGCTCGTGCTCGCCACTGACCCGGACAGAGAGGGCGAGGCCATCTCGTGGCACGTGCTCGAGGTGCTGCGCCAGAAGAAGGTCATTGGCACCAAGCCAGTGAGCCGCGTCGTCTTCAACGCCATCACCAAGAAGGCGGTGCTGGACGCGATGGCGAACCCGCGGCAGATCGACGAGCCGCTCGTCGACGCCTATCTTGCCCGCCGCGCGCTCGACTATCTCGTCGGCTTCACGCTGTCGCCGGTGCTCTGGCGCAAGCTGCCCGGGGCGCGGTCGGCCGGCCGCGTCCAGTCCGTGGCGCTGCGCCTCGTCTGCGACCGCGAGGCCGAGATCGAACGGTTCAAGCCGCAGGAATACTGGCAGATCAGCGCCCTGCTGGCGACGCCGCGCGGCGACGAGTTCCGCGCCCGCCTGACCGCCTTCGACGGCGATAAGCTGCAGAAGATGTCGATCGGGGACGAGGCGCGGGCGACCCTGATGCGCTCGATGCTGGAGGCGGCGACCTACCGCGTCGACAGCGTCGAGGCCAAGCCGACGCGCCGCAACCCGGGCCCGCCCTTCACCACGTCGACCCTGCAGCAGGCCGCCTCGGCCAAGCTGGGCTTCTCCGCGTCCCGCACCATGCAGGTCGCGCAGCGCCTCTACGAGGGCATCGACGTCGGCGGCGAGACCGTCGGCCTCATCACCTATATGCGGACCGACGGCGTGCAGATGGCGTCCGAGGCGATCGACGCGGCACGCAAGGCGATCGGTTCGAGCTTCGGCCCACGCTACGTCCCGGACAAGCCGCGCTTCTACGCGACCAAGGCCAAGAACGCCCAGGAAGCGCACGAGGCGATCCGCCCGACGGAGTTCAGCCGGGCGCCGAAGGACGTGGAGCGCTATCTGGATCGCGACCAGGCGCGGCTCTACGACCTGATCTGGAAGCGCAGCATCGCCAGCCAGATGGCCGCCGCGGAGATCGAGCGGACGACCGCCGAGATCGTCGCCAGCGGCGATGGCAAGACCGCGCGCCTGCGCGCCACCGGATCCGTCATCAAGTTCGACGGCTTCATCGGCGCCTATGTCGAGCATCGCGACGACAGCGTGACGCCCGGAGCGGCCGACGACGATGACGAATCGGCCCGGCTGCCTGAAATCCGCTCCGAGGAGGACCTGGCGCGCCGTGCCGTCGATGCGTCGCAGCATTTCACCGAGCCCCCGCCCCGCTACTCCGAGGCGTCGCTCATCAAGAAGATGGAAGAGCTCGGCATCGGCCGGCCCTCCACATACGCCGCGACGCTCCAGACGCTGGAAGATCGCGACTACATTCTCCAGGAAAAGCGCAAGCTGCTGCCGCAGGCCAAAGGCCGGCTGGTGACGGCTTTCCTGCACAATTTCTTCGAGCGCTACGTCGAATACGACTTCACCGCGGACCTCGAGGAAAAGCTGGACCGCATCTCCGCCGGCGAACTGTCGTGGAAGGACGTCCTGCGCGAGTTCTGGCAGGACTTCTCCTCCCATGTCGATGGGACGAAGGAGCTGCGGGTCACCAACGTCCTCGACGCGCTGAACGAGGAGCTGGGGCCGCTGGTCTTCCCGGCACGCGAGGATGGGTCTGATCCGAGGGCCTGCCCGCGCTGCAATAGCGGCCAGCTCTCGCTGAAGCTCGGCAAGTTCGGCGCGTTCGTCGGCTGCTCGAACTATCCCGAGTGCGGATTCACCCGGCAGCTCGGCACCAGCTTCTCCGCCGATGCGGCGGGCGAGGATCAGGCCGAGGGCCCGAAGGAACTCGGCGTCGATCCCGGCACCGAGGAAATGGTGACGCTGCGGAGCGGTCGCTTCGGGCCCTACGTCCAGCGCGGCGAGGGCAAGGAAGCCAAGCGCTCGTCGCTCCCGAAGGGCTGGGAAGTCGCCGAAATCGACCTCGAGAAGGCGCTGAGACTCCTGTCCCTGCCGCGCGAGGTCGGGCTGCACCCCGAGTCGGGCAAGCCGATCCTGGCCGGGCTCGGCCGCTATGGTCCGTTCCTCCAGCATGACGGCATGTACGCCAATCTCGAGTCGATTCAGGACGTGTTCGAGGTGGGTCTCAACCGCGCCGTGACGGTGATCGCCGAGAAGAAGGAAAAGGGCGGTCGCGGGCGAGGCACGCCCGCGGCGCTGGCGACGCTTGGCGAACATCCGGACTTCGGCGGACAGATCACCGTTCGCGACGGTCGCTTCGGTCCCTACGTCAATGTCGGCAAGATCAACGCGACGCTGCCGAAGACCAAGGATCCGGCGAGCGTCACGCTGGAAGAGGCGATCGTCCTGCTGAACGAGCGGGCCGAAAAGACTGGCAAGGGCAAGCCCGCGAAGAAGCCGGCCGCCAAGAAGGCTCCGGCGAAGAAGGCGGCTTCCACCGCCCGCAAGGCCCCTGCCAAGAAGACAGTCGCCAAGGCGCCTGCCAAGACGGCGGCGAAGAAACCCGCCAAAGTCGCCACCGGTGGCGGCGATACGGTGCCGTGGGACGCGGACTGACCATGGCGAAGCGACAGCCCGGCTCCGCGACCCGGCCGGAACTGACCCGCGAGGCGGTGCTGCGGTTCATCGCGGAGAACCCCGGCCATGCCTCCAAGCGCGACATCGCCAAGGCTTTCGGGGTCAAGGGCGAAGACCGGCTGGCGCTCAAGAACGTCCTGAGCGACCTGCAGGCCCAGGGAGTCCTGGCCGGTGGTCGCAAGCGCTTCATCACCCCCGGCGCCCTGCCCGCCATCACCGTGCTGGAGATTCGCGGTCGCGACGCGGATGGCGGCCTGCTCGCCGAACCGGTGAGCTGGGACGAGGCGGAGAGCGGGGAACGCCCGCAGCTTCCCGTCATCCAGCAGCGCGACAAGGGTCCGGCGGCGGGTCTCGGTGAGCGTATCCTCGCCCGCATCGAGACCGACGAGGCCGGCCAGCGGGTCGCTCGGGTCGTGCGCGTTCTGGAGCGTCGGAAGTCCCTGGCGGTGGGCGTTTTCCGCGCCCGCCCCGGCGGCGGCGGCCGGGTGGAGCCGGTGGAGCGCAAGCAGCCGGAGTACACCGTGGCGCCCGGCGACGAGAAGGGCGCCAGGGACGGAGACATCGTCGAGGTGGAACCCGGTCCCCGCACCCGGATCGGGCTGCCGATGGCATCGGTGGTCAACGTGGTCGGCGCGATGCAGTCCGAGCGCGCGATCTCGACGATCGCCCTCCACGTACACTCGATCCCCCACGTCTTCCCGCAGGGCGTCCTCGCCGAAGCCGAGGCGGCCGGCCCGGCGTCGATGCGGTCGCGGGAGGACTGGCGCGACCTGCCGCTCATCACCATCGACCCGGCGGACGCCAAGGATCACGACGATGCCGTTCACGCGACGGACGATCCCGATCCGGGCAATCCCGACGGCATGATCGTCACGGTCGCGATCGCCGACGTCGCCTACTACGTGCGATCGGGCTCGAAGCTGGATGCCGAGGCCCGGCTGCGCGGCAATTCGGTCTACTTCCCGGACCGCGTCGTGCCGATGCTGCCCGAGCGCATCTCCAACGATCTCTGCTCGCTGAAGGGAGGCGTCGACCGCCCTGCTTTGGCCGTTCGCATGGTGATCGGCGCCGATGGCGAGAAACGCGCCCATGATTTCCATCGCGTCATGATGCGCAGCCACGCGAAGCTCGCTTACGAGGAAGCGCAGGCGGCGATCGACGGAAACCCCGGTGAAGCCGCGACGCCGATCCTCGACACCGTCCTGAAACCGCTCTGGGAGGCCTATGGCCTTCTCGGCCGGGCACGCGACCGACGCCAGCCGCTCGATCTCGACCTGCCGGAGAAGAAGATCAAGCTCGACCAGGACGGCCGCGTGGATCGGGTGATCGTGCCCGAACGGCTCGACGCCCACCGGCTGATCGAGGAATTCATGATTCTCGCCAATGTCGCCGCTGCCGAGACGTTGGAGCAGAAGAGGCAGGCGCTGATCTACCGGGCCCACGACGCGCCGTCGCTGGCCAAGCTCGAGGCGCTGCGGGATTTCCTCCGGACGCTGGAGATCTCGCTGGCGAAGAGCGGCACGCTGCGCCCGTCCCACTTCAACGGCATCCTGCGGCAGGTGCAGGCGAGCGAGCACGAGACACTCGTCAACGAGGTGGTGCTGCGATCGCAATCGCAGGCTGTCTACTCGCCTCAGAACATTGGTCATTTCGGCCTCAACCTGGTGCGCTACGCGCACTTCACCTCGCCGATCCGGCGCTATGCCGACCTCATCGTCCACCGCGCGCTGATCACGGCGCTCGATCTCGGCGAAGGGGGCCTCAGCCGCGAGGACGAGGACAGCCTCGAGCAGACCGCCGAGGAGATCTCGCGAGCCGAGCGCCGTGCCATGGCGGCAGAGCGCGACACCGTCGACCGGCTGATCGCGCACCATCTGGCCGAACGGCTGGGCGAGGAATTCGCGGGCCGGATCACCGGGGTGACGCGAGCCGGCCTGTTCGTGGTGCTGCCGGCCTTTGGGGCGGACGGGTTCGTGCCTATATCCACCCTGGGCGCCGAATACTTCCACCATGACGAGGTCGGCCATGCGCTGGTCGGCGAACGCAGCGGCCACGGCTACCGCCTCGGGGACGCGGTGGAGATCCGGCTGGTCGAGGCCCTGCCGCTGGCAGGTTCCATGCAGTTCGAGATGCTCACCGAGCCACGCAAGCTGCCCGGCTCGTCCGCTTCCTTCCACAAGGCCAGGCGGCGCGGGCCGAAAGGTCGCGACAAGAACGTCGCGGGTAAGACGAGGAGAAGACGATGAACCAGCCGACCGGCAGCCGCGCCTTCGAGGCCCGCGCCAACAGTTTGGAGGGCGAGCGCCCGCTGGGGCCGGCCCTCGTCAAGGGCTTTCGCTGCCGCTGCCCCAATTGCGGGGAAGGCAGGCTGTTCAAGAGCTTCCTGAAGAGCGTCGACAGCTGCTCGGCGTGCGGCCAGGAGATCCACCATCACCGCGCCGACGACCTGCCGCCTTACATCACCATCTTCATCGTCGGCCACGTCATCGTAGCAGGCTTTATGGCGCTCGACGAGACGATCGCCCTTTCGATGTGGGCGCATTTCGCGATCTGGGTTCCGATCACGATCGCGCTGTCGCTGGTGCTCCTGCAGCCGTTGAAGGGAGCGACGATCGCGCTGCAATGGTCGCTCAGGCTCGGCGGCTTCGGGGGCGAGGATGAAGCGGACCGGATCGGGTGACAGCGCCTGACGCGCTGGTAGCGCTCGAAGCCGAGCGCGACCGGCTGAGCCGCCTGCGCGTCGGACGCCCGCTCCTGCGGCCGCGCGACGCCGGCACCCTGATCGTCGTCGACCGGACAGGCGGCGCGCCCCGCCTGCTGATGGGGCGGCGTTCGGCCGGCCACGTCTTCATGCCGGGGCACTACGTGTTTCCCGGCGGCCGGGTCGACCCGTCCGACCTGCGCCTCGCGGCATCTTTTACCCTGCCGGATGATGCCCTTTCGCGCCTGTGCGCCGGACCGCCGTCGCGATTCGATGCCAGACGCGCCACCGCCGTCGCCCTGGCCGCGATCCGCGAGACCTTCGAGGAGACCGGCGCCATGATCGGCGCCAGGGGAGATCTGGCGCGCCCATCCGGCTACTGGAGCCATTTCGCGGAGCGTGCGATTCGGCCGGCACCGGAAAGCCTCGTACCGCTGGCGCGTGCGATCACCCCGCCCGGACCCCCGCGACGCTATGACACCCGGTTCTTCTGCGTCGACGCCGCCGCCCTTTCCAGCGGCCTGCTGCCGAGCGAATTGCCGACCGACGAATTGGAGGAAGTCGGCTGGTTCGACCTCCAGGAGATCAAGCGATTGCAGCTCGCCACGATCACCGCCCGGATCCTCGACGACCTGGAACAGCGGCTCGCTGACGATTCATGGCTGGACGCGTCGCGTCCGATGCCGTTCTACCGTGCTGTGCGCGGCCGCTTCGTGCGCGAATTGCTCTGAACGGGAATCCTCCGGGGACGGTCGATGGACAAGAGGACGCCGGCTGACATCGTCGCCGAGGCAGAGGCCGAGATCACCGAGATCGACTGGATCGCGGCAGCCGCCGCGATTTCCTTGATCAGCGCCGTGGGCATCGCGCTCGGCCTCGGCCTGCCGCTGCTCAGCGTCATCCTCGAGCGACGCGGCGTCTCGGCGACGATGATCGGCGCCAACACCGCCATCGCCGGTGCGGCATCGCTTCTCGCCGCTCCGCTGATCACGCCCATCGCGCGGGTGATCGGCGTGCGGGTCGCCATGCTCGCGGCCATCGCGCTTTGCGGCTTTTCGGCCATCGGCTTCTATCTCGCCACGGCCTTCTGGATGTGGTTTCCGCTGCGACTGGTGTTCCACTTCGCCATCACCGCGCTGTTCGTCCTGTCCGAGTTCTGGATCAATGCCGCCGCACCGCCTGGCAAGCGCGGCTTCATCCTCGGCATCTACGCAACCGTCCTCTCGCTCGGCTTCGCGCTCGGCCCCTGGATATTCTCGCAGGTGGGATCCACCGGCTTCCTCCCCTTCGGGATCGGCGCCGGCGTCATCTTCGCCTCGGCGATCCCGCTGCTCTTCGCGTGGAACCGCCAGCCGGTCCTCGGCCCGAGGCGACGCGGCGCCTTCTGGCGCTTCATCTTCTCCGTGCCGACGGCCACGGGCGCCGTGCTGGTGTTCGGGGCCGTGGAGGCCGGCGGATTCGCGCTCTTTCCGATCTACGGCGAGCGCATCGGCTTTACCGAAGCATCGGCCGCGCAACTTCTGACGGCGATCGGGCTCGGCAACGTGCTCCTGCAGATCCCGATCGGCCTGATCTCTGACCGTGTCCGCGACCGGCGGACGCTGCTCTCTTTCTTCGCCCTCGTCGGGCTGGTCGGAACGCTGTGCCTGCCGCTCCTGGCCGATGACTGGTTGCTGATGGCTGGCGTGCTGTTCCTCTGGGGCGGCGTGGTGGCGGGTCTCTACACGGTCGGGCTGGCGCATCTCGGCTCGAAGCTCTCCGGCTCGGATCTGGCTTCCGCCAATGCCGCCTTCATCTTCTGCTATTCGGCGGGCATGCTGGTGGGGCCGCAGGCCATCGGCAGTTCCATGGACGCCTTCGGCAACGATGGTTTCGCCTGGGCACTCGCCGTCTTCTTCGCCGCCTATCTGCTGCTGACGCTCGCCCGCCTCACCCATAGCCGTTACCGCGCACGCACTTGACTTGGCGGCGCGCCTGGCTATGGTCCGGCTGAAATTCGCCGGCGCATCGCGACGGCGCATTGGCGCGTGGCGCGCCAGCCGCTTCTGCGGCCTGCCCACGGGTCCACACGAAATTTCAGCCGCGCTTTCGGCGAGATGGCCTGACCGGACGGTCGGCCGGCGCGGAACGCATCAGCGAACGGACAGGGCGATGGCCAAGGCAACGACGATCAAGATCAAGCTCCTCTCGACGGCCGACACCGGCTTCTTCTACGTGACGAAGAAGAACAGCCGCACGATGACCGACAAGATGACCAAGACGAAGTACGACCCGATCGCGCGCAAGCACGTCGAGTTCAAGGAAGCCAAGATCAAGTAGCTCTGACGTCTTCTGACGGATGACGGCGCCGCTCTGGCAACGGGGCGGCGTTTTTCGTGCGTCGACTGCCTGCGCCTCGCCGGTGGCGGAGACCGCGAACGGGAGCACCAGGCGTCGCGAGAGGCACGTAATCCGGCAGGAGCGGGATTGGGGAGGTTCCGGAAGCGCGCATCCTGGCGTGCCGCAGTTCCGGGACGGCAGACGCTGGCGCGTCACCTACGGAACGCCGGCTTCATTATCGGGAAGCGAGGTCCCTGCCCTCTGCCGGACAACGGGCAAAAAGTGGCCGGCCGGCCTCGATGCGACGGTACGAGGAAACCGTCATTGCATGAAGCCGACCGGCCCCCCACGGGACCCAGGAGATGCGGCGGACCTGAGCATTCCATGGGGTAGCTGTGAAGATGTCGGGTGACCCCTTGACCTTCGTTTCGAGGTGACCCTCGCGCAGAACCGATTCGAATGCAACGAGTTTGCACGCGGTGTCGTGTGAACTTTAAGTAATGGTTAAGAGCTTCGGCAAAGCTGGCCCGTTCAGGCCGATCAGGCCGCGACCTGGATCTCCACCCGGTTCCGCCCGGCCCGTTTGGCGGCGTAGAGCGCCGTGTCCGCACGCTTCAACAGCGACGCGGCGTCGTCGCCTTCCGGATCGAAGACCGCAAGCCCCTCGCTGACCGTCACGACATGGTATTCGCCTTCCACGACGAAGGGCTTCTCGCAGACACTTTCCCGGATCCGTTCGGCAATCGTGACAGCGGTGCAGGCATCCGCCTCCAGCATCAGGATGGCGAACTCCTCGCCGCCGAAACGGCATGCAAGGTCGCTGGAGCGAAGACACTGGGACAGGCGCGTCGCAAACTCCCGCAGCACCTGGTCACCGACATCGTGGCCCCAGCCGTCATTGATGCGCTTGAAGTGGTCGATGTCGGCCATCAGCAGGGCGAAGCCGGTTCCGGTCGTGCGCGCGCGGGCGACGGCGCGGGCCATGTGCGTTTCCAGGAAGCGCCGGTTGTGAAGACCGGTGAGCGGGTCGGAGACGGCCAGCTGGATCGTCTGCTGGACCGAGTTGCGCAGCCCGTCGTCGTATCGCTTGCGCCGGATCTGCGTTTTGATCCGCGCCAGCAACTCGTTGCGGTCGATCGGCCTGTGGATGTAGTCGTTGCCGCCGAGCTCCAGCGCACGTGCGAGCCTCGCCTCGTCCTCGGGCCGTGCGCTAGCGAGAATCGGCGTCAGGCGGCTGGCTTCGTTGGACCGCAGCTGCGAGATCAGCCGCAGCGGGTCGACGCCCGTTCCGTCCATGTCGATGACCAGAACGTCCGCGTCCGCGGCAGCGGCAGCTTCGCCAAACCGGTCAGCGTCCGCGATGATCTCCACGGAAGCGACGCCCTTCAGATGGCGAGCGACGCGCTCGCCGTGATCCGCGGCCTCGGTGAAGAGCAGGACGTGCGGCGGCGGCTGCAGCAGATCCGGGCTGGCGGGCGTGTCGACGGCCATGAGGCTCACCGCCGTCTCGGCCCGACGGCGCAGCTCGTCGGTGACGAACTTCAGCCGCGTCAGGCTTCGCACGCGCGAGAACAGCGCGAGATCGCGAACCGGCTTGGTGAGGAAGTCGTCGGCCCCCGCCTCCAGCCCGGTCAGCCGGTCGGAGGCCTGGTCGAGAGCGGTGATCAGGACCACCGGCAGATGCTGGGTATCCGGATCGGCCTTCAGACGGCGGCAGACCTCGAACCCGTCCATCTCCGGCATCATCACGTCGAGCAGCACCAGATCCACCAGCTGGTCGCGGCAGATCCGCAGTGCTTCCTCGCCGCTCGTGGCGGTGACGACCTGATAGTATTCCAGTGTCAGCCGGGCTTCCAGCAGCCGGACGTTTATCGGCACGTCGTCGACGATCAGG
The DNA here is from genome assembly GCA_036252795.1 of Aurantimonas sp. Taxonomy (GTDB): domain Bacteria; phylum Pseudomonadota; class Alphaproteobacteria; order Rhizobiales; family Rhizobiaceae; genus Aurantimonas. The sequence goes on along the minus strand of DASYHY010000224.1, from coordinate 33,964 downwards.
ATCTGTGCCGTCATGACAGGCCTCAGCTTTCGCCGAGAAACGAGCGGATGGTCTCGATGAACTTCACCACCGAGATTGGCTTCGAGATGTAGGCTTCGCAGCCGCCCTGGCGGATGCGCTCCTCGTCGCCCTTCATCGCGAAGGCCGTGACCGCGATGATCGGGATCCGCGACAGTTCCGGGTCCTGCTTGAGCTGGCGGGTGACGTCGAGCCCGGAAATTTCCGGAAGCTGGATGTCCATCAGGATGAGGTCGGGCCGATGCTCGCGGGCGAGATCGACGGCGGTCAGCCCGCTGCGGGTCTGCACCGTCGCGTAGCCGTGCGCCTCGATGAGGTCACGGAAGAGCTTCATGTTGAGCTCGTTGTCTTCGACGATCATCACGGTCTTCGCCATCGGGCACTCCTCGCCTCGACCCTCATTTGGTCTTCGGCTATCCAGGGACACTCTTAGCGGAATTTGATTTAAGAAGTGGGAATCGGTCGGTTGGGGTCTTTTAACGATAACAATCGGTTGCATAGAGGCGGCCAGACCGGCCGGGAAGCAGCTGATCTCGTGGCGGTACAGGCACTTGCCTTTATCGCGGCGGACCGGCCCCTCCTCGACCGCTTCCTCGCGGTGACCGGGATCAACGTCGCCGATCTTCGCGCCGCAGCGGCAACGCCTGGTTTTCTTGCCGGCGTTTTGGATTTCGTGCTGGCCCACGAGCCGACCTTGATGGCCTTCGCCGCCGACCAGGCGCTCGATCCTGCCCGGGTCGCGGCCGCTCGCGAAGCGCTCTCCGCCAGTTTCGGCGTGCCGCCGCGATGAGCCGCCGCACCGCGACCGAGGGCCCCGGCATCGACGAGATGCACCGAACCCGTTCCGCACTTCTGGTTCTCGACATCGACGAGGTGGTTCTCGAGTTCATCGCGCCCTTCGAAAAGTTGCTGGCCGAGCATGGCGCACGGCTGCACCCGGAGAGCTTCCGGCTGACCGGCAACGTCCGCTCGATCTCCACCGGCTCGGCGCTGTCGGGCTCCGAGCTCGACCAGGTGACGATGCGGCTCTACGAGGATCAGGAGCGTCGCCAGAAGGTGGTTCGCGGCGCCGCCGAGTCACTGGGCCGGCTCGCCGGTCTGGCCGACATCGTCTTTCTCACCGCGATGACGCCTGCCTTCTATCCGCGCCGGCGCGCCCTCCTCGACCGTGAAGGCCTGCCCTTCCCGATGATCGCGACGGAACGCTCCAAGGGCGCGGTCGTGGCCGAACTCGGCGCGCGCTGGACGGGGCCGCTGATCTTTGCCGACGACCTGCCCCCGAACCTCGTCTCGGTGCGCCGCAGCTATCCGGACGCGCATCTTATCCACCTGATGGCCAACGATGCCTTCCGCCCGCATCTGCCGCCGCTGCCGGAGGGTGTCCTCGCCGCCACCGACTGGACGGAAGCCGAGTCTCTGATCACCGCCATACTGGACAAGAGCGCGCACCGTTAGCTCGGCACGACGAGCGCACGCAGCCGCAGCCCGCGCCGCGATTTCCCCGGCCGGGCGGTTGCGCTATCGTGGCGGACAGCCACCCGCCCGAGTCGACCATGTCCGTCTCACCACCCCTGCGCTTCTGCCGGGACTGCCTCGTCCGTCAGGAAGCGGCGGGGCGACGCTGCCTGTCCTGCGGCAGCCCGCGGCTTCTGGGTCACGCGGAGCTCGGCCAGCTGGCCATCGCCCATCTCGACTGCGACGCTTTCTATGCCAGCGTCGAGAAGCGCGACCGGCCGGAGCTGCTGCACCGGCCGCTGATCATCGGCGGCGGCCAGCGCGGCGTCGTCTCGACGGCCTGCTACATCGCCCGCATTCGCGGCGTGCACTCGGCCATGCCGATGTTCAAGGCATTGAAACTCTGCCCCGACGCCGTCGTCCTTTCTCCCGACATGACGAAATATGCCGATGTCGGTCGCCAGGTCCGCTCGATGATGCTGGAGATCACGCCACTGGTCGAGCCGCTGTCCATCGACGAGGCGTTTCTCGACCTGTCCGGGACGGAGCGCCTGCACGGCGAACCGGCGGCGATGACGCTGGCGCGCCTCGCCGCGCGGGTCGAGCGGGAACTGGGAATCACCGTATCCATCGGCCTGTCGCACAACAAGTTCCTGGCAAAGGTCGCGAGCGACCTTGAAAAGCCGCGCGGCTTCTCCGTCATCGGTCGGCGGGAGACGCTGGAGTTTTTGGCCGACAAGCCGGTCACGCTCATCTGGGGCGTCGGCGGGGCCATGGAGCGGTCCCTGGCGGCGGACGGCGTGCGGACGATCGGGCAGCTCCAGACGATGGACGAGGCGGGGCTGATGCGGCGCTACGGCCAGATGGGCCAGCGGCTCTACCGGCTGTCCCGCGGCATCGACCCGCGCCGGGTCGATCCGCGCAGCGAGATGAAGAGCATCTCCGCCGAAACAACCTTCAATCGCGACCTCTCCACCGCCGAGGACCTGGTGCCGTTGCTGCGCGCGCTGAGCGAGAAGGTGGCGCGACGGCTGAAGGCGACGGACAAGTCGGCGACGACCATCGTCCTGAAGCTGAAGACGGCCGACTTCCGCATCCGCACCCGCAACCTGCGGCTCGGTCAGCCGACCCGGCTGGCGGACCGGATCTTCGCGACCGGACGCTCGCTGCTGGAGAAGGAGATCGATGGCACGCGCTTCCGGCTGATCGGCATCGGCTGCTCGGACTTCCACCCGGCCACCATGGCCGACCCGGACGATCTCGTTGATTCGGGGGCCGCCAAACGGGCGAAGGCGGAAGCGGCGCTCGACCGCTTGCGGGACAGGTTCGGCCAGAGTGCCATCGAGACCGGGTACACGTTCGGCCAGACGGCGAGAAAGCACGTTGCAACGTCCGGCACGCAGCGCTCGGCGCCTCTCGACAACGCCGACGGCGCCGAAGATGCCGTCTGAGCGGGCGACGCCAGGCCAGCCAGCGTTCCCCTGAAGCCTACAGAAGCTCGACGTCCAGAACGCCGGGCGCCGCCTTCACGGCGCTGGCCATCTGCGGCGACACCCGGTACCGGCCCGGCAGCGTGATCTCCACCTCCCGCTCGCCGGCGTCCCGCACCAGGATCACCGAAACCTCGCTGTCGCCGTCCGTCTGCAGCTGGCCCCGCACCATCTGGAGCGGCGCCGCATCGCGAACGAAGATCCGCAGCGCCTTCTGCATCCGGACTGCCTCGTCCTCGAGCGACTGCACCGACTGGACCCGCAGCGAGATGCCTTCCGGTCGCTCCTCGGCCGACACCGTGACGATCACCGATGCGCCCGGCTCCAGCATGTCCCGGAACGCGTAGAGCGTCTCGGAGAACAGGACCACCTCGTACTGGCCGCTCGGGTCGGAGAGCTGGACGATGCCGATCTTGCCGCCGGTGCGGGTCTTGCGCTCCTGTCTGGACGTCACCGTGCCCGCCAGCTTGCCGGCGCTCGCGCCGCGCTTCACGCCGGCGGTCACCTCCGCATGGGTCTGGACCCGCAGGCGCTTCAGCGTCGACTTGTACTCGTCGAGCGGGTGGGCGGAAATGTAGAAGCCGATCGCCTGGAACTCGCGCAGCAGCTTCTCCGACGAGGTCCACAGCGGTGCCGGGTTCAGACGCAGCGGCTCCGGCGCGTCCCCGGCGGACCCGAACATGTCGTGCTGGCCGGAGGTGCGACCCTCGTGAACCCTGAGCGCATAGGAGGCCATCAGCTCGATATTGGCCGTCAGTATCGCCCGATCGTGCCCGAAGCAGTCCAGCGCTCCCGCCGCGATCAGGAACTCCAGCGTCCGCTTGTTGACGATCTTCGGGTCGATGCGCGCGCAGAAATCCTCCAGCGAGGCATAACGGCCCTCGCCGCGCCGTTCCACGATGTGGTCGACCGCCTGCTCCCCGATCCCCTTGATGGCCGCGAGCGCATAGAAAATCCGGTTGTCACCGACCTCGAACGCCTTGTGGGAGGTCTGCACCGAGGGTGGCACCACGGCGATGCCCAGACGCTGCGCATCCATACGGAAATCGTTGAGCTTGTCGGTGTTGCCGCAGTCGAGCGTCATCGAGGCGGCGAGGAACTCGACCGGGTAGTTCGCCTTCAGATACGCGGTCTGGTAGGCGACGAGCGCATAGGCCGCCGCGTGGCTCTTGTTGAAGCCGTAATCGGCGAACTTGGCGAGCAGGTCGAAGATCGTGTTCGCCTGGCCCTTCTCCAGCCCGTTGGCGATCGCGCCCTCGACGAAGCGCACGCGCTGCTTGTCCATCTCGGCGCGGATCTTCTTGCCCATCGCTCGCCGCAGCAGGTCCGCTTCGCCGAGCGAGTAGCCGGCCAGGACCTGCGCGATCTGCATCACCTGTTCCTGATAGATGATGACGCCCTGGGTCTCCTGCAGGATCGGCACGATCTTCGGGTGGATGACCTCCACTTCCTCGTCGCCGTGCTTGCGGGCGTTGTAGGTCGGGATGTTCTCCATCGGGCCGGGCCGGTAGAGGGCGACCAGCGCGATGATGTCCTCGAACCGGTCGGGCCGCATGCCGATCAGCGCCTTGCGCATGCCGACCGATTCCACTTGGAAGACGCCGACCGTTTCGCCGCGGGTCAGCATCTCGTAGCTCTTGGCGTCATTCAGCGGGATCGCCGCGAGATCGATCGTGATGTTCCTGCGGGCGATCAGCGAGACCGCCGTCTGCAGCGTCGTCAGGGTCTTGAGGCCGAGGAAGTCGAACTTGACCAGCCCCGCCGGCTCGACCCACTTCATGTTGTACTGGGTGACGGGCATGTCGGAACGCGGGTCCCGATACATCGGCACCAGCTTCGACAGCGGCCGGTCGCCGATGACGATGCCTGCGGCGTGGGTGGAGGCGTGGCGGTAGAGGCCTTCGAGCTTCAGCGCGATGGAGATCAGCCGGTCGACGATCTCCTCCTTCTCGCGCGCCTCCTGCAGCCGCGGCTCCTCCACCAGCGCCTGCGCCAGCGTCACCGGATTGGCCGGGTTCTGCGGCACCAGCTTGCAGAGCTTGTCGACGTGGCCGTAGGACATCTCGAGGACGCGGCCGACGTCGCGCAGCACCGCACGGGCCTGCAGCGTTCCGAAGGTGATGATCTGGCCGACCTGGTCGCGGCCGTACTTGCCCTGGACATAGCGGATCACCTCCTCCCGCCGGTCCTGGCAGAAGTCGATGTCGAAATCCGGCATCGAGACGCGGTCGGGATTGAGGAAGCGCTCGAACAGCAGCGAGAACCGCAGGGGGTCGAGATCGGTGATCGTCAGCGAGTAGGCGACGAGCGAGCCGGCACCGGACCCGCGGCCCGGCCCGACCGGGATCCCCTCCGCCTTCGCCCATTTGATGAAGTCCGCGACGATCAGGAAGTAGCCCGGGAACTTCATCCGCTCGATGATCGTCAGCTCGAAGTCGAGACGGGCGCGGTAGCTCTCCTCGCTCTCCCCCGGGGCGAGCCCGAGCGTTGCCAGCCGCTTCTCCAGCCCCTCGAAGGCCTGGCGTCGCAGTTCCTGCACCTCGGCGGCTTCCGCCTCGACCGGATCGGCATCGGCCCCGGCGAAACGCGGCAGGATCGGCGCGCGCGTGCGCGGCCTATAGGAGCAGCGCCGAGCGATCTCGACGGTGTTCTCCAGCGCTTCCGGCAGATCGGCGAACAGCACCGCCATCTCGCCCTGCGTCTTCAGGCAGTGATCGCGCGACAGACGGCGACGATCCTCCTGGCTGACCAGCCGGTTGCTCGCCACCGCGAGCAGCGCGTCATGAGCGTCGAAATCGTCAGGGCAGTAGAAGAACGGCTCGTTGGTCGCCACCAGCGGGAGCGCCAGCTCGTAGGCGAGATGGATGGTCTCCGCCTCGACCCGGCGGTTGCGCCCCTCCTGGCGCTGCAGTTCGACATAGAGCCTGTCGCCGAAGGCTGCCGCAAGGCGCTCCAGGCGCGCCCGGGCGAGCGGCGTGCGGTCCGCCGCCAGCGCGCAGCCGATCGGGCCGAGAGGGCCGCCGGTGAGGCAGATCACGTCGCCGCAATGCGCCTCGACCCATTCGATCGGCACATGCGGCCGCTGCGTATCGGGATGTCCGAGATAGGCCAGCGACACCACTTCCACCATATTGGCATAGCCGGCCTCGCTCGCGGCGATGAGCACCAGCGGTGCCATGGGAAGCGCATTCCGGTCGCCGCGCCCGCCCCGCCCTTCGGCGGCGGTATCGCCGAAATCGACGTCGAGCTGGCACCCGATGATCGGTTGCAGCCCGGCCTTCGCAGCCTTCTCGGAAAATTCCAGCGCCCCAAACAGATTGTTCGTGTCGGCGATACCGACCGCGGGCGCCCCGTCGGCGACCGCGAACTTGATGATCTGATCGAGCTTCAGCGCGCCTTCGAGCAGCGAGAAGGCGCTGTGTACGCGCAGATGAACGAAGCGGAGGCTGTCGCCGTTGCGATCGTTCATCCGGTAGCTCCTGGGCTTGGCGCCGTCCGGACACCCACCCTCCAGGGGCGGGTCCGCCACGGCTACGCTCGGCTCAACTCCTAGCTCCTCGGGCGCGAGCCGTTAAGGCCGGCGTCCAGCCCGTCCCCAGGAAAGCCGCCCGTCAGACCGCGTGAATGAGCAGAGCGAGGCTGAACACGAAACCGGACATGGCGGCGAGCGACAGGAGATCCTTGGTGAAATCGAGCATGGTCGTTCCCTCAATGTTCTATGTTCGCTATTTGTTCCTATCGCAGCGGCAATGTCAAGTGTCCCGTCGGCCGGGGCGGCTGCAGGTACTGGCAGAGCGGAATGACGGATGGAGAAGCGGGCAATGGCCTCGGTGGGCCCGGCCCCGGTGGGCCGCCGCCGCGTCGGGTCTTCAGCCGAACTGGTGCGGCACGATCCGCCCCTGCTCGATCGTGATCGAGCGGTCCATCCGGGCGGCCAGCTCGTGGTTGTGCGTGGCGATCAGCGCCGCGACGCCCGACTGGCGCACAAGGGCTGTGAGAGCGTCGAACACATAGCCCGAAGTGGTGGGGTCGAGATTGCCGGTCGGCTCGTCGGCGAGAAGCACCCGAGGAGAGTTCGCGACAGCGCGCGCGATCGCCACGCGCTGCTGCTCGCCGCCGGACAGTTCGGCGGGACGGTGCAGCGAGCGCTTGCCGATGCGCATGTAGTCGAGCAGTTCCTGGGCCCTTGCCTGCGCGGCTGCTCGGCCGAGCCCAAGGATCATCTGCGGCAGCATGACGTTTTCCAGGGCGGAGAACTCGGGCAGCAGATGATGAAACTGGTAGACGAAGCCGATCGAACGACGCCGCATTTCGGTCCGTCGATCGTCGCCGAGGCTGCCGCAGGCCTCGCCGCCGACATAGACTTCCCCGGTGTCGGGCCGCTCGAGCAGCCCGGCGATGTGCAGGAGGGTCGACTTGCCCGCGCCGGACGGCGCGACGAGGGCGATCATCTCGCCGGCCCGCACGTCGACCTCCGCACCGTCGAGGATGGTCAGCTTCCCCTCGCCTTCCTTGAAATGCCGCCCGACCGCCTGGAGACGCAGCGCGATGTCATCGCTCATCATTCGTACCGCAATGCCTCGACCGGATCGAGCCGCGACGCCTGCCACGACGGCAGGATCGTCGCCACGAAGGACAGCCCCACCGCCATCAGCACGACCAGGACGACTTCGGAGACGTCGACAACCGCCGGCAGCTGACTGAGGAAATAGAATTCCGGGTTGAAGAGGGTCGTGCCCGAAAGCCAGGAGAAGAACAGCCTGATGTTCTCGATGTTGAGGCAGAACAGCGTCCCCAGCACCAGCCCGGCAAGCGTACCGGCCAGGCCGATCGAGGCGCCGGTGATCAGGAACACCCGCATCACCGCGCCCCTGGTGGCGCCCATGGTCCGCAGGATCGCGATGTCCCGGCCCTTGTCCTTCACCAGCATGAAGAGGCCCGAGATGATGTTGAGGGCCGCCACGAGGATGATCAGCGTCAGGATGATGAACATCACGTTGCGCTCGACCTGCAGCGCCGAGAAGAACGACTCGTTCTGGGTCTGCCAGGTGATCGTGTAGGCCGGGCGCTGCGCCGCCGCCTCGACCTGCGGCTGCAGTCTGCCCACCGCGTCGGGATCGTCGACGAACATCTCGATCGACTGGGCCTGGTCCTCCTCGTTGAAGAACAGCTGCGCCTCCTGAAGCGGCATGTAGACATAGGCCGCATCGTATTCGGACAGGCCGATCTCGAAGATCGCCGTTACCGGATAGGCTTTGACGCGTGGCGTCGTCCCGAGCGGCGTCACGTCGCCCTCCGGCGAGACCAGCGTGATGTTGTCCTCGAGCCGCAGCCCCAGCGCCTCCGCCAGACGTATACCGATCGCCACCCCGGTGCCGGTATCGAAATTCTCTAGCGAGCCCTGACGGATGTTCTCGGAGATGGGCGCCAGTTCGTCGAGATCGTCGCCCCGCACGCCCTTCACCAGCGCCCCCGTGCTGTTGGTCGTGGGGCCCGACGCCAGCACCTGCCCCTGCACCAGCGGCATGGCGAAGTCGACGCCCGGAACGTCGGCCACGCGCTGCGCGACCGCATCGAAGTCGCGGAGCGGCTGGTCGATCGGATAGAGGATGACGTGGCCGTTGACCCCGAGGATCCGGGTCAGCAGTTCGGCGCGGAAGCCGTTCATCACCGACATGACGATGATCAGGGCGGCGACGCCCAGCATGATGCCGATGAAGGAGAAGCCGGCAATGACCGAGACGCCCGCATCCCGTCGCCGCGAGCGCAGATAGCGCCCGGCGATCATCCACTCGAAGCGCGAGAAGGGACGCGTCGAGCGAGGCTTCCCCGCCGTGTCGGCAGGCGCGATGGATGCGGCGGTCAAGCCAGCACCCGGCCGAGCACCGCCGAGATCGGCAGGGTCTCGCGCGCACCGGTCGCCCGGTCCTTGACCTCGACCTCGCCTGCCTTCGCCCCGCGCGGACCGACGATTAGCTGCAGCGGCAGCCCGATGAGATCCATGGTGGCGAACTTCGCGCCGGCCCTGGTTTCCTGGTCATCGTAGAGCGTCTCGACGCCCGCGGTCTCGAGCTGCGCATACAGCTGGTCGCAGACGCGATCGCACTCCGCGTCGCCCGGCTTCATGTTGATAAGCCCGACGTCGAAGGGCGCGACGGATTTGGGCCAGACGATGCCGTTCTCGTCATGCGAGGCCTCGATGATCGCCGCGAGCAGGCGGCTCGGGCCGATCCCGTAGGAGCCCATGTGCACGGGAATGTCCTTCCCGTCCGGACCAGTGACGACGGCGTTCATCGGCTCCGAGTACTTGGTGCCGAAGTGGAAAATATGACCGACCTCGATGCCCCGTGCGGCGAGACGTTCGTCCTCTGGCAGCGCAACCCACGCGGCTGCGTCGTGCATCTCGTCCGTCGCCGCGTAGGGCGTGGTCCAGGTGTCGACCACCGCCCGGAGAGCGGCCGGATCGGAAAAGTCCACGTCCGCGCCCGGAACCGGCAGATCGAGATAGGCGCGATGGCAGAAGACCTCGCTCTCGCCCGTCGACGCGAGGATGATGAATTCGTGGCTGAGGTCGCCGCCGATCGGGCCCGTATCCGCCCGCATCGGGATTGCCTTCAGGCCGCAGCGCTCGAATGTCCGCAGATAGGCGACGAACATCCGGTCGTAGGACGTGCGGGCCGACTCGAAGTCGAGGTCGAAGGAATAGGCATCCTTCATCAGGAATTCGCGGCTGCGCATCACGCCGAAGCGCGGCCGGACCTCGTCCCGGAACTTCCACTGGATGTGGTAAAGGTTCAGCGGCAGGTCCTTGTAGGAGCGCACGGAGGATCGGAAGATGTCCGTGACCATCTCCTCGTTGGTCGGCCCGAACAACAGGTCGCGGCCCTGGCGATCCTCGATGCGCAGCATCTCCTTGCCGTAGTCGTCGTAGCGCCCGCTCTCGCGCCAGAGATCAGCCGACTGGATCGTCGGCATCAGAAGCTCGATCGCCCCGGAGCGGTCCTGCTCCTCGCGCACGATCTTGCAGACCCGGTCGAGGACCCGCTTGCCGAGCGGCAGGAACGAGTAGATCCCCGCCGCCTGCTGCCGGATCATCCCCGCCCGGAGCATCAGCCGATGCGAGACGATCTCGGCTTCCTTCGGCGTTTCCTTGAGAATGGGCAGAAAATATCGCGACAGGCGCATGACGGGTCCGGTCAGATCAAGGGTCGGCGGCCGGCTGGCCACGGAGCCGCCTCATAGCCTCTACACCGCGCGATGAAAAGCCGGCAGCGCCGCGGTGGGCCGGACCGGATGAGGCGTCGACGACATAGCGATCAAAGTGTGACAACGCCGCAAATTTCGCGTGACAAGCCGCGGAGCGCTGTCTAACGTTCAGTCGCATAAACAAGGCGCCCCAGAGGCGCCGACTGCGGTCTAGTCTTGGGAGGACGCGGTTTCCGGCGCGACATGTCGTTGCAGCCCCGAACAAAGTCTTCGGTTGGAAACCCAGGCACGCACCTTAATGATGCAAGGCGAAAGCCTTGCATTTTTTTTGCCTTCACTCCGAGACAGAGCCTCAGCCTTCGGGAACGAAGCGGGGGAAATCGTCGGGGCTCAGACCCCATACCTGCGTCACGAGATAGAAGACGACGAAGACCACGCTCGCCAGGAGCGTCGTCTGGAGGAACTTGCGACCGATCCGCGCTTCGGACGGCGCCCCATGTTCCGTGCCGAGGGTCACGTGCTCGCTCTCTATCTGCGAGCGGTTCCCCAGTGGCAGGATCACGAAAAGCGATGTCCACCAGATGATGAAGTAGATGGCTATTGCCGAGATCCATCCCATGGTCAGGCCTCCTCTAGCTCCGTGAGCGTTCCGAACAGGTCGCCCGGATGGACGAACAGCACCGGCTTGCCGTGCGCGCCGATCTTCGGCTCGCCATTGCCCAGCACCCGTCCACCCGCCGCCCGGACAGCGTCCCGCGCCACCCGAATATCCGGCACCTCGTAGCACACGTGATGCATGCCGCCTTTGGGGTTCTTCTCCAGGAACGCCGCGATCGGCGAATCCGCCCCCAGCGGTTCCAGAAGCTCGACCTTGGTGTTCCCGAGATCGACGAACGCCACCGTCACGCCATGCTCCGGAATCTCCGCCGGCGCCGATACCTCGGCGCCGAGCATCTCGCGGTAGCGCGCCATGGCGACGGCAAGATCCGGCACGGCGAAGGCGACGTGGTTCAGGCGACCGAGCATCGAGTCTCCTCAGGAGCGGGTGACGAACACCGTCACGATCGGCTTCTTGCCCCACGCCTCGAAGGCCGCCCCCCGGACGGCGCGGCGCACGGCTTCCGCCACGAGATCGAGGTCCTTGCGCCGGTTCGGCGGAATGCTGTCGACGGCGCCCGCGGCCGCGTCGATCAGCAGTTCCTCGAGATCCTCGCCCCCGGCATCGTCCTTCGGCAGCCCCAGCGCGACCAGATCGGGATCTTCCCGCATCTGCAGCTTGCCCGTCAATTCGACCAGGACCGAAACCTGCCCGACGAAGGACAGCCGGCGCCGCTCGTTGATACCCATGTCCTCGGCCGTGCCGATCAGCCGTCCGTCCTTGTAGAGGCGGCCGACCGGAACCTCGTCGACGATCGCGGCGGCACCCGGCGACAGGCGGACCACGCCGCCGTTGCGGACCGGGATCACCTCGCGGACGCCCAGTTCCTTCGCCAGCTGGGCATGGGCGGTCAGATGCGCCGCCTCGCCGTGAGCCGGAATGGCGATCTTCGGCCGCACCCACTCATACATCTGGCGCATCTCGCTGCGCCGCGGATGGCCGGATACATGCACCAGCTTGGTGCCGTCCTCCAGGACGTCGACGCCGCGCTCGATCAGCGCGTTCTTGATCTCGATGATCCCCTTCTCGTTGCCCGGGATCGAGCGCGACGAGAAGATCACCAGATCGCCGCGGGAGAGCGAGACCGACGGATGGTCGCCACGCGACAGGCGAGCGAGGGCCGCACGCGGCTCGCCCTGGCTGCCGGTGAGGATGATCACCGCCTTCTCCGGCGGAATATAGCCGAAATCCTGCTCGCCGAGGAACGGCGGGATGTCTTCGAGGTAGCCCAGTTCGCGCGAAACGTCGCAGACGCGCCGCATCGAGCGGCCCATGAGCAGGACCTGGCGCCCGGCATCGCGGGCAGCGGCCGCGATCGAGCGGATGCGCCCGACATTGGAGGAGAAGGTCGTCACCGCGACCCGGCCCTTGGCGGCCCGGATGATGTCGGCGAGCGATGCCGACACTTCCGTCTCGCTGGGGCTGATGCCCTCGCGCAAGGCGTTGGTCGAGTCGGCAACCATCGCCAGGACACCTTCGTCGCCGATCTCGCGCAGCCGCGCCTCGTCGGTCGGCTTGCCGAGCACCGGCGTCGCGTCGATCTTCCAGTCGCCGGTGTGGACCACCGTTCCGGCGGGCGAGCGGATCGCCAGCGCCACGGGCTCCGGAATCGAATGGGTGACGTTGATGGCCTCGATCTCGAACGGTCCGACCTTGAAGCGATCGCCCGCGGCGAAGATCTCGACCGGGATCTTGGGCGCCCCGGCCTCGCCTTCGCGCTTGGCCGCCAGCAGCCCGGCGGTGAACGCCGTCGCGTAGACGGGGACCTTGTTCAGCCGCGGCCAGAGATCCAGCAGCGCCCCGTAATGGTCCTCGTGGGCATGGGTGATCACGATCCCCTTCAGCGCGTGCCGCTCCTCCTCGAGGAACCGCGTGTCGGGGAAGATCAGGTCCGCGCCCGGAAAATCCGGTCCCGCAAAGGAGACGCCGCAATCGACCGCGATCCACTCGCGGTCTTCCTCGGGACCATAGCCGTAGAGGGCGAGATTCATGCCGATCTCGCCGATGCCGCCTAGCGGCACGAACAGTAGCTCACTCAAGCCGTTCTTCTTTCGCGTCATGTCACGGCGCGGTCTGGCCGCGCCATGTGGGTTTCGTTCTCAGTCCAAATTCGTCATGGCGGCCGAAGCCGCGCTGTCGGAGGGCGCCCGATGGGCGTGCGCCTCCGGAAAGAAAAGGTCGCCGGCGGATACCGCCATGCGTGTTGAGTCCTCATCGCGCAGAAGGATCAGCCGGCCCTCTTCGTCGAGTGCCTCGAATCGCCCGGTCAGCGTCCGGTCCGCCATGACGACCCGGCAGGGCCCGCCGACCCCGACTGCCGCGTGGAGCCATTCCCGGCGGACGACATCGAAGCCGCTGCCGCGATCGAAGCGTGTCAGTGCGCCGGACAGGCCCGCGGCAACGGCTGCGAACACCGTCTCGAGCGCAAGATCGGTCGCTCCTTCCCGCGCCAGGCTGGTGACCGAATACGGTGCCTCATCGGGTATCAGCGAAACGTTCACCCCACAACCGATGACGACCGCCATCCGGCCGTCGGGCAGCCGCTCGCTCTCGAGCAGGATGCCGACCGCCTTCGCCCCGCCGATCAGGACGTCGTTCGGCCACTTGACCGCCACCGCCGCACGGTCGGGCAGGAGCGTCGCGAGACCGTCGCGCACACCGAGCGAGGCGACGAGCGGCAGCTTGCCGAGATGTCGAAGCGGCGCCGGATCGATCAGCAGCAGGCTGGCATAGAGGTTCCCCGCCTCCGACACCCAGCTTCGGCCCCGCCTGCCCCGTCCGGCCGTCTGACGCTCCGCGGTGACCCAGAGCGCCCCGGGGTCGCCGGCACGCGCTGCTTCGATCGCCACGCTGTTGGTGGATGTCGTCGCGCCGAGCGCGAGCCGCCGCTGCCCTGAGGAAGCCGCGGCCACCGTTAGAAGAACGTCAGCGCTGCCGCTTCGGCGGCCGCGAAGATCGGGCCGCCGACGAGCAGATAGACCGGGAAGATGAACAGCGCCGAGACGCCGAGCACGACCCGAAGCTCCGTCGCCATCGGGACGAAGCTCTCGGCGGCGTCGTCGAACCACATCACCTTCACGACGCGGAGATAGTAGTAGAGCCCGACCACGCTGGCGAGGACACCGATGACCGCGAGCACATAGAGACCGGCCTGCACGGCTGCCATGAAGACGAAGTACTTGGCGAAGAAGCCCGCGAGCGGCGGCAGGCCGGCGAGCGACAGCATCAGGACGGTCAGCAGAAGCGCCATGACCGGATTGGTCTTCGACAGGCCGGCGAGATCGTCGATCTCCTCCACCATCCCGTCCTTGCGGCGCATGGCGAGGATCACGGCAAATGTGCCCAGCGTCATCGCCAGGTAGATCGCCATGTAGAGCAGCACGCCGCGCACGCCCTCGGCGGTCGTCGCCGACAGGCCGACAAGCGCATAGCCCATGTGACCGATCGACGAATACGCCATCAGGCGCTTGATGTTGCGCTGGCCGATCGCAGCGAACGCGCCGAACACCATCGACGCGATCGAGATGAACACCAGCACCTGCTGCCAGTCAACGGCCAGCGGGCCGAAGCTCTGGACTGTGAAGCGGGTCAGCAGCGCCATCGCGGCGACCTTCGGCGCCCCCGCCATGAACGCGGTGATCGGCGTCGGCGCGCCCTCGTAGACGTCCGGCGTCCACATGTGGAACGGCACCGCGGAGATCTTGAAGGCGAGCCCAGCGAGAACGAACACGAGGCCGACAAGGACGCCGAGCGAACGTTCGCCGACCACGAGCGTCGCCGCGATCGCGTCGAACTCGACGTGTCCGGTGAAGCCGTAGATCAGCGAGGCGCCGTAGAGCAGCATGCCCGAGGACAGCGCGCCCAGCACGAAGTACTTCAGGCCTGCCTCCGTCGAGCGGACGGAGTCGCGGTTGATCGCCGCCAGCACGTAGATCGCCAGCGACTGCAGCTCGAGCCCGAGATAGAGGCCGATCATGTCGCCGGCGGAGACCATCATCATCATGCCGGTGGTCGAAAGCACGATCAGCACCGGGAACTCGAAGCGGTTGAAGCGCTCCCGCTCGGCGAAGCCGACGGACATCACCACCGCCGCCGCCGCGCCAATCAGTACCAGCACCTTCATGAACACGGCGAAAGGATCGAGGATGAAGGATCCGCCGAAGGCGATCCCCATCGGGGTCACCAGCACCAGCCACAGGCCCGCGATGATGATCAGCGCCACCGAGAGTCCGGTCACTGTCTGGGCGCTGCGCTCCCCGGCGAAGACGCCGTACATCAGGAGCAGCATCGCGCCGACCGCCATGATCAGCTCGGGAGCGACGATCGGCAGGCTATGGGCCAACATGTCCGAAAGCATGAGCAATCCGTTCCCGCTTTTACTGCGCCAGAGCGACCGCCGCAGCGGATTCGAGGGCTGCCGTGTAGCCGCTGACGAGGTTCTCGACCGAAACGGCCGTCACGTTGAAGACCGGCATCGGATAGACGCCGAAGAAGATGATCAGGACCACCAGCGGATAGAGAATGAGCTTCTCGCGCCGGTTCAGGTCGAGGATCGAGCGCAGGCTCTCCTTCTCGAGGACCCCGAAGATGACCCGGCGATAGAGCCAGAGCGCGTAGCCCGCCGACAGGATGACGCCGGTGGCCGCGAAGATGGCCACCCAGGAGTTCACCTCGAACACGCCGAGAAGCGTCAGGAATTCGCCGACGAACCCGCTTGTGCCCGGAAGGCCGACATTCGCCATGGTGAAGATCAGCATCACCACGGCATAGTTCGGCATCCGGCTGACCAGGCCGCCATAGGCCGAGATCTCGCGGGTGTGCATGCGGTCGTAGATCACGCCGACGCACAGGAACAGCGCGCCCGAGACCAGCCCGTGCGAGAGCATCTGGAAGATTGCCCCCTCGACGCCCTGCTGGTTGGCCGCGAAGATGCCCATGGTCACGAAGCCCATATGGGCGACGGACGAATAGGCGATCAGCTTCTTGATGTCCGACTGCACCAGCGCGACCAGCGAGGTGTAGATGATCGCGACCACCGACAGCGTGAACACGAACGGCGCGAAATCGGCCGAGGCGAGCGGGAACATCGGCAGCGAGAAGCGCAGGAAGCCGTAGCCGCCGAGCTTGAGCAGGATGCCCGCCAGGATCACCGAGCCTGCCGTCGGCGCCTCGACATGGGCGTCGGGAAGCCACGTATGCACCGGCCACATCGGCATCTTGACTGCGAACGAGGCGAAGAAGGCGAACCACAGCCAGGGCTGCATCGACGCCGGGAACGGGTGTGCCAGGAGCTCCGGGATCGAGGTGGTGCCCGCCTCCCAGTACATCGCCATGATGGCGACCAGCATCAGCACCGAGCCGAGGAAGGTGTAGAGGAAGAACTTGTAGCTCGCGTAGATCCGCCGCTTGCCGCCCCACACGCCGATGATCAGGAACATCGGGATGAGGCCGCCCTCGAAGAACACGTAGAAGAGCACGAGATCAAGCGCACAGAACACGCCGATGACCAGCGTTTCCAGGACGAGGAACGCGATCATGTACTCCTTCACGCGGAACTGCACCGACTCGTAGCTCGCCAGGATGCAGATCGGCATCAGGAACGTCGTGAGGATCACGAACAGCATCGAGATGCCGTCGATACCTATGTGGTAGGTGATTCCGCCACCGAGCCAGTCGGCCTGCTCGACCATCTGGAAGCCGGCGATGCTGGGATCGAAGTCGATCCAGATCCACAGCGACAGGACGAACGTGAACGCCGTCGTCCAGAGCGCCACGGCCCGGATGTTCCGGCGCGCCAGGTCGTTGTCGTCGCGGATGAAGAGGATCAGCAGCGCCCCCACCAGCGGCAGGAACGTGACCGTCGAGAGGATCGGCCAGTCGGTCATCAGTTGACTCCCCCGAGCATCATCCACGTGACCAGCGCAGCGACCCCAATCAGCATCGCGAAGGCGTAGTGGTAGAGGTAGCCGGTCTGCAGACGCACGACGCGGTTGGTGACGTCGAGCACGCGCGCCGACACGCCGTCCGGCCCGAGCCCGTCGATGACCCTGCCGTCGCCGACCTTCCAGAGGATGCGGCCGAGCACCATGGCCGGTCGCACGAAGAGGAAGTTGTAGAGCTCGTCGAAATACCACTTGTTGAGCAGGAACTGGTACAGGCCCGGGTTGCGCTCGGCGATCCGCCGCGGCTGCTCCGGCGAACGGATGTAGAAGAGCCAGGCCAGCGCGAAGCCGAGCGCCATCATCACCGTCGGCAGGAAGACGATCGCGAACGGGATCTCGTGCATGTCGTGGAGGACGTGGTTCTCCGGCCCGGTGAAGATCGCGCTGCGCCAGAAGGCGTCGTAGCCGCCGTCGACGAACGCGTCCGCGAAGACGATACCGGCCAGCAGCGCACCGGCGGCGAGCACGTAGAGCGGGACGAGCATGACCGGCGGCGACTCGTGGATGTGGTGCATCACATCGGCCGAGGCACGCGGCTTGCCGTGGAAGGTCATGAAGATCAGCCGCCAGGAATAGAAGCTGGTCAGGAGAGCAGCGACCACCGTCAGCACCCAGCCATACATGGCGAAATCGTTGTGGCCGACGAAGGCCGCCTCGATGACGGCGTCCTTGGAGAAGTAGCCCGCGGTAAAGGGAAAGCCCGTCAGCGCGAGCGTGCCGATCACCATCATCCAGTAGGTATGCGGGATGTGCTTCTTCAGCCCGCCCATGCGGCGCATGTCCTGCTCGTCGGAGACGGCATGGATGACCGAGCCCGCGCCGAGGAACAGCAGCGCCTTGAAGAAGGCGTGGGTGAACAGGTGGAAGATCGCCACGCTGTAGGCGCCGACGCCGAGCGCGACGAACATGTAGCCGAGCTGCGAGCAGGTCGAATAGGCGATGACGCGCTTGATGTCGTTCTGGACGAGGCCCACCGTGGCCGCGAAGATCGCGGTCGTCGCGCCGACGAAGGTGACGACGGTCAGGGCGGTGTGGCTCAGCTCGAAGACCGGCGACATGCGGGCGACGAGGAA
This sequence comes from Aurantimonas sp., assembly GCA_036252795.1. GTDB lineage: Bacteria > Pseudomonadota > Alphaproteobacteria > Rhizobiales > Rhizobiaceae > Aurantimonas. Next base: position 16,122 of record DASYHY010000224.1, on the reverse strand, counting down.
GACGCCGGCAGTGACCATCGTGGCTGCGTGGATCAGCGCGGAGACCGGCGTCGGTCCCTCCATGGCGTCGGGAAGCCAGGTATGGAGCCCGAGCTGCGCGGACTTGCCCATGGCACCCATGAAGAGCAGCAGGCAGATGGCCGTCAGCGCCGCTCCCATGTCGAGCGAGTAGCCGGCGAACTGCAGCACCGGGACCCCGGCGGCCGCAGCCTCGCCGCCTTCCGCGCCGAGCTGTGCCACGAGATCGGCGGCGCCCGCGAAGATCGTGTCGAAATTGACCGAGCCGAACAGCACGAAGATGCCGAAGATGCCGAGGATGAAGCCGAAATCGCCGACGCGGTTGACGATGAAGGCCTTCATCGCCGCGGCGTTGGCCGAAGGCTTCTTGTACCAGAAGCCGATCAGCAGATAGGAGGCGAGCCCGACCCCCTCCCAGCCGAAGAACATCTGCACGAGATTGTTCGAGGTCACCAGCATCAGCATGGCGAAGGTGAACAGCGACAGATAGGCGAAGAAGCGCGTCCGGTGCGGATCGTGGTGCATGTACCCGATCGAGTAGACATGCACGAGCGCGGACACGGTGTTGACCACCACCAGCATCACGAGCGTCAGCCGGTCGATCCGCAGCGACCAGGCGACGTCCAGCCCGCCGGACTGGATCCACGGCAGGAGCGTCACCCGAAGTGTCTCGCCGTTGCCGAAACCGAACGTGACGAAGGCGAGCCAGGACAGGGCCGCCGCGACGATCAGGAACGCCGACGTCGTGTACTCGGCGGCCTTGGCGCCGATGGCGTTGCCGAAGAGGCCGGCGATCAGGAAGCCGGCGAGCGGCAGCAGGACGATGATCTGATACACGCTCGATCAGCCTTTCATCGTGTTGACGTCGTCGACGGCGATGGAGCCGCGAATACGGAAGAAGACCACCAGGATGGCAAGTCCGATCGCGGCTTCTGCCGCCGCGACCGTCAGGATGAACAGCGCGAAGATCTGCCCCACGAGATCGTTGAGGAAGGCGGAGAAGGCGACGAGGTTGATGTTGACCGAAAGCAGGATCAGCTCGACCGACATGAGGATCGTGATGATGTTCTTCCGGTTCATGAAGATGCCGAAGACGCCCGTAACGAACAGGATCGCGCCGACGGTGAGGTAGTGTCCGAGACCGACTTCCATTGCTGACTTCCCTTCGCCCTCAGATACCCTTGCCGCTCTCGACCTGGCGGATCTCGATGGCCGTTGCCGGGTTGCGTGCGACCTGATCCGCGATCGACTGGCGCTTCAGCCCCTCCTTGTGGCGCAGCGTCAGGACGATCGCCCCGATCATCGCGACGAAGAGGATCAGCCCGGCCAGCTGGAAGAACAGGACGTAGCGCGTGTAGAGCACGGTCCCGATCGCCTCGATATTCGAGAACTCGCCCATCGGCGGCATCGGCATGGCGGTCGCGACGGCAAGCTGCGGATCGTAGAAGTTCCCCGTGACCGCGATGATCAGCTCGGCCAGGAGCACCATGCCGATGATCGCGCCGATCGGCGCATATTTCAGCGCCCCCTGCTTCATCCGCCCGAAGTCGAGATCGAGCATCATCACGACGAAGAGGAACAGGATGGCGACGGCCCCGACATAGACGACGATGAGAATCAGCGCCAGGAACTCGGCACCGACGAGCAGGAACAGCCCCGCCGCGGCGACGAAGGTCAGGATCAGGAAGAGCACCGAGTGCACCGGATTCCGCGCGAACACGACCATCAGCGCGGCACCCACCGCGATCAGCGCGAAGACGTAGAAGAACAGTGCCGGAAGGCCCAGCATGGTCGGGCTCCTTGTGATGGTCTCGATGGCGGCCGGCTGGCCGCCTCCTGTTGAAGTCGAAGACACGCGAAGCCGGTCTCCGCGGACGAATCCAAGTGCTCAGGCAGGGCGAAAATGCCCCTGCCGATTACCGGTAAGGCGCGTCGAGCGCAATGTTGCGGGCAAGCTCCCGCTCCCAGCGATCGCCGTTGGCGAGCAGCCTTTCCTTGTCGTAGTAGAGTTCTTCCCGCGTCTCGGTGGCGAACTCGAAATTTGGCCCCTCGACGATCGCATCGACCGGGCAGGCTTCCTGGCAGAAGCCGCAGTAGATGCACTTCACCATGTCGATGTCGTAGCGCACGGTGCGGCGGGTACCGTCGTTGCGCCGCGGTCCCGCTTCGATGGTGATCGCCTGGGCGGGGCAGATCGCTTCGCAGAGCTTGCAGGCGATGCAGCGCTCCTGGCCGTTCGGATAGCGGCGCAGCGCGTGCTCGCCGCGAAAGCGCGGGCTCACCGGGTTCTTCTCGAACGGATAGTTCACCGTCGCCTTCGGGGCGAAGAAGTACCGCATCGACAGGGCAAAGGCCTTGACGAATTCGATGAGGAACAGCGAGCGGACGGACTGGGCGATGGCGTTCATGAGAACCTAGCCTCCCATGTTCGAGGCAATGGCCGGCCCGGCAAACCAGCCGACGACCGGAAAGAATATCAGCTGCGAGATCCGCACCAGGTTGAGCACCGTCCCGGCAGCGGTGTGTTCCGCGGAACGGCGGCGCGCCAGCATGTCCCGTGCGTAGCCGAGGACGATGAAGTCCGCGACGCCGATCACGAGCCCCACGAGCGCGCCGATGACGGCCGGGTTGCTCATACGCGAACCGGACCCCAGCCCATGAACTGCAGCACGAAGGCGACGATCACGACCATGGCCAGAGAGATCGGCAGGAAGACCTTCCAGCCGAGCCGCATCAGCTGGTCGTAGCGGTAGCGCGGGACGAACGACTTCACCATGGCGAACATGAAGAAGCACAGCGCCACCTTGGCGAGGAACCAGATGAAACCCGGAACCCAGGTGAACGGTGCGAAGTGGAACGGCGGAAGCCAGCCGCCCAGGAACAGGAGGGTCATCAGGCAGCACATCAGGGTGATGGCGGCGTACTCACCCAGCATGAACATCATGTACGGGGTCGAGCCGTACTCCACCATGAAGCCCGCGACGAGCTCCGACTCCGCTTCCGGCAGGTCGAAGGGCGGTCGATTCGTCTCGGCCAGCGCCGAGATGAAGAACACCACGAACATCGGGAACAGGGCCAGCCAGTGCCAGTCGAGGAAGGTGCCCGGCAGGCCCAGCATGGTTCCGACGCCCACCTGCTGCGCCAGGACGATGTCCGTCAGGTTGAGCGAGCCGACGCACAGCAGCACGGTGACGATGACGAAGCCGATCGAGACCTCGTAGGACACCATCTGCGCCGCTGAGCGAAGCGCACCGAGGAAGGCGTATTTCGAGTTCGACGCCCAGCCGCCCATGATGACGCCGTAGACCTCGAGCGAGGAGATCGCGAAAACATAGAGAATGCCGAGATTGATGTCGGCGATTACCCATCCGTAGGAGACGGGAATCACGGCGAAGGTCGCCAGCGCCAGCGTCACCGCGACCAGCGGCGCGAGGAGGAAGACGATCTTGTCGGAGCTCGCCGGGATCACCGGCTCCTTCAGCACGAACTTCAAGAGATCGGCGAAGGACTGGAACAGGCCCCAGGGCCCGACGACGTTCGGGCCGCGCCGCATCTGCACCGCCGCCCAGATCTTGCGGTCGGCGAGCAGGATGTAGGCGACGAGAACCAGCAGGACGACGAGGAACAGGACGCTCTGCGCCAGGATGATCAGGCCCGGCACCACATAGAGGGAGAAGAAGTCAGACACGGTTGCCGTCCCTTACTCTGCGGCTTCGAGCTGCGCGTCCTGCGCAAGCTGCGAACATTCAGCCATCACCTTGGAGGCGCGAGCGATGGGATTGGTCAGGTAGAAATCGCCGAGACGCGAGGCGAAGGAAAGACCCGGAAGCGGCGCCGCCCGGTCGGCGAGCGCCAGTATGGCCGCAGGGTCGGCCGCCTCGACCCCGTAGAAGCGCATCCACGGGTGCGACTGATACAATTCCTGCCGCAACGCCGCAAGGAAATCGAAGGGCAGCGTACGCCCCAGTACCGCCGAGAGTGCCCGCATGATCGCCCAGTCCTCGCGCGCGTCCCCGGGGGGGAACGACGCGCGGCTGCCGACCTGTGCCCTGCCCTCGACATTGACCCAGGTCCCGGACTTTTCGGTGTAGGCGGCAGCCGGAAGGATCACGTCGGCGCGGTGTGCCCCGCGATCGCCATGCGTGCCGATGTAGATGACGAACGGCCCCGGCGCGATGTCCACCTCGTCCGCGCCGAGATTGAACAGCACGTCGACGGCACCCGACGCCATCGCGGCGAAATCGTTTCCGCCCTCGCCCGGCACGAAGCCGATGTCGAGCCCGCCGACCCGCGACGCCGCCGTATGGAGGACGTTGAAGCCGTTCCAGCCCTCGCTGATCGCCCCGATCTTGCGGGCGAGCGCTGCCACGGCGGCGAGCACGCCGGCACCGCCCTCGCCGGCGAGCGGCCCCTGGCCGAGGATGATCATCGGCCGCTCGGCCTTCATCAGTGCGTCGAAGAAGCCCTTGCTGGCACCCTCGATGTCGGCCAGCGTATCGCTGCCGGCACCAAGATAGGTGGTGTCGTAGCGAAGATCGACCGCTTCGCCGATCACCCCGATCGGGAACCCGCCCTGCCGCCAGCGCTTGCGGATTCGCGCGTTGAGCACGGAGGCTTCGAAGCGCGGATTGGCGCCGACGATCAGCAGCGCGTCAGCATTCTCGATGCCCGCGATCGTGGTATTGAAGAGGTAGGACGCCCGCCCGTTGGCCGGATCGAGCTGTGCCCCGTCCTGCCGGCAGTCGATGTTCGTCGAGCCGAGTTCGCCCATCAGGCGCTTCAGGGCCCACATGTCCTCGACGGCCGCGAGATCGCCCGCGATGGCGCCGATCCTCGACCCGTCGACACCGTCGATGCGGGCCTTGATGGCGGCGAACGCCTCCGGCCAGCTCGCAGGGCGCAGCCGCCCGTTCTGGCGGACATAGGGCTGGTCGAGACGCTGCGTGCGCAGGCCGTCCCAGACGAAGCGGGTCTTGTCCGAGATCCACTCCTCGTTGATGTCGTCATTGGTGCGCGGCAGGATGCGCATCACCTCGCGACCGCGCGTGTCCACGCGGATCGCCGAGCCGACGGCATCCATCACATCGACCGTCTCGGTCTTCGACAGCTCCCACGGACGCGCCTGGAAGGCATAGGGGCGCGAGGTCAGGGCGCCGACCGGACAGAGGTCGATGACGTTGCCCTGCAGCTCGGACGTCATGGCCTGTTCGAGGAAGGTGGTGATCTCCGCGTCCTCGCCGCGGCCGACGAGGCCGAGCTCGGAGATGCCGGCGACTTCGGTGGTAAAGCGAACGCAGCGGGTGCAGTGGATGCACCGCGTCATGATCGTCTTGACCAGCGGGCCGATATACTTGTCCTCGACCGCCCGCTTGTTCTCCTGGTAGCGCGAGCGGTCGACGCCGAACGCCATAGCCTGGTCCTGCAGGTCGCACTCGCCGCCCTGATCGCAGATCGGGCAGTCCAGCGGATGGTTGATCAGCAGGAATTCCAGCACGCCCTCGCGGGCCTTTTTGACCATCGGTGTCGTGGTGAAGACTTCCGGCAACTCGCCGTTGGGCCCCGGCCGCAGGTCGCGCACGCCCATCGCGCAGGACGCCGCCGGCTTCGGCGGGCCGCCCTTCACCTCGACCAGGCACATGCGGCAATTGCCGGCGATCGACAGGCGCTCGTGGAAACAGAAGCGTGGAATCTCGGCACCGGCCTCCTCGCACGCCTGCAACAGCGTGAAATAGTCCGGAACCTCGACCTCTTTGCCGTCGACTTTCAGCTTCGTCATTATTCCGACCCTGACTGGTGAGCTGCCCGATAAACTTGAAACAGCTCTTCGACCTGGATGCCGTTGATCATCATCCCGGCGATCTGAGCATTTTCGATTTTCACGTTGCTCAAGTTCACATTCACCAGAATCGTATTCGACAGATTCGCGTCTTCTATGTGCACGTTGGTCAAGTTGGCTTGATTGTAACGCGTGGCGGACAGGTTGACGTTGGCGAAGGTCGAGTTCGACAGATTGACGTCGTCGAACGTGGAATTTGCGCAGGACGTATCGCGCACATCCAGCACCTCGCGAGTCTGGCGAAGCTCGACCATCCGCCCCTACTCCGCCGCTTCGAGCACGGGGCGAACGTCATGCGCGTTGCGCGTGAATTCGTCGATCCGCCGCTCGATCTCGGCGCGGAAGTGACGGACCAGACCCTGGATCGGCCATGCGGCCGCGTCGCCAAGGGCACAGATCGTGTGGCCTTCCACCTGCTTGGTCACGTCCAGCAGCATGTCAATTTCGCGCTTGTGCGCATTGCCGGTGGCCAGACGCTCCATCACGCGCCACATCCAGCCGGTGCCTTCGCGGCACGGCGTGCACTGGCCGCAGCTCTCGTGCTTGTAGAAATACGAGAGCCGCGCGATCGCTCGGACGATGTCCGTCGACTGGTCCATGACGATCACCGCGGCGGTGCCGAGCGACGTCTTGATGTCGCGCAGCCCGTCGAAATCCATCGGCGCGTCGATGATGTCGGCTGCCGGCACGAGCGGCACCGACGATCCGCCGGGGATGACCGCCAGGAGATTGTCCCAGCCGCCGCGAATGCCGCCGCAATGCTTCTCGATCAGCTCGCGGAAGGAGATTCCCATGGCCTCTTCGACCGTGCACGGCTGCTCGACATGGCCGGAGATGCAGAAGAGCTTGGTTCCGGTGTTGTTCTGCCGCCCGATGCCGGCGAACCAGGCGCCGCCGCGGCGCAGGATCGTCGGCGCGACCGCAATCGACTCGACGTTGTTGACGGTGGTCGGGCAACCGTAGAGCCCGACATTCGCCGGGAACGGTGGCTTCAGCCGCGGCTGGCCCTTCTTGCCCTCGAGGCTTTCGAGCAGCGCCGTCTCCTCGCCGCAGATATAGGCGCCGGCGCCGTGGTGCAGGAAGATGTCGTAGTCCCAGCCGCACTTGTTGTCGCGGCCGAGCAGACCCGCCTCGTAGCACTCGTCGATCGCCCGCTGCAGGGCCTGACGCTCACGGACGTACTCGCCGCGGATATAGATGTAGCAGGTGTGCGCCGCCATCGAGAAACCGGCGATGATGCAGCCCTCGATCAGCGTGAACGGGTCGTTCCGCATGATCTCCCGGTCCTTGCAGGTACCAGGCTCGGACTCGTCGGCGTTGACGACGAGGTAGTGCGGGCGTACCGGATCGGCTTCCTTCGGCATGAAGGACCATTTGAGCCCGGTCGGGAATCCGGCGCCGCCGCGGCCGCGAAGACCCGACGCCTTCATCTCGTTGATGATCCAGTCGCGGCCCTTGCCGATGATCTCGGCGGTGCCGTCGAAATGCCCGCGCTTCATCGCGGCGCTCAGGCTCTTGTCCCTGAGACCGTAGATGTTGGTGAAGATGCGATCCTTGTCGTGAAGCATCTATCGTCTCCTCGTCCGCATCACGCGTCGCCGCCCGGCAGCGCCCGCGCCTGGTCGATCCAGCGGTCGCGAACGGCCCGGCCGCGGAAGTTGAGGTAGTTGTCCACCCAGACCAGCTCGGCTTCCCGCCACTCGGCGATCTGCCAGAAGTGGAATACGCCGAGGTCTGACAGCTTGTTCTGGATCACCGGGCCGACGCCCTTGATCCGCCTCAGGTCGTCGCGCTCGCCGCGCGGCTCGGAAAGGAGGTTCGCGGGACGCTCGCCGGCCTCCTTCGCGGCATCGCCGCCCTCGCCGCCGCTGACGAAATGATCCTTGGCCACGGGGCCTGCAGACGTGTCGGAGGTGTCCGCCCGATCGCCCTCGATCTCCGAAATACCGGCCTGCGCCTCGCCGGTCATGTCGAGCTTCGGCTCGTGACGATCGCGGGGAGCAGCGGCGTCGTCAGGACGGTACTTGCCGGCGATCGTCGCGTCCTCGGAAGCCGCTTCCTTGGCTCGCAGGCGGCCGCCCTCCGGCGCCTCGCCGGCAGGCGTCTCGCCCGAAACCTGATCGGATTCGGCGGCATCGCGCTGCGCCTGATCGCTCGGGCGCCTGTCGACCGTGCCCCCTTCCTGGCCGGCACCCGGCCGGGCAGCCTGCTCGACCAGGTCGTCCGTGACGTCCTGCTCGACCGCCTGGTACTCGTCCTGCCCGGCCGCCTTGCCGGGCGCGGCGATGGTCGGGTCCGTCTCCTCGGCATAGCTGTCCGGGCGCCCCGCCTTCGACTCGCCGGGCGACACCGTGTCGCCCGCGCCGCTGCCCTGATCCGGCGCCCCTGCCGCCGGGCCGCTCTCCGCGGCGCGCGCCGCGACCAAGTCGTCGTAATCGCCGGTGAGACTGGTCAGGCCGCCGATCGGCGCCGAGAGATGGCGGCCGTTCTGGGGACCCGGGAACACCTCGTCGCCACGCCCGGCCTCGAAAAGATCGATCATCTCCTCGAACCGCTCGGGCGTCAGGTCCTCGTAGGTGTCGTGGAAAATCATGACCATCGGCGCGTTCACGCAGGCACCGAGGCACTCGACCTCTTCCCAGGAGAGCGTGCCGTCGGCGTTGCGGTGCAACGGCTCCGGATGGATCCTGCTGCGGCAGACATCCTTCAGGTCGTTGGCGCCGCGCAGCATGCAGGGCGTCGTCCCGCAGACCTGGATGTGCGCCCGCGTACCGACCGGCTTCAGCTGGAACTGAGTGTAGAAGGTCGCCACCTCGAGGACGCGGATGAGCGGCATCGCCAGCATGTCGGCGACATACTCGATGGCCGCCTTGGCGACCCAGCCCTCCTGATCCTGCGCGCGCATCAGGAGCGGGATCACTGCCGACTGCTGACGACCCTCGGGATATTTACGGAGCGTCGCCTCGGCCCAGCGCGCGTTCACTTCGGAGAAGGCAAACCCGGCGGGCTGGACGGCATCTTCCGCGAGACGTCTGACAGACATCGGACCTCGACTTAGAACCGGTTCAACATTGCGATGTTGCGGCGCGTTCTATCACATGGATGACAAAAGGCCAGTGGCCGAAAGCCGCATGAGACGGCTGTCGCCCGCGTGGCTAGGCAGGAAGGAGGGAGCCGCCGGCGTGCCGGCGGCCTGCCCCGGAAGGGGCGGTAGAAAGCCTCGCGAGGAGCGCCGCTCGTTAGCGGTCGACTTCGCCGAAAACAATGTCGAGCGTGCCGAGAATGGCCGACACGTCCGCCAGCATGTGCCCCTTGCACAGGAAGTCCATTGCCTGGAGATGAGCGAATCCCGGCGCCTTGATCTTGCAGCGATGCGGCTTGTTCGTGCCGTCCGCCACCAGATAGACGCCAAACTCGCCCTTCGGCGCCTCGACCGCGGCATAGACCTCGCCAGCAGGAACGTGGAAGCCTTCGGTGTAGAGCTTGAAGTGGTGGATCAGCGCCTCCATCGAGCGCTTCATCTGCCCCCGGCTCGGCGGCACGATCTTGCCCTCGGTGGAGGAGACCGGGCCCAGCCGGTGCTCGCCCTGCAGCAGCTCGACGCACTGCTTCATGATCTTCACCGACTCGCGCATCTCCACCATGCGGATCAGATAGCGGTCGTAGCAGTCGCCGTTCTTGCCGATCGGAATGTCGAAATCCATCTCGTCGTAGCACTCGTAAGGCTGCGACTTGCGCAGATCCCAGGCGGCACCCGAGCCGCGCACCATCACGCCGGAAAAGCCCATGGCCCAGGCGTCTTCCAGCGCGACGACGCCGATGTCGACATTGCGCTGCTTGAAGATGCGGTTCTCGGTGAGCAGCCCCTCGATGTCGTCGCAGACCTTGAGGAACGGATCGCACCAGGCGCCGATATCGTCGACCAGCTGCGGCGGCAGGTCCACGTGGACGCCGCCTGGCCGGAAATAGGCCGCATGAAGCCGCGAGCCCGACGCGCGCTCGTAGAACACCATCAGCTTCTCGCGCTCTTCGAAACCCCAGAGCGGCGGGGTCAGCGCACCGACGTCCATCGCCTGCGTCGTGACGTTGAGGAGATGGGACAGGATCCGGCCGATCTCGCTGTAGAGCACGCGGATCAGCTGGCCGCGCTTGGGTACGTCCACGCCCGCCAGCCGCTCGATGGCGAGGCAGAAGGCGTGCTCCTGGTTCATCGGCGCGACGTAATCGAGCCGGTCGAAATACGGGATCGCCTGCAGATAGGTCTTGTGCTCGATGAGCTTTTCGGTGCCGCGATGCAGCAGGCCGATATGCGGATCGACGCGTTCGACGATTTCACCGTCGAGTTCCAGCACCAGGCGCAGCACGCCGTGCGCCGCCGGATGCTGCGGGCCGAAATTGATGTTGAAGTTGCGAACGTCGATCTCAGCCATGCGGCTCTTCCTGCGTGGGCGCGTACTTGGCGAAGAACTCCGCGCCGGTCATCATCTCGGTCTGGTTCGCGAAGGCGTACCAGGAGGGTTTGGAATCGACGAAGATCTGGCGGACGAAGGCGGGATCACCGAGATCGTCTATCGCCGTCGCCGACAGGGCATAGTGCTCGCCATCGGCGCTGCGCCAGAACAAGGTGGTCCCGCAATTGCGGCAGAAGCCTCGCTCGCCCCAGTCGGAGGAGCGGTAGATCCCGAGCGAATCGGTTCCCGCCGGAACGACGTTGGACGCACCCTCGATCGTCAGGAACGGGCCGGCGGACCAGCGGCGGCAGACGTCGCAATGGCAGGCCGAGACTTCCAGCTCATCGAAGTCGGCGTCGATCCTGACGCCGCCGCAGAGACATTTCGCCTGCAGACGCTTCTGGGCCATCTCGCCCTCCATCGACCTACTGCTTCGCCTTCTCGTCTCCCGGCAGGACGTAGTCGGTGCCTTCCCAGGGCGAGAGGAAATCGAAGCTGCGGAATTCCTGTCGCAGTTCCACCGGTTCGTAGACCACCTGCTTCTTCTCGTCGTCGTACTGCACCTCGACGAAGCCGGTCAGCGGGAAGTCCTTGCGCAGCGGATAGCCCTCGAACCCGTAGTCCGTGAGGATCCGGCGCAGATCCGGATGACCGGTGAAGAGGATCCCGTAGAAGTCGTAGGCTTCGCGCTCGAACCAGTCGGCGGCCGGGAAGACGTCCGACACCGACGGCACCGGCTCGTCCTCGCCAGCCGCGATCTTGACCCGGATCCGCTGGTTCTGGCGGGGCGAAAGAAGATGGTAGACCACCTCGAAGCGCTTCTCGCGCCCCGGATAGTCGACGCCGCAGAGATCGACGAAATTGATGAACTGCGTCTGAGGATCATCGCGCAGGAAGCTCAAGACCCGGACGATCGAGTCCGCTGCAACGATCAGCGTCAACTCGCCGAAGGCGAAGCGGCGCTCGATCAGATGCTCGCCGAGCGTCTCGGCCACGTAGTCGGCCAGATCGGTGGTCGCAAATTCGCGCATCATCGCCCCGCTCAGCGTTCGATCGTGCCGGTGCGGCGAATCTTGCGCTGCAACAGCAGCACGCCGTACAGCAGCGCCTCTGCAGTCGGCGGGCAACCCGGGACGTAGATGTCCACCGGCACGATCCGGTCACAGCCGCGCACCACCGAATAGGAATAGTGATAGTAGCCACCGCCGTTGGCGCAGGAGCCCATGGAAATGACGTAGCGCGGCTCCGGCATCTGGTCGTAGACCTTGCGCAGGGCGGGAGCCATCTTGTTGGTCAGCGTGCCGGCGACGATCATCACGTCGGACTGGCGCGGCGAAGCGCGCGGCGCGAAGCCAAACCGCTCCGCGTCGTAGCGCGGCATCGACATCTGCATCATCTCGACCGCGCAGCAGGCAAGGCCGAACGTCATCCACATCAGCGACCCGGTGCGGGCCCAGTGGATGAGCTCGTCCGTCGACGTGACGAGGAAACCCTTGTCGGCCAACTCGTCATTGACGTCGGTGACGAAGGGATCGGAGGACGGTGTCAGCGGGCGCGTCGGCGCAGCACCGGCATCGACCGCCGGGGCCCGCAGCATCAGCGGTTCGGAACCCTTGATCAATCCCATTCCAGAGCGCCTTTCTTCCATTCGTAGATGAAGCCGATCGTCAGCACGGCGAGGAACACCATCATCGACCAGAAGCCGAACCACCCCAACGTCCCGAAGGTCGCAGCCCACGGAAACAGGAACGCGACTTCGAGGTCGAAGATGATGAACAGGATCGACACCAGGTAGAACCGGACGTCGAACTTCATCCGCGAGTCGTCGAAGGCGTCGAAGCCGCATTCATAGGCTGAGAGTTTTTCGTCGTCGGGCGCCCGGAACGCCAGCAGGAAAGGCGATACCAGCAACGCCAGCCCGATGAACAGGGCGACCCCCACGAAGATCACGATCGGCAGATAGGATGCGAGAAGCTCGTTCATCGCCTCGAGACCTCATATCGAATTGCCGCGGCACGTTTTCAACAGGTTGCCCACCGCAGGGACTGCGCCTGTGCGCACCGGTGGAACGGGATCGAATCGGCCGCGACCGGCGGCCGGGCACACCTGCCGCATTGCGGCGAGACCTATCGCCTTCTCTCCGGCGAAGCAAGGATCATTGCCCTGCCCCGCACCCCGCGGCGATGTTCCGCGGCCACGCTTCGCGGCTACCGCCGTCGCGCATCGGCGGCGGCTCGGCTAGACTCCGCCGCGATGTCCCGCATCGTGTGCGGACGATCCTTGAACCGATGTCGTCGAACAGGAGCCCAACCCATGGCGGAACGCGAACCCACCCTCTGGCAGCCGATGTCCAGCGCCCGGCGCGACGGCGACCGAATCCTCGTCACGGTCCGCGCCGGCGAACAGGGACCGGCCGAGGTCGACACGGTGCGCTGGACCAGCCTGCGGGGGGCGCCCGAAAAGGCCTGGGTAGCGACGGACACGGACGCCGATTCGCCCGTGGCCTACCAGGATGACGAACTGCTCGCCTGGATGCCGTTTCCCGAGCCGACCGCCGGTCGGGCCCCTGCCCCGTCCTGGCCCGAGCCGGCACTCGAAAGCGATTTCGAGGAGGAGCAGGGCTCGGGGATCTGAACGCTGCCTTCGTCCTGCCGGCGCCGCGTGACGACCCGCTTCGTCGTCAGAGCCGGCAGTGTGCAGCGAGCCGCCTGCGACGGTCGCGGCAGACCGGCAGCTCAGGCGACGATGATGTGATGGAGGATTGACCAGCCTCGCCGGGAAGAAATGGCGCGAGTGACGGGGCTCGAACCCGCGACCTCCGGCGTGACAGGCCGGCACTCTAACCGACTGAGCTACACCCGCGCTCGGCCGCTTGCGCGGCTCGTGTGAGCGGTCGTTTACGGGCATCGCCGGGGAGTGTCAAGCGAAAGCCGCCGACAAAGACGGGGCACGCGAAACTCTGTCGTGAAGGCGTCATGATCGGCCGGAATGCCGGGCTTTTTCATCCGGGCGATGCCGGACGTCGAGGCGCGTCGACGCGAATCACGACCCCTTGCGACGCGCGGATGGGAGGCGCCGAAGTCATGCGCAGGAGCCCTCGCCCCACGGCGAGTCTTGCCAGCCGGTCAGGGACGTCCTAGACCGAGCCTGCGGGCGATTAGCTCAGTTGGTAGAGCGCCTCGTTTACACCGAGGATGTCGGCAGTTCGAGCCTGTCATCGCCCACCATTTCCCCGCACGAACCCGCAGCACCGACGCGACGAGCCCCGGCGGCTCTTCCTGCCCGCCAAACGCAAACGGCCGGGACTGAGCCCGGCCGTTCGACGCTGCTGGATGCTGCAGATTACTTGTTGTTGACGGCGTCCTTCAGGCCCTTGCCGGCCGCGAATTTCGGGACGTTGCGGGCCGGGATGTCGACCTCGGCGCCGGTGGAGGGATTGCGGCCCTTCGAGGCTGCGCGGTGCGATACCGAGAAGGTCCCGAAGCCGACCAGGCGAATGTCGTCGCCCTTGGACATCGCGTCCTGAATGATCTCGAAGATCGCGTCTACCGCCGTTCCCGCCTGCTGCTTGGAAAGATCGGCCTTGTCTGCAACGGCAGACACCAGTTCGTTCTTGTTCATGGAAAACCCTCCTGATTCTTCGGTCGTAACGACTCCGTGAGCACGGTGCGGGACTGTCGCGGATCGTAAACGCTTCGGCAACGCCAACATGCCGGTTTTCGGGGACTTTGCAAAAAAAATGCCGCCACGAAGGGCGGCATTTTCCATAAAAGCGTCAGATGCGATCAGTGGGCAACAGCCGTTGCCCCTTCTTCGACCAGCGGAGCACCCTTCAGGGGCTCGTCGGCTTCCGACCATTCGACCGGCACCGGCTGCTCGACGAGCGCATGCTTGAGCACCTCGCCCATGCGCGACACCGGAATGATCTCCATCCGGTTCTTCACCGTGTCCGGTATCTCGGTCAGGTCCTTCGCGTTCTCCTCCGGGATCAGCACCGTCTTGATGCCGCCCCTGAGCGCGGCGAGCAGCTTCTCCTTGAGGCCGCCGATCGGCAGCACCCTGCCCCGCAGCGTGATCTCGCCCGTCATCGCGATATCCCGGCGAACCGGGATGCCGGTGAGGACGGAGACGATCGCCGTCGCCATCGCCGTTCCGGCCGACGGACCATCCTTCGGCGTCGCCCCTTCCGGGACGTGCACGTGGATGTCCCGCTTCTCGAACAGCGGCGGCTTCACGCCGTAATCCAGCGCCCGCGAGCGGACGTAGGATGCCGCAGCCGAGATCGACTCCTTCATCACGTCCTTCAGGTTGCCGGTCACCGTCATCTTGCCCTTGCCGGGCATCATGACGCCTTCGATCGTCAGCAACTCGCCGCCGACCTCGGTCCAGGCAAGACCCGTGACCACACCGACCTGGTCCTCGGACTCCGCCTCACCGTAGCGATAGCGGGTGACGCCCAGATAGTCGGCAAGGTTCGCCGCCGTGACCTCGACCTTCTTGGCTTCGCCCTTCAGGATCTGCGTCACCGCCTTGCGCGCGAGCTTCGTCAGCTCGCGCTCGAAGCTGCGCACCCCCGCCTCGCGGGTGTAGCGCTGCGCGATCTCGCGCAGGGCGTCCTCGCTGACGGAGAACTCCTCGGGCTTCAGGGCGTGATCCTTGACGGCCTTCGGCAGAAGATGCCGGCGCGCGATCTCGACCTTCTCGTCCTCGGTGTAGCCGGCGATCCGGATGATCTCCATCCGGTCCATCAGCGGCGCCGGGATGTTCAGAGTGTTCGCCGTGGTGACGAACATCGTTGCCGACAGATCGTACTCCACCTCCAGATAGTGGTCCATGAAGGTGGCATTCTGTTCCGGATCCAGCACCTCGAGCAGGGCCGACGACGGATCACCGCGGAAGTCCTGGCCCATCTTGTCGATCTCGTCGAGCAGGAAGAGCGGATTGGTCTTCTTCGCCTTCTTCATCGACTGGATGACCTTGCCGGGCATCGAGCCGATATAGGTCCGCCGGTGCCCGCGGATTTCCGCCTCGTCGCGCACGCCGCCGAGTGCCATCCGGACGTACTCACGGCCCGTGGCCCGCGCGATCGACTTCGCCAGCGACGTCTTGCCGACGCCCGGAGGTCCCACGAGGCACAGGATCGGACCCTTCAGCTTCGACTGCCGGCTCTGCACCGCCAGATACTCGATGATCCGCTCCTTGACCTTCTCCAGACCGTAATGATCCGTATCGAGGATCTCCTCGGCCTTCTTGAGGTCGATCTTTATGCGCGAGCGGTTGCCCCACGGCAGACCGAGCAGCCAGTCGAGATAGTTGCGGACCACCGTCGCTTCGGCCGACATCGGCGACATCTGGCGCAGCTTCTTCATCTCGGCGTTGGCCTTCTCGCGGCCTTCCTTCGAGAGCTTGGTCTTCTTGATACGCTCCTCGAGCTCGGCCATCTCGTCGCGGCCGTCCTCGCCGTCGCCGAGCTCCTTCTGGATCGCCTTCATCTGCTCGTTGAGATAGTACTCGCGCTGCGTCTTCTCCATCTGCCGCTTGACACGGGAGCGGATACGCTTTTCCACCTGCAGAACGCCGATCTCGCCTTCCATAAGTCCCAGGATCTTCTGGAAGCGCTCGCCGACCGATAGGGTCGAGAGCAGGTCTTCCTTCTCCTGGATCTTGATGACCAGGTGGCTCGCGATGGTGTCGGCGAGCTTGGAGTGATTCTCGATCTGGCCAACTGCGGCAACCACCTCAGCCGAGATCTTCTTGTTGAGCTTCACATAGCTCTCGAACTCAGTCTGCGCCGAGCGAGCAAGCGCTTCGACTTCT
>DASYHY010000223.1:0-1685 GCA_036252795.1 Aurantimonas sp. | reverse complement strand
TGAGGCGACCGGCTAGAGGTCCAGCACGACGATGTCGATGGGATTGGCGACGCCCTGCACGCGGCAGGCGCTGCGCAGCTCTGCCGGCCTGTCGGGGCTGAAGCCCTGCGAGACGGCGAGCGCGTAGGCCTCGCGCGTCGTCAGTGCGGCGGTGCCTTCGGCCTTGTTGTGCTTCTCGAGCTTGGCGGCGAGGTTCACCGGGTCGCCGATCACGGTGTATTCGAGGCGGAACTCGTCGCCCAGCGCCGCGAAGACCACCGTGCCGGCGGTCGCCGCGCCGTTCAGGCGCAGCGTCACGCCCGCCGTTCCCGCCGCGTTCGACCATTCGCGGGCGACTCCCATGATCTCCACCAAAGCGTGAAGCGCGTCCGCTGCCGCCGTCGGCGATGGGCGCGTCGCGCCGAAGGTCGCGAGCACGCCGTCGCCGAGATATTTGTCGACGACGCCGCCATGACGCTGCACGACCGGCACGATCAGCCTGTGCAGTCCGACGAGCGTCTGCACGGCCTCCTTCGGCTCGCTGCGGTTCACGAAGGCGGAGAAGCCGCGAATGTCGAGGACGATGATCGCCGCCTCGCGCTCTTCCGCCGCCCCGGCGATGATGCCGGCCGGGGCCTCAGTGATCGCCCGCTCGACGTCGGCGGGCAGGAACCGGCGCAGCTCCTCGCGCGCGATCTGCTCGCGCGTCGAGACCGCCAGCAGGCGTTTCGCTCGCGCCAGCGCGAGCGCCAGCACCGCCGTCAGGAGCAGGATGGCGACGATCTTGTCGACCTCGGCGCCGATCAGGATGCCGTCGCCCTGGAGATAGGCGACGTAGCTGCGGGTGACGTTCTCCGGCCCGGTCGCCCAGATCGCGTAGAGCGCCATGATCAGCCAGCCGAGCGCGGCCGTCGCCCCGGTCGCCAGCACCCAGGCCGGCTCGAAGCGCAGGGCGCGGATCGCGATGAAGACGAACACGTACATCACCGTCGGCGCCCGCAGATAGAAGCTCGCCTCCTGCCCGTACTGGACGTGGAAGTACCAGATCAGCCCGAACAGGAGGGCGATGTCGACCAGGATGGAGATGCCCAGGAACCAGGCCGGCAGCCGCATCCGGTAGGACAGGAACAGCCGCAGCCCGGTAAAGGCGAGATAGATCGCCAGGCTCACCGGCACCGGCTGCGCCATCAGCGCGTCGGTCGGCCGCGGTGCGGCCAGATAGAGAACGGTCAGGAAGCCGCCGAGCGTGAGCTGGACCCAGCCGATCAGCTGCTCGCTGCGTCTGTCGAAATCCTGGACCACGGCGTGCACGCGGTCGGGGATCGTTCGCCCTGGCGGAGAACCCTTGTAGGGCGCCAGGAGCTGGGGCCGTCTCACCATCTGCGCGCCTCGGCTGGTCTTTCCCGAACGCTTCGCGAACCGCATGCGGCGATGACGCCGCCATCGGGGTGCGGCATCAGCCGAAGCAGGCGCGACAGGTCCCTGCGATCTTGCGTCGCAGCAGGAAAACCGCCAGTGTATGGTGCAGGAAGCAGGGCGGCGGTGCCAGGAGTTTTTGATGCGAGCTCGGCCTCCCCGCGTCCTGATCTACAGCCACGACACGTTCGGCCTCGGGCACCTGCGGCGCTGCCGCGTGATCGCGCAGGCGCTGGTGGCCCACCGCCCGGACATCACCATCCTCATCGTCGCCGGCTCGCCGGTCGTCG
>DASYHY010000222.1:0-4380 GCA_036252795.1 Aurantimonas sp. | reverse complement strand
GGCTGGCGCCGGAGGCGGCATCCGGCGCTACGGCACCGATGACGCCCGCCGCCTTCGCTTCATCCGCTCGGCGCAGGCAGCCGGTTTCACGCTCGAGCAGATCGGTGAGCTTCTGGCGCTGGATGCGACCGACGATCGCGCCCGCGCGCGCCAGCTCGCGGGCGAGCGCATTGCCGAACTGGATGCGAAGATCGAGGAGCTTGAGCGGGTGCGCGCCTCGCTTCGCCGGCTCGCACATGAATGCGGGTCAGGAGCGGAGGGACCATGCCCGATCCTGACCGCCTTCGAGGGCTAGCGGCACTCGACGGTCAGGTGCGCGATTTCATGAACCGGTGCGAGGCGGGCGCGGATATCGTCGCCGGTCACGCCCTGCCCGCCTACGACGCTGACGATCGCGGCGTGGGCTTCCGGACCGACGCGCCAGACATGAAGATCGGTGATACGCGCGTCGCCTGGCGCCTCGACCAACTCGCGCACTTCCTCCTCTACATGATGATCGGTCGCATCGAGCAACACGGACGCCGTGTCGCGCATCAGCGTCCATGACCAGCGCGCGATGACGATCGCACCGACGATGCCCATCACCGGATCCATCCACACCCAGCCGAGATAGCGGCCCGCCAGCAGCGCGGCGATGGCGAGAACCGAGGTGAGCGCGTCGGCCAGGACATGGACATAGGCGGAGCGCATGTTGTTGTCACCGCCATGCGCGCCGTGCGCATGCCCGTGCCCGTGATGGTGGTCATGCCCGTGATGATGGTCGTGCCCGTGATGGTGCCCGCCCGAGAGCAGGAAGGCGCAGGCGATGTTCACGCCCAGACCGACCACCGCGATGAGCGTCGCTTCCCCGAATGCGACCGTGATCGGCTGAAACAGGCGAAGGATGGACTCGACACCGATCCCGAGCGCGATCAGGCCCAGCACCATCGCCGACGCGAACCCGGCCAGGTCGCCGACCTTGCCCGTGCCGAAGCTATAGGCCCGGCTGGAGGCATGGCGCTTGGCATAGGCGTAAGCGGCCGCGGCGACCCCGAGCGCGCCCGCGTGTGTCGCCATGTGAAAGCCATCGGCGAGCAGCGCCATCGAGCCGGTCAGATAACCGGCGATGATCTCCACCACCATCATCCCGGCGGTAAGCGCCACGACCCACAGGGTCCGGCGGGCATTGTCGTCGTGCGCCGCGCCCAGGAATACATGGTCGTGCGTGAAGGCGTCGATTTCGGGCAAAGCCGCCATGAAAAGCGTCCTATTTGGCGTAGCGGCGGATCACCGCCAGCAGTTCTTCGGCACCTGCCGCCCGCTCGGCATCATCGAGGCCGGGCCGCGACACATGCGCTTCGAGGTGTTCGGCGATAATCTCGTCCATGAGGCCATTCACCGCCCCGCGCACGGCGGCAACCAGATGGAGCACGTCGGAACACGACGAGTCCGATTGAAGTGCTCGCTCGACCGCGCCGACTTGTCCGGCGATGCGACGAACGCGGGCGACCAGATCGACATTGGTTTGAGACAAATGTGACATAGGATACCCCCCTAGCCTATAGGCCAGTAAACAGCAAGTCGGTGTCAAAACCGTCCGTGGCTGTTGAAAAAGTCCTACTGAAGGCTGCCGATCGTCTGTCGAAATCGCCTTTTTAGGTTATGCGAGAGGTTTGCTTATCCGGTTCCACCTGAGACATCAGGAGCCACCTTGGGGTCGGGATCCTGTGCCTTGCCGGTTGCGGGTGCCGCTTTCTGGCTCGGCATAGCGATGAGATAAGCAACGATCGCGTCGACGTCCTTTTCGGCCACCGGCGCCTTGTACACCTCACGCATCTTGGTGACGGTCGCCTTCCACTGATCCACCGATAGCGCAGGCTGAGTTAGCGCCATGCTGGCCGAGTGGCACGAAGTGCAGTTGGCGTTGATGACGTCGGCGTGCGGACCATCGGGGTAGGTAGCGTCATCGACCGGCAGGTCGACGCTGGTCGAGGCGAGCGAAAAGCCGCGGGCTGAGACGCTGGTGGGCGGTGCCGGCTCGGATGTCTCGGAGATCGGGGCAGGCGCCTTGCGGCTGCTCGGCGCCCCGATCGAGACGAGGATAATGCCGGTCAGGCCGATCAGGCCAGCAGCCATGATGCCGGGAGACGGGGTCTTCATGCTACTCGCTCCTCAGGCCGCGATGATGGTGGTGGTCTCGATATTGCCGCGCATGAACCCGCCCGGGTTCCAGATCGGCTTCATCGGCTGGGCGACACCGTTGGTGTTCCAGCAGCGCACCATGATCGGGTTGGCACCGCGTCGCAGCGGCACGCGACCATCCCACCGACGGAAGCTGTACCTGCCCTCGTCCGCTCCGAGCGTCGTCCTGTACCAGGTGCGGCCTCCGTCCGACGATACATCGACCTTGGCGACGCCGCAGTCGCCGCCCATCGCGATGCCGCCGACCGGGATCGATGCCTCATAGGCTATCGTCTGGCCATCGGGCAGGCTGGTCATCCAGCTGCGCGGGATCATGCGGTTGATGGGGACAGTCGGGAAGTCTCTGGCGCCGGGCGCGACATTCGCGCCCGGCGTCGCGGGGATCTTGTAGGCCTTGGCCATCCAATACTGGTCGTCGGGGCCGGGCAGTACCTCGATCGAGTTCAGCATCTTGACCCAATAGGTCGAGTACCAGCCCGGCACGATCAGCCGGCAGGGAAAGCCATTGAGGAGCGGCAGCTGCTCGCCGTTCATGCCGAAGGCGATCATCACTTCGCCGTCGCGGGCATGGTCGATGTCGAGCGCCTTCTCAAAGTCAGGGGCGCCCGCCACGACCGGTTGATCGAGCGCACCGAAGCGCACCTGCACCGCGCCTGTCTTGACCCCGGCGAGGTCGAGCACGTCGCGCAGGCGCACACCGAGCCATTTGGCATTGCCCATCGCGCCGTTGCCCCATTGCGCGCCGGCAACACGTGGCTGGAACAGCCCACGGCTGTTTCCCGAGCATTGGTTGACCGCCGCCATCTCGACCCGCGGCAGGCGCAGCAGCTGGGCGAGGCTGATCGACAGCGGTCGGTTGACGTGGCCGAAGACGTTGAGGCGGAAAGTCTCGACATCGATCGAGGTCGGGATGTCGGCCCAGTGCCAGCGGACGAAGAACTGGTCGTTGGGCGTGAACACCGACTTGTCGAACACGTCCATCGGCGTTTCCAGCAAGGGCGGATGGACACGCTGGAGGATCATGCTGCCCTTGCCGGGAAAGGCGCTGGTCATCGGCCGTTCGGCATTGCCGCCAGGCAGCTTCAGGTCGACGAGCTGCTGCGCCAGTGCCGGCGCGGCGGCAAGGCCGGCGGTACCGAGCGCGGCATGCCTGAGAAAGCGGCGACGGCTGGTCTCACTCGCCAGTCCGGCGTCGAAATTGTACATGACAAGGCTCTCCTGTGGCCAGCCACGCTGGCGGATCGAAGGGGCGTTTCGCAAGTGATCGGACCGACTGATCCGATCATCATGGCGGATCAGTTCGGGGTGGCGATGCAGGGTGAGACGAACAGGTTGCCGCGCCATGCGCCGGCCAGCGTCTTGGCGCCGACGAGCAGCCACATCGCCGCAAGCGCAACCGTCAGCACCGTGCCGACGAAACCGAAGAAACCGAGGTTCAGCGTCGTGCCTAGGCGGAAGGTGGCGACGGTGTAGACGCCGAGCGGAAAGGTATAGCCCCACCAGCCCAGGTTGAACGGGACGCCGGCGCGCCAGTAGCGGATGGTGATGAGCGTCGCGAGCGCCAGCCACCACAGGCCGAAGCCCCACAGGCAGAGTCCGGCCACAACGCCGATCCCTTCCGCGACGGTACCGACACCGGCCAGCCCGTGCGCCGCGAGGATCGCCGGCGCGTCCGCCCCGAGCACCAGCATGCCCAGAGCACCCGTGCCGATCGGTCCCAGCGCCAGCCAGGAGGACGCCGCCATGCTCTCATGCGGCAGCTTGTGGAGCGCCATGCGCAGGATGAGGATGGCGAGGATGCCGAACGCGACCGGCACCGAATAGGCCCACAGCACATAGGAGGTCGCAAGCGTGACTAGCTGCGCGTGAGGATCGGTCAGATGCGGCGCGAGCAGCCCGCCGCTGGCGCCCGCCACTTCGGCAGCGACGACCGGCAGCAACCATACCGCGGTCATGCCGTCCAGGCTGTGCTCGTGACGGGTGAACATCATGTACGGGATCAGGACGCCACAGGCGAGCGACATGGCGACGTCGATCCACCACAGGACGTGTGCGACCGGTACGATGCCATTCCCGAACCGTGCGATGCCGAAGGCGAGGCAGCCGTTGATGATCGTCGCGAGGCCCATCGGGATGGTGCCGATGAACATCGACACGGTGTTATGCCCGAAGATGCGCCGCGCCTCGTGCCCGAACATC
>DASYHY010000221.1:0-10956 GCA_036252795.1 Aurantimonas sp. | reverse complement strand
TCCCGCTCGAAGGGCCGCGCAGCAGGAGCTTGCGAACGGCACCGCGGATGCCGGGGTGCAGACGGCCGTATACGGTCTTGGCGAAGGGCAGGTAACGGTCGACCGTGCGAAAGAGAAGCGGCAGAGGTCGCAGGTGGGGATTGTCCCTGTCGACAGTGGAGCGCGAAAGCGCCTGAAGCTCGCGTAAGGTCATGTCGGGATGAGCATCCGGCAGCGCATCGACGGGCAGCGTGACGCAGCCGCGGGTCTCGGCGAGCAGGGCGAACAGACGCTCCGCCGCATGGGCCAGCGTGCCGTCGACCTGGCCTGCCTCGGTCTCGAAGAGAGGCAGAAGCTGCAGATCGGTGAAATCGGCGACCGCATCGCGCCGGAACCAGAACATCGAGCCTGCCACGAAATGGCCGTTCCGAAGAGACCTGTCGGCGAGTCCGACCTCGATCCTGGATGCGACGGCCCGCATTCCGGGCTCGTTCCGGCCAATCCATGGCCGGATCGACAGAAGGCCACCCTGCGGCGCGACGAGGCCGATCCGCGGATCGTCTGCCATCGCATCGATGATCGCGGTGACGCCCTGCCGGGACGGAAGCAGCGAATTCACGATGGACTCGCGCCACTTGTCCCCGTCGAGCCGGTGCGTCGAGCGCTTGGTGTGGAGCTTCAGACCGATCGAGAAATCGTCGGTCTGGCCGAGGGCCGTCAGGAAGGGCCGGATGTCCCGTCCGCGGTTCTCCGTTTCGATGATCCTGGTCTCGAGGAGCAGCGGCGTTGGCGGGACGGCCAGCGACCGGGGCGGCAGCGACGAGGTCAGGACGAGACGGAACGGCCCCGGCATGCAGGCGGCGACCTGTGCAGCCATTGCCTCCCAGACGTCGGCATAGTGGACGTGCACGAACACCACCGTCGGGCCGATCTTATGGTCTTCGCGGAGGATGGGCGAAGACTTGTCGATTTCCGGCATCTACTTGATTGGTCCCAGTCGGGCGCGAAGGCCATCGCTGATCGCGCGAAGGAACCGCGAGGCGGAACGCCGCTTCCGGGGGGCCCGCGCGACATAGGCGGCTGCCTGCAATGGCGCGTAGGCTATGAAGCGCACCTTCCAGCGCAGCGGCACGTGCGGAAGCCGGAGGCCATGCGACTGGTTGCGCAAGTAGGTGATCATCCTCGCTTCGCTCTGCTGCGGAAACCGCAACGGGCCGAAGCGGACCACGCCGCTGCCGACCCGATGGGGCATTTCCAGACGATCGTCGCTCCAGACCGACCGGCCCCGATGCCAGGCGCGGAAGCACCATTCGGTATCGATCGCATCGATGAAATAGTCGTCGCGAAAATCGCCGACGGCATCGATCGCGTCAAGGCTGACGAGACTGCCGGAACTGATCACGTAGTTCACGGGGCGCAGGTTGCCGACCGCAGCGATCCGGGGCCGCTTCGAGTAGCGCGGCGGCTTGCTCGTCTCGCCGGACGCGGCGACGGGGCGAGGTCCGACGACGGCAGGACGGGCGCCGGCATCGAGCAGAAAATCGAAGGCATGTTCGAGGCGGAAGGCGAGTCCCGGCAGGGGTGCCGAATCCTGATCGAACAACAGGATCTTGCGAAAGCCGGCGGTACGGGCAGCCTGTGCCAGCGCGTTGAGGCCGGCGCCGATCCCCCTGTTGACGGGCGCCTGAAAGACAGTGACGCCCCGCGCCGTCTGGAGCTCGCTGAGCAGATCCGCATCGATCGCGTGGCCGGTCGGGCCGTCGACATGGACGAGAACTTCCAGCCCCTCCTCGGCGAGGCGCTGCATCAGGTCGCGTAATTGTCCTGGCTCGGGCCGGAAGATGGTGACGCCTGCCACGATCGAACGTGCCTCGGGGCGAAGCGGCCGATGCGGCTCGGCCGGCGATCCCTCAGACGTCACACGAAGCCGTCGGAGCACCGGATGAGATACTGGCCGTAGGTGCTCTTGCCCAGCTTCTTGCCGAGTTCGCGCAGTTCGTCTGCTCCGATGAACCCGTTCGCGAACGCGATCTCCTCAGGGCAGCAGATCTTGAATCCCTGGCGATGTTCCAAGGTCCGCACGAATTCCGCCGCTTCCAGAAGCGAGTCCGGTGTCCCGGTGTCGAGCCATGCAAAGCCCCGCCCCATCGTCTCGACAGCCAGCTTGCCCTCTTCCATGTAGATTCGGTTCAGATCGGTGATCTCGAGTTCCCCACGCGCCGAAGGCTTCAGTCCTCGTGCGATCTCCGGCGCTCGGCCGTCATAGAAGTAAAGGCCGGTGACCGCCCAGTTGGAGGCTGGCCGCGCAGGCTTCTCCTCGATCGACAGGGCGCGTCCGTCCGGGCCGAGGCTGACGACGCCGTAACGCTCGGGGTCTGCGACGTGATAGGCGAAGACGCTCGCCATGTCCTGGCGCTGTGCCGCATTCTTGAGAAGATCGGGCAGGCCGTGGCCGTAGAACAGATTGTCGCCGAGAATGAGCACCGATTTCTCGCCGGCGACGAACTCCTCGCCGATGATGTATGCTTGGGCGAGGCCATCGGGCCTTGGCTGCTCCGCGTAGTTGAAGCGCATGCCCCATTGCTCGCCATCTTGCAGCAGGGCCTTGAAGCGGGGCAGGTCATGCGGCGTCGAGATGATCAGGATGTCGCGCACGCCGGCCAGCATCAGGGTCGACAGCGGGTAGTAGATCATCGGCTTGTCGTAGACCGGCAGGAGCTGCTTCGACGTCGTCTGGGTCATCGGGTGCAGCCGCGTCCCGCTGCCCCCCGCGAGAATGATCCCTTTCATGCCGGTCCGTCCTCCAATGACGCGCCCCTGTGACGCGCCCCTGTGACGCGCCCCTGTCTCGGCGCCGCACATAGAGCGATCGCGCTTCCTTTGCCAGTCCGCTTTTCGCGGCACGCCAGCGGTGGCGAATCCGTTACCGCACCGCTCGGCGCGCCTCGGAGTTCGTTGCCGGCACTTGCGTCACCTGCCCAAATCGCGCAAAAGCCACCCGCCTGCGCGATGGCGGAAGACCTGGAGACGTTGATGCTTGATGTTCGCCCTCTGGCCATCCCGGAAGTCATCGAAATCCGGCCCAGGAAGTTCGGTGATGATCGCGGGTTCTTCGCCGAGACATTCAATCGTGCCGGGTTTGCGGCCGCCGGCATCGATATCGACTGGATCCAGGACAACCAGTCGTATTCGGCACCGCAGTCAACGCTTCGCGGGCTGCATTTCCAGTTGCCGCCGTTCGCCCAGGACAAGCTCGTGCGCGTCCTGCGCGGGCGCATCTTCGATGTCGCCGTCGACCTCAGGGAGGGGTCGCCGACATACCGCCAGTGGGTCGGCCTGGAATTGTCGGCCGCGGCCTTCAACCAGCTTCTCGTTCCGGCCGGTTTCGCCCACGGCTTCCTGACGCTGGAGGCCGATACGGAGGTCCTCTACAAGGTCTCCGCGCCCTATTCTTCCGCGCATGACCGCTCGATCCGCTGGGACGATGCTGACATCGGGATCGACTGGCCGCTGGATGGCAGGCAGCCCGTCCTGTCGGCGAAGGACAAGGACGCGGCGATGCTCCGCGACATGCCGACGGCGTTCACCTATGACGCAGGGGGAGTTCGGCCTTGAACATTCTCGTCACCGGCGGCGCCGGCTTCATCGGATCAGCCGTCTGTCGTCATCTGATCAACGACACCGACCACCGCGTGGTCAATCTCGACAAGCTGACCTACGCGGCCAACCTGTCGTCTCTCGATCCGGTCTCCGGCAGCAATCGCTACTCGTTCGTGAAGGCCGATATCGCGGACCGCGAAACCGTCGCGAACATCCTGCGGACCGAAGAGATCGACGTGATCATGCATCTCGCGGCCGAGAGCCATGTCGATCGCTCCATCGACGGGCCGGCGGATTTCATCCGCACGAACATTGTGGGCACTTACGAGCTCCTGGAGGCGGCACGCGCCCATTACGCCACGTTGACCGGCGAACGTCGTGATCGCTTCCGCTTCCACCACATCTCGACCGACGAGGTCTTCGGCGAGCTGCCCCTCGACAGCGGCCTGTTCACGGAGGAGACGCCTTACGCGCCGTCCTCGCCCTATTCGGCGTCCAAGGCGTCGTCGGACCATCTGGTCATGGCCTGGCACCATACCTACCACCTGCCCGTCGTGGTCTCCAACTGCTCGAACAATTACGGGCCGTATCATTTTCCCGAGAAGCTGATCCCGCTGGTCATCCTCAACGGCCTGGAGGGACGGCCGCTACCGGTCTACGGCAAGGGCGAGAACGTCCGCGACTGGCTGTATGTGGAGGATCATGCGCGTGCATTGGCCATCGTCGCCACCAGGGGCGAGACGGGCCGCTCCTACAATATCGGCGGACGCAACGAGCGCACCAACCTTCAGGTGGTCGAAGCGATCTGCGACACGCTGGACAGGCTCGCGCCGCTCGATGACGGCCGGTCCCGGCGTTCGTTGATCGAGTTCGTCACCGATCGCCCCGGCCATGACCTGCGCTACGCGATCGACGCCAGCCGGATCGAGACCGAACTCGGCTGGCGCGCCGAAGAGACCTTTGATACCGGACTGGAGAAGACGGTGCGCTGGTATATCGACAATGCCGCCTGGTGGCGCCCGATCCGCGAGGGGCGCTATTCGGGGGGACGGCTCGGCCAGAAAGCGGCCGGTTGATGCGGCCGATCGTCCTGGTTACCGGCAAGGAGGGGCAGGTCGCCCGCTCGCTCGCCGCCCTCGCATCGCCACAGCTGGAATTCGTCACGCTCGGGCGTCCGGACCTCGATATCACCGATGTCAGCTCTGTCACGCGGGCGATCGAACGCGTCGGCCCCGCCGTGATCGTCAACCCGGCCGCCTACACGGCCGTCGACAAGGCGGAGAGCGAGTCCGAAGCGGCCTTCGGCGTCAATCGGGACGGCGCCCGCAACGTCGCAGCGGCCGCCGCGGCAGCGGACCTGCCGGTCATCCACTTCTCCACCGATTACGTCTTCGCGGGCGACAAGCAGGACCCCTATGTCGAGACCGACCCGACCGGACCGACCGGCGTCTACGGCAGTTCCAAGCTCGCCGGCGAACTCGCGGTCGCCGAGGCCAATCCGGCGCATGTCATCCTGCGCACGGCCTGGGTTTACAGCCCCTACGGCGCCAATTTCCTGAAGACCATGCTGCGGCTGGCCGCCGATCGCGACGGCCTGCGCGTCGTCGGCGACCAGCACGGCACCCCGACCTACGCCCCCGACATTGCCGAGGCCGTTGCCGTCGTCGCCCGCCGGCTCGTCGAAGCCCCGCAGGCACGGGACTGGCGCGGCGTCTTCCATATGGTGGCGACGGGCGAGACGAGCTGGGCCGAGTTCGCCGAGGCAATCTTCGCCGAATCCGCCCGCCGCGGCGGCCCCACCGCCGCCGTCGAGCCGATCACCACCGCCGACTACCCGACGCCGGCCAGGCGACCAGCCAACTCGCGCCTGGACACGCAAAAATTCGTGTCGGTGTTCGGCCATGCCCTGCCGGACTGGCAGGACGGCGTCAGACGCTGCCTCGCGGCGTTGTCGGCAGCCTGATCAAGCGCGCCGCCGCGGTCCAGTCGGGGGTCTCGCAGGCCTGCGGCGGGAGCCGCCTTGCTTCCGATCGCGGTCAGTCGTCCGTGTCGCTCGTCGCGCTTGGCACAGTGAGCAGCAGCGGCTTGACACCTTCGTCTTCGATCATCGCCTGGATTTCCTGGCTCAGCCGGAACTCCTGGACGGTGGACTTCAACAGGCGGATCGCGCCCGGCAGGTCATGATCGCGGATCATCTCCTCCATCTGATCGAAGATCCGCTGCACCAGGCGCCATTCGATCGGCCGGGGGAACGCTGCCAGGATGTTGGCGATGCCGGTGCGGTCGGTGAGTTCGTCCGCGCCGAACAACTCCTCGAAGAGCTTCTCGCCCGGCCGCAGGCCCGTATAGAGGATCTTCACGTCGGTGTCGGGCTGCAGGCCTGAGAGCCGGATGACGTTGCGCGCGAGATCGGCGATCTTCACCGGCGCGCCCATGTCGAGCACGAAGATCCTGCCCCGCTGCTCGCGGTGGCGCAGGCTGTAGGCCGCGGACTGCAGGATCAGCAGGCAGGCCTCGGGGATCGTCATGAAGTAGCGCTCGATCTCCGGGTGGGTGACGGTCAGCGGGCCCCCTTCCTTCAGCTGCTTCTCGAAGAGCGGGATCACCGATCCCGCGGACCCCAGGACATTGCCGAAGCGCACGGTGATGAACCGGGTGTTCCGTTCGCCGCCATTGAGGTCCATCGCCTGGCAGAACATCTCGGCGAGGCGTTTGCTCGCGCCCATCACGTTCCAGGGCCGGACGGCCTTGTCGGTCGACACGAGGATCATCGCCTCGACTCCGGCGGCTGCGGCCGCCTCCGCCACGTTCCGCGTTCCGATCGCGTTGGTGTGCAGGCCCTCGAGCGGCCGGGCCTCGACGATCGGCACGTGCTTCAGCGCCGCGGCATGGAAGATGACCGACGGCTGCGCGGCATCGATGACCTGAGCGATGCTGTCGCGCTCGCGAACGTTGCACAGCACCGCGTGCAGCCTCACCCGCGGATGGCTGTGACGCAATTCGCGCTCGATCGAGTAGATCAGGAACTCGCTGGCATCCACCAGGACCAAGGTGCTCGGCTCCAGCGCCGCGACCTGCCGGGCCAGTTCCGACCCGATCGAGCCCCCCGCTCCGGTGATCAGGATCGTGCGGTTCCGGATCATCGCTGCGACGGGCGCCACGTCGAGGTGCAGCGGCTGGCGCTGCAGCAGGTCCTCGAGCTTGATCGGACGCACGTTGGAAACCGCATCGAGGTCCTGCATGTCGAACATGTCCGGCAGGCAGAGGAGCTCGAGCTTCAAGCGGCCCGCCAGTTCGACCAGATCCTCCAGTCGTGCGTGGCGGGCGAACTCCTGGCGGGAGCGGGTGAGAACGACCGCATCGGGCCGGCGCCCCTGCGCCTCGAAACGGGCGACGGTTTCATCCACGGCATCGAGTGTCCCGACGATCGGGATACCCCTCATGAAGCGGCCGGAGCGACGGCCGCGCTCGTCGATGATCGCCAGAACCTCGAAGCGCGACCGGTGGCCTTCCTCGGTGGCCTTGATGAAGGCGTCCGCGGTATCGCTCGCCCCGACGAGCAGGACGCGCTTGCCGCTCTTCGTCGTCTTCTCGGTATCGCGCTTGCGGTCCCGCTGGTTGCGGTAGCTGCGGTAGGCGGCCCGCGGCGCGGCGAGAAGGATGATCAGGAACGCCCAGGCGATGATCGGCACGGAACGCGGGATCGATTCCAGCCGAACCAGCATGAAGTGGAAGACGATGAACAGGCAAACCGCGATCGTGGCGGTCTTGGCGATCGCCCCGAAATCAAGGAGCGAAGCATAGCGCCAGATACCCCGGTTCATTCCGACGACGAACCCGACCATCCCCACGACCATGCCGAAGACGGCGGCCGCGGCGATGTAGGTCGGCAGATCCTGGAAGAACTGCTCCCTGTCGAGCCGAAGCGCCAGCGAGAGAAGCAGGGCAACTACGCCCATCAGCGTGTCGTGGAGCCAGGCGGCACCACGCGAGAGCACCATACGCGACAGGCTCTTGGACATCTTGGTGGTCATCTTGCAGGGTACCAGCGTGCCGAAAATCGGGTGGGTGCAGCATACAGGTTTCCGTTGCGCGCCGCCACATCGCCAGCCGGCCCCCGGGGTATCAGCCGCTGCAGGACGTCGAGAGCTCATGCGATCGGTCGGCCATCGACGAACGAGCGTACTGCGGCACGCCGTGGAACAATCTGACGGTGATGAAGAGGGGCGCGACGGTGCAAGCCGTCTGCACAAAAGGGTGCAACGCGACTTGGAGGCGGGTCATTCGATCGTCGGAGGCGAGATCAGCGAAGAGGCACGCTGTAGCCGCCGGCATCCCGGGGCCATTTTCCGGCTTTATCTTCCGGGTACCGAGTGCGATAAGCCCCCGGATTCCCGCCGGACGGTGCAGCACGGGCTATTGAATGTTCTCAATGTTTTCGATCGTCTGGACGAACCGGGTTCTCACCTGGCGTCTGGCCCGCCGCGAGATCGAAGCGCGCTTCCGCGGCTCCTTCCTCGGCGTTTTCTGGGCTGCTATCATGCCCCTTGCAATGCTGGGAATCTACTCCTTCGTCTTCGGCGGGATCTTCAACGCCCGCTGGGTCCGTCCCGAGCAGCCGGGCGTTCTGGCCGATTACGGCTTTCCGCTCGTGCTGTTCTCGGGCCTGATGGTCTTCGGCATTCTGTCCGAGCCGCTGTCGCGCTCTCCGGGGCTGATCATGGAGAACGTGTCCTACGTCAAGAAGGTGGTCTTCCCGCTGGAAGTCCTGCCCTTCGTCGCGCTGATCAGCGCGCTGATCAACATGGTGATCACCCTGGCCGTCTTCCTCGCGGTGTTCCTGCTGTTCCACGGGCTGCCGCCGGCCACGATCCTGTTCCTGCCGATCGTGCTGCTGCCGGTGATGCTGATGACGCTCGGGATCGTCTATCTGCTGTCGTCGCTCGGCGTTTTCCTGCGCGACCTGAAGCAGGTCATGCCGATCCTGACGGCCGCACTGCTCTTTCTCGCTCCGGTCTTCTATCCGCTCTCGGTCGTCCCGGAGGCCTATCGCAGCCTGATGCTGCTGAACCCGCTGACGTTGGGCGTCCTGTTCGCGCAGGACGTGATCTTCTGGGGCCGGCTGCCCGACCCGCTCGCCTGGGGCGGCTACCTGCTGGCATCGATCCTGGTCTTCGCCGCGGGATCGTGGTGGTTCCTGCGCACCAAGAAGGCGTTCGCCGATGTCCTCTGAGATCGCGATCGAAGCCAGCAGCCTCGGCAAGGCGTATCTGATCTACGCCAGGCCGGAGGACCGGCTGAAGCAGATGCTGTTTCGGTGGCGCAAGTACTTCGAAGAATACTGGGCGTTCCAGAACGTCGACCTGACCATCAGGCGCGGCGAGACCGTCGGCATCGTCGGTCGCAACGGTTCGGGAAAGTCGACGCTGCTGCAGGTGATCGCCGGAACGCTGCGGCCGACCGTCGGCAGCATCGGCGTGAGCGGGCGGGTCGCGCCGCTCCTGGAGCTCGGGGCCGGCTTCAACCCGGAGTTCACCGGGCGCGAGAACGTCCAGCTTTCCGGGACGATTCTCGGCCTCACCGCCGAGGAAGTCGACGAGCGCTACCAGAGCATCGTTGATTTTTCCGGCATCGGCGATTTCATTGAGCAGCCCGTCAAGACCTATTCCTCCGGCATGTTCGCCCGGCTTGCCTTCGCCGTCGCCGCCCATGTCGACGCGGACGTTCTGATCGTCGACGAGGCTCTCTCGGTGGGAGACGCGGCATTCACGCAGAAATGCATGCGCTACATCCGCAAGTTCAAGGAGAACGGAACGCTGCTCTTCGTGTCGCACGACACGGGTTCGGTGAATGCGCTCTGCGACCGGGCGATCTGGCTGGACAAAGGCCAGGTTCGCGCGGAGGGCGCGGCCAAGGACATCGGCCTCGCCTATCAGGCTGCCCTCGCCGAAGAGCGGGACGGCGGCGGCTTCAAGATCGCCGGTCGCCGCAGGGAGGCGCCGAAGCCAGCCCAGCGCGACTTCCGCCACGAACTGCTTCGCGAGTCCGACAAGCGCAACGTCCTGGAGGTGTTCGAGTTCGACCCCGAGGCTCCGTCCTATGGTAAACGCGGTGGGACGATAGTCGATGTGAAATTTCGCGGCTCGGATGGAGCCGACAAGCCGGTATTGGAAGGCGGCGAAGACGTTACGTTGCAGGTGCGTTGCCGTGCTGAAACCAATATTACCGGGGCAATCATCGGGTTCTACGTGCGCGATAAACTGGGTCAGAACCTGTTCGGCGACAATACCTTTCTGACATACATGGACAGCCCGCTTGATGTGGCGGAAGGCATGGAAGTCGTCGCGTCTTTCGTCTTCCAGATGCCTTATCTTCCCGAGGGAGACTACTCGGTAAATGCAGCCTTCGCGGAGGGCACCCAGGAGGATCACGTGCAACATCATTGGGTGGATGATGCGCTGATTTTCCATGCCCATGGCGGGCACTTCCGCCAGGGTCTGCTCGGCATCCCGATGCAGGCGATCAAGCTGTCGGTCGAATAGCTCGCGCGTGAGGAATGATATGGCTGGTCCCGATAAGGCTCCGCGCGCATCCCTGCCCTGGGGGGACCACACATTCGACATCGTCACGCATTCTGATACGCTGGAGCATGTCCCCAATCCGGTTCACGCCTTGACGGAATGTCGGCGTGTGCTCAAACCGGGGGGTGTCCTTTGCTGCACTGTGCCGATCATCGTCGGGCGGCTGTCCCGCGGACGTGACGGCCTCCCGAAGAGCTATCACGGAAGCCCGTCGGAAGGGGGCGACGACTATGCTGTTCAGACCGAGTTCGGCGCCGATGCCTGGACCAGCTTCTTCGAGGCGGGATTCGCGCGTGTGACGATCGCTTCCGTCGCCTATCCCGCCGCCCTGGCCATCTCGGCCTGTCGGTAGGACACACGACTTGCCCCAACGAAACCGCCATGAACGACCGCGAGGACGGAGTCATCTATGAGCAACCCACGGCCGCAACAGGCAGTGGCCGACGTGCCTGCCCTGACATTCACCGGGGAACGCTATCTTCCGGAGCTTGTCGGCGAGATCCGGCAGGAACACATGCATCGCTACGCCTGGGCGCTGGCGACGGTCGAGGGCCTCGACGTCATCGATGTCGCATGCGGCGAGGGGTTCGGTTCCTCCATGCTGGCCAGCCGGGCCCGATCGGTGATCGGCGTCGACGTTGCACAGGACGCCGTGGATCACGCCACGGCGCGCTATGAGGCCGGCAACCTTCGCTTCATCTGCGCCGACGCAGCCGAGATTCCGGTGCCCGACGCCTCGGCGGATGTCGTCGTGTCGTTCGAGACGATCGAGCACCTGTCGGACCAGGGCAAGGCG
>DASYHY010000220.1:0-17262 GCA_036252795.1 Aurantimonas sp. | reverse complement strand
GAGCCGGACAGGCCGGGCGAGCAGCGCCCAAGCTGGGATCGCACCGCCTCGGAGCGCCAGGAAGCCGAGGCCCTGCGGCGGGCGCTGTGGACGCCGGAGCCCTTCTCGCACGAACTCTTCGGCACCGGACGGCGTGAATCGCGCAACTGGCGCCGGCGACGCGATGCCGTTCCGCCTGCTGCCGCGCCCACGGAACGGAGCGGCACGAGGCTCTGAGCTTCGTGCGCACCCGTGGATCGGGCGAGGGCGACGGTTCGGGCTCGTCGAGAGGCAGCCACGGGCAGTGCTCGTGGCGTGACGCGGCTCATTGCCTGACGCGTGCTGCTGCCCCGTCGTCAGGGACGGACCAGCCGTGCCCAGCACCAGTAAGTCCGTTTCCCGGGGATCTGGTGCCGCTTGCAGGACTCGAACCTGCGACCCCATCATTACGAATGATGTGCTCTACCACCTGAGCTAAAGCGGCCCGCGCAAGGCTCTCGCCCGCGAACCGGGCTCTGATAGCGGCAATCGCCGCCGTATTCAAGCGGCAAAGGGCAGCGGGCGCCGCGATCGTCGTGACGGAGGCAGAGGGCAGTGAGGTGGTAGAGCTGTAGGGCTTTGGAGCGGTGGGGTGGTGGAGCGGGAGAAGGAACGGAGCGGCGGAGCGAGGGCAGGGCAGGTTCGGCCGGGGATCGGCGTTTCCGGGGATCGTCCTGTATCCCCTGCAACTTGCACGGCAGCACCGCAGGTCCGATCTTACGGTTCGATGACCGACCTGTTCCCGCCCGCCCAGACGACCCTCTCGCTGTTCGACGAGCCGCCGCGCCCGATCATCCGCGTCATCGACACCGAGACGGCCGGCCAGAAGCTGTCCGAGGACGCGGTGATCGAGATCGGCTCGGTGGATATCGATCTGTCGAGCGGCGAGATCGCCAACCCGATGCGCAGCTTCTGCGACCCGGGCGGCGCGGTGATCAACCCGCATGCCCGCAAGGTCCACCGGATCAGCGACGCGATGCTGGCGGGCGCGCCGCCCTTTGCACAGGCGCTGAAAGCATTCGCCGGCGCGCCGTTCTACGCCGCGCAGCGCGCCGAGTTCGACCGCTCGCGGCTGCGGCTGACCGGGCGCTGGCTGTGCACGCACAAGCTGGCGCTGCGGGCGTTTCCGGCGCTGCCGGCGCACGGGCTGCAGAGCCTCGTCAAATACGTGCCGATCGATCTCGGGGCCGTGGCGCCGCTGCTGGCCGGTGAGCACCCGCACCGCGCGCTCTACGACGCCGCCTGCACGGCATTGCTGCTGCGCGCCATCACCGCGACGCTGCTGCCGCGCTGCGCCGATCTCGCCGACTTTCTCGAGCGGGCGGAGAAGGTCTCGCGGGAGCCGGCGCTGCTCGCCCGCTTCCGCTTCGGCCGCTACAAGGGCGTCGATCTGGCGCGCGTGCCCGATGCCTATCTGGAGTGGCTCCGGCGCGAGCCGGGGATGGACGCCGACACGCTCTTCACCGCGCGCCATCATCTGCGCCATCGCGGCATCCGCGGCGCGCGCGTCCTGCCCGCGGCCGCGGCCGGGTGACGCTCCCGGGCAAGGCCTGCCGGTGACCGCGCAGCGCGGCGCGCTATCTGCGCCGGCGATGTCACTGCCGCCGGAGGCACATGCAGCGTTTCGCCGAACTTCTCGACCGACTGGTGCTGACGCCCGCTCGCAACGGCAAGCTGCGGCTTCTGAGGGATTTCTTCGCCGCGGTGCCCGATCCCGAGCGGGGCTACGCGCTGGCGGCGATCACCGGCGGCCTCGACATATCCAGCGTCAAGCCCGCCATGCTCCGGGCGTTGATGGCCGAGCGCATGGACGCGGTGCTGTTCGGCTATTCCTACGATTATGTGGGCGATCTCGCCGAGACGATCGCGCTGGTCTGGCCGGCCCCGCACGACGGGGCGCGCGCGTCCGTCGAGCCGCCGACCCTGTCGGAGGTGGTGGGTGCGCTCGATCAGGCGACGCGCCAGCAGGGCCCGCTGCTGATCGCCGCATGGCTCGACCGGCTGGACTCGTCCGGGCGCTACGCGCTTCTTAAGCTGGTCACCGGCGCGATGCGCATCGGCGTCTCGGCGCGCCTTGCCAAGCAGGCCCTGGCTGATTTCGGCGAGAAGGACATCGCCGCTATCGAGGAATTGTGGCACGGGCTCGAGCCGCCCTACGAGCCGCTCTTCGCCTGGCTGGAAGGGCGCGCGGAAAAGCCGGAATCGGCGGCGGCCGCGCCGTTCCGTCCCGTCATGCTGTCGCACCCGCTGGAGGAGGCTGACTTCGCGAGGATCGAGCCCGGCGCCTACGCGGCGGAATGGAAGTGGGACGGCATCCGCGTACAGGCGACCGCGGAGCGCGGCGTCCGCCGGCTTTACTCGCGTACGGGCGACGACATCTCGGGCGCCTTCCCGGATCTCGTGGACTTCATGACCTATGACGGCACGCTGGACGGTGAACTCCTCGTCGCCCGGCCCGTCGCCCTGCCCGTGGCTGGCAAGTCCGGCAAGCCGCGGGTCGTCGAGCATCCGGGCGCGCCGCGCGACGACATCGTCGTCGGTACCTTCTCCGACCTGCAGCAGCGGCTGAACCGCAAGACGGTCGCCGCTGCCGTGCTGAAGCGCTATCCGGTCTTCCTGCGTGTCTATGACCTGCTGCAGGAGGACGGCGAAGACCTTCGCGGGCTTGCCTTCGCCGAGCGGCGCAGGCGTCTGGAACGGTTCCTCGCGGACCTTGACCCGTCGCGCTTCGATCTCTCGCCGCTGGTGCCCTTCGAGGGCTTCGAGGACCTCTTCCCTCTCCGCCAGGAGCCGCCGCATCCGGTCATCGAGGGCCTGATGCTGAAGCGCTGGGACTCCACCTATGTGCCGGGGCGGCCGAAAGGGCCCTGGTTCAAGTGGAAGAAGGACCCGCATCTGGTGGATGCGGTGCTGATGTATGCCCAGCGCGGCCATGGCAAGCGCTCCAGCTATTATTCCGACTACACGTTCGGCGTGTGGACCGGCCCGGAGGACGATCTCGAGCTGGTGCCGGTGGGCAAGGCCTATTTCGGCTTCACCGACGAGGAACTGAAGCAACTCGACAAATATGTGCGCGACAACACGGTGGAGCGCTTCGGACCGGTCCGCTCGGTCCGCGCCGAGCCGGACCATGGGCTGGTCATCGAGGTTGCCTTCGAGGGTCTGGCGCGGTCCAGCCGGCACAAGTCCGGCGTGGCAATGCGCTTTCCGCGCGTGTCGCGGCTGCGATGGGACAAGCCGGCCTTCGAGGCCGACCGGCTGGAAACGCTGCAGGCGATGCTGCCGGCGTGACGCGCCGCTTGCGCCGCGCATCCTGCCCGCTTACCTGCCCCGCCAGGGGACGCGCAGCGCGGAGGCGGACATGTCGGAACGGGTCAACAGGTTTCTCGGGGGATCGCCGCTCAGCGTGGCGGTGCGCCTCGTGCTGCTTTCCATCGCGGTCGGGCTGATCCTGTCATGGTTCTCCTTCAGCCCGTGGGACATCGTCGACTGGTTCGTGGATCTGTTCGACTGGCTCTGGATCAACGTCTTCGGCTCGCTCGACCGGGCGCTCGACTATTTCCTGCTCGGTGCGGCGATCGTCATCCCGGTGTTCCTCCTGTCCCGGCTGCTCAGCATGGGGCGCCGCTGAGGTAGCGGCCGCGTTCCGCCGCTGCTCAGCCGAACTCCTGTGCAACCCGGTGCAGGATGGTATGGCGGCGGGCGAGCGCGTCGATGTCGCGCGAATAGCCGCCGCCGAGGACCGCGGCGACCGGAACCGCACGGTCGCGGAAGAAGCCGATGACGGTGCGGTCGCGCTCGGCAAGACCCGCATCGCTCAAGGCCAGCCGGCCCAGCCGATCCTGCGCATGCGGATCGACGCCGCCATTGTAGAACACGAAATCCGGCCGCGCGGCCTGATGGGCGGTGCGCAGGGCCGATCGCAGCGCCTCCAGATAGGCGGCGTCGCCGGTATCATCCGCCAGCGCCACGTCCCAGTCCGACTGCGCCTTTTCCGCCGGGTAGTTCCTGGCCCCATGCAGCGACAGCGTGAACACGCGGGGCTCGTCTGCGAAGATCCGCGCCGTGCCGTCGCCCTGGTGCACGTCGCAGTCGACGACGAGGATCCGGGCCGCATCGCCGCCGGCCAGCAGGACGGCGGCGGCCACGGCGACGTCGTTGAAGACCGAGAAGCCGGCACCGCCGGCCCGCCCGGCGTGGTGGCTGCCGCCGGCCGTGCTGCAGGCGAGCCCGACGGCGAGCGCCAGCCGCGCGGTCAGTACCGTACCGCCCGTCGCGCAGCGCGAGCGCATGGATACCCGCTCGTCCACCGCGAAGCCGATCGCCTTCTCCATGGCGGCGGGCACCCTCTGGCGAAGCACCTGCTCGACATAGAGCGGGTCGTGCGCGAGCCGCAGCCAGGACGGGAGCGCCGGCGCCGGCACGTGGAAGCCGCCGGCCGGAACGACGCCGTCCTCGACCAGGATCTCGGCGATCCGGCTGAATTTCGACATCGGGAAGCGATGCGCCTCGTCGAAATGTGCGTCGAAGGCGGGATGATGGATGATGGGCACGCGCATGCTCCTGCAAGATAGGACGCGGGGGCCGACTGCGCAGCTTTCGCTTGCGCCGGTCCCGTGACGGTGCCACCGAGCATCGATGCAGCGCGGGCAGGACGATCCGGAACAGCGGGAGGCAGCTTCAGGCGGTTCGGCGCCGCGCGTGAGGCCGTTCGCCGTCGGTCATCGCGACGTCTGGCGGATCACCCTGCCGATGACGCTGGCGTTCCTGACGACGCCGCTGCTCGGCCTGACCGACACGGCCGTGGTCGGGCGGATCGGCGGTGCCGAGGCGCTCGGCGGTCTTGCCGTCGGCGCGCTGATCTTCGACTTTGCCTTCGCGACCTGCAACTTCCTGCGTTCGGGTACGACCGGGCTTACGGCGCAGGCCGTCGGCGCCGACGACGGCAGGGAGGTGCAGGCGGTGTTCTGGCGTGCGCTCGCCCTCGCGCTCGTCATCGGGCTGGCGCTGATCCTGGCCGAGCCGCTGGTCACGTTCCTCGGCCTGCTCGCGGTCTCGCCCGGGGAGGCGGTCGCCGGGACGGTCGGCTTCTATGTCTTCGTGCGGATGTTCTCGGCGCCCTTCGCGCTGCTCAACTACGCGATCCTCGGCCATGTGCTGGGACGGGGGCAGGGCGCTCTGGGACTTGCCCTCCAGATCGTCGTCAACGGCACGAATATCGGCCTGTCGATCCTGTTCGGCCTGGTGCTGGAAGGAGGGGTCGTGGGCGTTGCCCTCGGCACCGTGTGCGGCGAGGCGGTGGGCGCGTTTGCCGGACTGTGGATCGTCGTCCGTGGCTTCGATCGCAGGGACCGTCCGTCACGCCGGGCGATCATGGACCGTCATGGCTTCCTGCGGATGATCGCCGTCAACCGCGACATCATGATCCGGTCGTTCTGCCTGCTCGGCGCTTTCGTGCTGTTCGCGCGGCTCGGCGCGCAGTCCGGCGCGCTCATCCTCGCCGCGAACGGCATCCTGATGAACCTCTTCCTGGTCGGCGGCTATTTCCTCGACGGCATGGCGACGGCGGCCGAACAACTCGTGGGCCGATCGGTGGGAGCACGCTACCGCCCGGCCTTCGACCGGACCCTGCGGTTGACGGTCGCGTGGGGCCTCGGCCTTTCGCTGCTTCTGTCTGCATTCTTCCTCGCGACGGGAGACGCACTTGTCGCGTTCCTCACCACCGACGCGGCGGTGCGCCATGCGGCCGGCACCTATCTCGCCTGGGCGGCGCTGACGCCGCTCGCAGGCGCGCTCGCGTTCATCATGGACGGCGTGTTCATCGGCGCCACCTGGTCCCGGACGATGCGGGACATGATGATCGTGTCCTTCGTCGTCTTCGCTTGCGCCGCCTATGGCCTCGGCGCGAAATACGGCAATCACGGGCTCTGGCTGGCGATGCTGGTCTTTCTCGGGACGCGCGGCTTCAGCCTGCTGGCCCTGCTTCCGGCGCGGCGGGCGCAGACCTTCGCGGAACCGGGGACGAAGGCGGCGTCGCCGCCGGCAAATCACCTGCGGATCACGGAATAGTGCGCTCTCGCAGCGCATTGCGAAGAAGGAACAGAATCTCCTGCCATCACGTTAGGCGACCACCGAACTTGCAAGGCTTTGTCCTCTGTCCATCCTTTTCGCCCATCCTGGTGGTTCCCTCGACATGAAGCAGCGTGACGACTGGCATCTGACGGAGATGATCGGCCACGAGCAGGGGCGCGGCGATCCTTTCGCGGCGGCCATCCGCGGCACGCGCATGTCGATGATCATCACGGATCCGCGTCAGGACGACAATCCGATCGTCTTCGCCAACAAGGCGTTCCAGAACCTCACCGGCTACGGGCGCAACGAGATCATCGGTCACAATTGCCGTTTTCTGCAGGGACCCGACACGGATCGCGCCGCGATCGCATCGGTGCGCGCGGCAGTCGAGGCGGAGACGTCGATCAACGTCGACCTGCTGAACTACCGCAAGGACGGGACGCCGTTCTGGAATTCGCTCTATGTCAGCCCGGTGCGCGGCGACGACGGGAACGTGCAGTTCTTCTTTGCCTCGCAGCTCGACATGACCGCGCGGGTCGAGACGGAACAGGCGTTGGCACGACAGAAGGAGATCGTCGAGGCCGAGGTGAAGGCGCGCACGCAAGATCTCGAAGCTGCGCTGGAGGCCAAGACCCTGCTGCTTCACGAGGTGGATCACCGCGTGAAGAACAATCTGACGATGATCGGCTCGCTGCTGCGCCTGCAGTCGCGCTCGCTGCCCGACCCGACCGTCCGCAGGACGCTGGAGAACATGCTGGAGCGGGTGGATGCCCTCGCGGCCGTCCACCGCCGGCTTTACCAGAGTGAGGACATCACCCGCTTCGACCTCGGGGCGTTCGCCGAGAGCCTGGCCGAGGACGTGCTGGGTGCCAGCGGCCGCTCCGACATCGTCCTGAGGAGCGACTGTGATGGAGTCCACATCGCCGCCGACCAAGCGGCCCCGGTCGGGCTGATCCTGAACGAGTTGATCACCAACGCCGTCAAGCATGCCTATGACGGCAGAGGCGGAGAATTGCGGCTCGGCGTGCGACATCTCGACGGGCATGCGCTGATCGACCTGCGCGACGACGGGCCGGGCTTCGACCCGGACATCGCGCTCGACGGATCGGTCGGCCGCTCGCTCGTCGCACGGCTGTCCCGGCAGATCGGCGCGGACACCGAGTGGGATGGAGCAGCGCCCGGCACGCATGTCTCCATACGCTTCCCGGTAGCCTCATGACCGGCAACCAAGGATGAGTGCGATGCGTGCCCCCCTGAAGTTCCTGATCGTGGAGGACGAGGCCCTTCTCGCCATGGACATGGAAGCTATGATCGAGGACGCCGGACATCAGGTCGTCGGGGAGGCGAGCTGCCTGCGCCTGCTTCAGGCCGTCCCGGTCGAGGCACGGCCGGACGTCGCGTTCGTCGACGTGCATCTCGCCGAGGGCTCGAACGGCATCGACGCCTGCACCTACATCCGGGAAGCGTGGCCGGATGCCTTCGTGGTCTTCGTCACGGGCAACCCGCGCAAGGTACCCGAGGATTTCGCGGGCGGCCACGGCATCCTGCCCAAGCCTTTCGTGCGCAGCGATGTCCTGCGCATCATGCGCTATCTGGAGGAAGGCGTCTTCGATCCGCCGCCGGTGTCACGCCCGCCTGCGAGCTTCCTTGCCTCGCCGGCATTGGCGGGCTGCTGGGTCGCCTGACGGCTGCTCCACGGCAGCCCTGGCTGATCAGCCCATGCCGGGCGGCGGGGACGCCAGCACCTCGTCCAGCCGCGTGTCGCGGATGTCGGCGATGTGCCGTGTGCCGGTGCGGTCGAGGTGCCGGAGCATCCCTGCGAGAATGCGGGTCGGCAGCTCGGGTCCGCCGAAGATGAGACCCGTGTAGAGCTGCACGAGGTCCGC
Source organism: Aurantimonas sp. (assembly GCA_036252795.1). Taxonomy (GTDB): domain Bacteria; phylum Pseudomonadota; class Alphaproteobacteria; order Rhizobiales; family Rhizobiaceae; genus Aurantimonas. The sequence continues at coordinate 9,286 of DASYHY010000220.1, read as the reverse complement.
GCCCGCCTCGATCTTGTGCACCGCGGTCGCCGCGCTGTCGACGCCGCCGACGCCGATCAGCGGGAAATCCGGGCCGAGCACCTTGCGGAAGCGCGCCAGAACGTAGGTCGACGGCGTCATCAGGGGGCGCCCGGACAGTCCTCCGGCCTCGTGCCGGTGCGGTTCGGCCTCGAGATCCGCACGGCTCAGAGTGGTGTTCGACACGATCAGCCCGTCGACGCCGCGCTTCATCACCGCCTCGGCGATCTCCTCGACCTGGCCCGGCCCGAGATCCGGGGCCACCTTGACGAAAAGCGGCTTGCGCCCGGTGGCGGAGAGGGCGGCGTAGCCGTCGCGCGCGGCGACCACGGCGTGGAGCAGGCGGTCGAGGTCCGAGCCGCCCTGGAGCGCGCGTAGTCCCGGCGTGTTCGGGGAGGAGATGTTGATCGTCAGGTAGTGGGCAAGCGCCTCGAAGCGGTTCACCCCCTCGACATAGTCGGCGATCCGGTCGGGCGAATCCTTGTTGGCGCCGACATTGACGCCGATGATGCCGGGTTTGCGGAGCCGCGCCTCAAGGCGTCCGGCCGCTTCGACATGGCCTTCGTTGTTGAAGCCGAGGCGGTTGATGATCGCATGCGCCTTCTCCAGCCGGAAGACACGTGGCTGGGGATTGCCCTCCTGCGGCTGCGGCGTCAGCGTGCCGACTTCCGCGAAGCCGAAGCCGAGCCTGAGGGCTGCGTCCGGCACCTCGGCGTTCTTGTCGTAGCCGGCGGCGAGGCCGAGCGGGTTGGGGAAGGCGATGCCGGCGACCCGCAGGCGCAGCCGGTCGTCGACGGGGACGTTGACTTTCGGCACCAGCCCACGCTTGAGCGCGTTGATCGACAGGGCATGTGCCCGTTCCGGCTCGAGGCGGAACAGCATCGGCCGCGCCAGTCGGTAGAGGCGGTTCATCGCACCGTGCCGGGGAACTGATGTTGCCCGTCCGGCCCGAGCGGCAGCTCTTCTACCCGCAGCACGGCGTCGAGTGGCAGCGGGCCGTAGAGATGCGGGAACAGCGCGCCACCACGCGATACTTCCCACCGCAGTGCCGGGCCGAGCCTGCCCGCATCCACCGCGACGAGCACGAGATCACGCTGTCCGGCGAAGTGCCGCCTGGCGGTCTCGCGCACCTGGCCGCCGGTGGAGAAATGGATGAAGCCGTCGGCCTCGTCCACCGGCGCGCCATCGAAGCGGCCTTTGGCCTCGGCCGCCTGCCAGAGGGACAGCGGGGCGATCTTGTAGATGGGCTCGTCCATGCGCGCCGGGTTGCCAGAGGCCGCTGCAAACGTCAATCGACTCCGCGCCTTGAGACGGCCATGGCAGGCCGGTAGCGTCCATGGACGATGCTCGTGAGGCCAAGACAGGAGGAAGCGAACGATGATCCGACAGATGTCTCTCCTGCTCGCCGGACTGGCCGTTCTCGTCGGCGGTCCCGCTGGGGCTCAGGATGCAGCGCCGGGTGCCCGGTACCAGATGCAGCCGGTAGAGGGCGGCGTCGTCCGTCTCGACACGTCGACGGGCACGATCGACTTCTGCCGCGTGGAAGCCGCGACCGTCACATGCGATGCGGGGGCCGGCGTGGCGGACACCTCACGGCTCGACGCGATCGAGGCGCGGGTGGAGGCGCTGGAGCAGCGCCGCCGGGCGCTGGTCGACCGCGACGACGCCGACTACGCCGTCGACCAGATGAGGAAGCTGTTCAGCGGCTTCGCCGATATCGTCAAAGACCTCGAGCGCGACCTCGGACGGGACGCTCCCGAGGAGACGCTGCCGCCGGACCGCACCTGATCGCGGTTCAGGCCGGAAATTCCATCTTGCGCCGGAGGAAGTCCTCCATGGCGGCAAGCGACCTGGCCCCCGGCTCGGAAGGGAAATACTCGAACACGTGGGCGCCGCCATTGGTCAGCGACAGCTCTGCCTCGTTGCCGCAGGCGATCCAGCGTGCCGCCATGAACAGCGTGTCGTCGATCAGCAGGTCGCCCGTGCCGCAGCTGAAGAACGCCGCCGGCAGGCCGGCGAGATCGGCGTAGAGCGGCGAGACAGCCGGGTCCTTCAGCGAGATCTCGTCGGGGACGAACCGGAGGACGAATTCCTTGATGTCCTCGGTGTTCAGGACCAGCCGCTCCTCGCCGAAGCGCCGGACGCTCGGCGTCAGCGAGAGATCGTAGCAGCCGGCAACGAGATTGGCGGCCTTGTAGGGCATCATCGCGTACTCGTCGCGCAGACGGATCAGCGTGAGGACGGCGAGATGCGCGCCAGCCGATTCGCCGCCGATCGCCAGATAGCCGCGCGGCAGGTCCAGATGGCCGTTCGCCAGCGCCACCGCGACGTCGGTGCAGTCGTCCGGCGCGGCCGGGAAGGGATGCTCCGGCGCCAGACGGTACTCGACCGAAGCCACGGTAAGGCCGGTCGTCTCGGCAAGCTGCCGCAGCCGCGGGTCGGACTCCTCCGAGCCGCCGAACACCCAGCCGCCGCCGTGGAAATGCAGGAACGTGCCGCGTGTCTGTCCGTCGGACGGGCGAAACACCCGCACCTCGATGCGGCGCCCGGCGGCGCCGTAATGCACGAGGGTTTCTGCCGCCGGATCCTTCGGCGCCATGACGAACGTGCCGAACCCGGCCTTGCGCAATCGCCGCATCTCGTCGACCGGCGCCGACCACATGTCCGGGCGCTTCTTGTGTTCCTCGACGATCCTCTGGTTGAGCGCGATGATCTCCGGATCCGTCTGTGCCGGATCGAATGCTGATGGATCGATTGTCATGCGCGCTCTGGCCATTACCGTTTCCTCTTTGCCGAAGCACAAGCTAGGACGGCAGGCATCCGGGAGTAGGGCCAGAATGCCGCCGGGCACGAACCCCGAAGCCGGAGGGACAGGCGATGCAGCAGCATATCGAGATCCTGACGGTCCCGACCCCCGGCCGGGCGATGCTGGACCTGACGCGGCGCATCGGCGAGCGGCTGCAGGTCGCCGGGGCAGGGGACGGGCTCGTCACCCTCTTCATCCGCCACACCTCGGCCTCGCTGGTCATCCAGGAGAATGCCGATCCCGATGTCCGCCACGACCTCCTCGGCGCGCTCGACCGGCTGGCCCCGGAGGATGCGGGCTACGTGCACACGATCGAGGGGCCGGACGACATGCCGGCCCACATCAAGTCCGCGCTGACCGCCACCAGCTTGGCGATCCCGGTGATGGGCGGGCGGATGCTGCTCGGCACCTGGCAGGGCGTGTATCTCGTCGAGCACCGGGCGCGTCCGCACACGCGCGAACTCGTCCTGTATTTCGCGGGAACCATGTCTGCCTCACCGGAAGCAGAAGCTTGATCCGCGACGCCATTGCGTATTCAAAAGAACAGTGGGGGAGAATGGCAATGAAACCATGGCGACGAGGCTGACCGCGATACCGGAGGGGGCCGGGATGGGCCATGTTTTCATCGTGGCGGACGATCATCCGCTGTTTCGCGGGGCGCTCCGCGAGATCCTTGCCTCGCTCCCCGAGCCGGCGACGATCGTCGAGGCGGCGGATTTCGAGGGAACCGCCCGGGCGCTGGCCGACAATCCCGAAGCCGATCTCCTGCTTCTCGATCTCGCCATGCCCGGCACCAGCGGGCTTTCCGGCATTGCGCTGCTGCGTGCCGAGCACCCGTCGGTCCCCATCGCCATCGTGTCCGGCAGCGAGGATGCGCAGATCGTCGCACGGGCTCTGGATCTGGGCGCCTCGGGCTTCATCCCGAAATCCACCGGCTTCGACGACATCCGCCAGGCGATCCAGACGCTGCTGGCCGGCGATGTCTGGCTGCCGCGCGACGTGCCGCTCGATGCGGAGCGCGATCCGGAAGTCACCGAACTGATCCAGCGGATCCGCACGCTCACCCCGCAGCAGACCCGCGTCCTGACCATGCTGGGGCGCGGCCTCCTCAACAAGCAGATCGCCTACGAACTCGGAATCTCCGAGGCGACGATCAAGGCGCATGTCTCGGCGGTGCTGCTCAAGCTCGGGGTCGACAGCCGGACCCAGGCGGTGATCCGGCTCTCGAAGCTGGGCCTTGATCTCGACGCGGGCTCCTTCGCCTGACACGCGGCCCGGCGGAGTAACCGCTATTCGGCGGCCTCGCGCTTGCCGCCGCGCCGCGCCATCGCCGCTCTCAGCGAAGCCGGTCGCAGGGGCTTGGTCAGCACGTCGACGTCCACCGCCAGCGCCTCGTCGCGCAGCTGCGGGGAGCGGTCGGCCGTGACCAGGATCGCCGGCAGCGCCGGATCGAGCGTCTTGCGCAGCAGCACGATCGCGTCCAGCCCGGTACCGGTGTCGAGATGGTAGTCGACCAGGGCAATGTCCGGCACCTCGCCGCGTCCGGCCAGCGAAGCTGCCGCTTCGGCGCCGCCGGCGAAGGTCTCGACCCGGCAGCCCCAGCCGCCCAGCAGCGTCTGCATGCCGTCGCGGATCGCCGCTTCGTTGTCGATGCAGATGACGTGCGTGCCGGCGAGCCATACGCCGCGCATCGGTGCCGGCTCGGAAACGGCCGTCTCCACCGGCTGCCGCTGCGCGAGCGGCAGGCTGACGCGGAAGCGGGCGCCGCGGCCATGTTCGGAGGTGGCGGTGATCGGCAGGTCGAGCACGCGGGCGATCCGGTCGACGATGGACAGGCCGAGACCGAGCCCCCGTGCTGTCCGGGTTCCTTCGTCGAGCCGCACGAATTCGTGGTAGATGGATTCGAGCTTGTCGGTCGGAATCCCAATGCCCGAATCCGCCACCTCGATGTCGATCCGGCTTGCGCCGCGATGGCGCACGCCCACCACGACCTTGCCGGCGGGCGTGTACTTCACCGCGTTCGAGACGAGGTTCTGGATCAGCCGCCGCAGGAGGTTGCGGTCGGATCGCACCGCGACGCCGGTGTCGACGAAGCGCAGCGACAGGCCCTTCTCCTCCGCCAGCGGCCGCATGTCGGTCTCGACCTGGCGCAGCAGCGGTCCGAGCGGGAAATCCTCCATCTTCGCCTGCATCCCCCCGGCGTCCAGCCGTGAAATGTCGAGGACGGCACCGATGATCGTCTCGACCGCCTCCAGCGACGAGCCGATATTGGCGGCGATCTCGGTGCCCGGCAGGTTCTGGTGTCGCTCCTGCAGGGCCGAGACGTAGAGCCGCGCCGCGTTGAGCGGCTGCAGGATGTCGTGGCCGGCGGCGGCGAGAAACCGCGTCTTGCCGAGATTGGCCGCGTCGGCAGCCTGTCGGGCCTTGCCGAGTTCGGCGTTGGCGGTGAGCAGTTCGGCGGTGCGGCTGCGCACCCGCTCCTCCAGCGTCTCGTTCATCTCGCGCAGCGCCGCGGCGCGGCGGACCCGCTCGGTCATGTCGGAGACGGTCGCCACGAGCCCGCCTTCGGGCATCGGGTTGGCGCGAAACTCCAACACCCGGCCCGACCGGATGAGGCTGATCTGCCGGAGCGCCGGCGGCTGCGTCAGAGCCTCGAAGCTCGCTAGATACTCGGCGCGATCGATCTCCCCGGCGCCCAGGAGCTCTTCGAAGACGACGGTCAGAGGCGTGCCGACCTGGCCATATTCCGCCGACAGCCCCACGAGGTCGCGGAACTGCCGGTTCCAGAATGTCAGCCGGTAGTCGGCGTCGAAGATCGCCAGGCCCTGATCGACCTGGTCGAGCGCGATCCGCAGGAGGTCGCGGTTGTACTGCAGCGCCTCGGAGGCGTCGTCCAGCAGCCGCAGCGCGGACTGGCTCGACTTGGCGTGGCGCTGGAACAGCAAAGAAAGGACCAGCCGGGACGAGGCCGAGCCGATCGCCGATGTCAGCAGTTGCTCGGAGAATCGGATCGTGGCGCTGTCGGCCGGCAGATCCTCGACGAGGTCGCGCCCCTCCGTCTCGGCGAAGCGGGTAAGCGAGCGGTCCGTGCGCTCCGGCCCGAGATAGCGGGCGATCGTCGCGCGAAGCTCGCCGACCGTCACGCCGGCGCGGGTCCGGCGCAGGCCCGCCGCCGGTCCGTCGTCCTTGGCGGCGAAGATCGCCGCCTGGATCCGCTCCAGCGGCCGCGCCGGACGGCTGAGCGAGCCGAGCACCAGACCGGCGACGTTGGCGGAGAGGCTGACGAGACAGCCGTAGAGCAGCGGGTCCAGGGCCGGGACGGAAATGGCGGCGTCCTCGATCGCGCCGGCCGCCGGTGCGAAGAGTGCCGGAAGCAGCAGCGTGTAGGCCCAGCCGACGATGCCGGCGGCGAGGCCGGCCATCGCGCCGCGGGCATTGGCACGCTTCCAGAACAGGCCGGCGAGGAATGGCGGGGCGAGCTGGGCGATCGCCGCGAAGGACAACAGGCCGATCGAGGCGAGGCCGCTGCCGGTGCCGGCGAAGCGGTAATAGCCGTAGCCGAGGAACACCACGACCAGGATCGCCGACCGTCTGACGTTGAGGATGAGGCGCGTCTCGTCGGGCTTGGCGTCGGCGCCCTCGCCCTCGCCGCGATGCTTCAGCAGCCAGGGCAGCACGAGGTCGTTCGAGATCATGATCGACAGGGCGACGCTGGCGACGATGACCATGGCGGTCGCGGCGGAGAGGCCGCCGAGAAAGGCCACCAGCGCCAGCGCGTCCTGTCCCTGCGACAGCGGCAGGGACAGGACGTAGAGATCCGCGTCGACGCTCGGCCCGAGGACGAGGACGCCGGCGGCCGCGATCGGCGCCACGAAGAGGTTGATCAGGACGAGGTAGAGCGGAAAGAGCCAGCGCGCGCGGCGGATTTCCTCGCGCGTCCGGTTCTCCACGACGGTCATGTGGAATTGCCGCGGCAGGAGCAGGATGACCAGCGCGCTCAGGCCCATGGAAGCGATGAAGTTCCCGCCGATGCTGCCGTCGAAACGCGCCGAAAAACCCGGATCCGCCGCCGCCGCATCGAGCAGCGCGCGGGGCTCGAAGAGGACGAAGGTCGCCCAGATACCGACGGCCAGGAACGCGCCCAGCTTGACCAGCGATTCCATGGCTACAGCAAGGACGAGCCCGTCCTGATGCTCGGTGGCGTCGGCATGGCGGGTGCCGAAGAGGATGGCGAACACGCCCAGCACGGTCGCCACCAGTAGCGCCAGGTCGGCGAACATCGGCGGCATTTCGGGCGTCGCGGAGTAGTGCGTGACCAATGTCGCCACGCTGGTGGAGATCGCCTTCAGCTGCAGCGAGATGTACGGAACGGTCCCGATGATGGCGATGACCGTCGCCAAGGCGGCGACCGAAGGGTTCTTGCCGTAGCGCGAGCCGATGAAGTCGGCGACGGTGGTGATCCGCTCTGCCTTGGCATGGCGCACCAGCCGCTCGATGAAGCGTGGCGCCAGGAGGAAGACGAGGATCGGCCCGAGATAGATCGCGAGGAAGGACGGGCCGTCGCGGGCCGCGACGCCGACTGAGCCGAAGAAGGTCCAGGAGGTGCAGTAGACGGCGAGGCTGAGCGCGTAGACGCCCGGCCGGCTGCTGCGCACCTGATGGCGCGTGGCGCGCCGGTCGCCCCACCAGGCGACGGCGAAGAGCAGCAGCAGATAGACGATCGCCGTGACGACGATGATACCGCTATGCAACCCGGCCTCCCCGACCGGCGGCGAGGATCGCCGCAGACGTGTTCGACAGAAACACCGGCGGCGGCGCAAGTCCAGTTTGCGAATGTGCGCGCCGTTTGTGCCGGACGGCTGCGATAGTATGATCGGCAGGTCCCGCACGAGTCGGGTCGGTCAGGGAGTCGCGCCGGTGCTCAAGGAGTTCAAGGAGTTTGCCCTCAGGGGCAACATGGTGGACCTTGCCATCGGCATCATCATCGGGGCGGCCTTTTCCGGGCTGGTCAACTCCATCGTCAGCGATCTGTTCATGCCGCTGGTGGCGGTGATCACCGGCGGCGTCGACTTCTCCAACAAGTTCATCGGGCTCGGCGGCGGCGTGACGGCGACCGACCTTGCGGGGGCGCGCGAGCAGGGGCCGGTGCTCGCCTACGGCAACTTCCTGACCTTGACGATCAACTTCCTGATCGTCGCCTTCATCCTGTTCCTCGTCGTCAAGGGAATGAACCGGCTGAAGCGCCAGGAAGAGGCCAAGCCGCCGGAGATCTCCGAGGTGCCGCGCAACGAGAAGCTGCTCGAGGAGATCCGCGACCTGATGGCGGCCGCGATGGAGCGCACCCCCCGCGTCTGAGCCATGCTTCGGCACGATCGGGCCCGACGGGGGGTTGACTGGCTGTTCCGGAGGGTCGAAGGCGAAGCAGATTCCCCCAGCCATCGTTCCCGAAAGACCTGATCCATGAGCGATCTTTCACGTCTCAGCCGCGAGGCAGTCGAGGCGCCTGAGAGCGGCATCGTCGCCGTGATTACATATGCGCGCGGCCGCGAGGGGCTGATCCCGCTCTGGGCCGGGGAGGGCGACCTATCGACCCCCGGCTTCATCAGCGATGCGGCCGCCGCCAGCCTTGCCGCCGGCGAGACCTTCTACACCTGGCAGCGCGGCATCCCGGAGCTGCGGCAGGCGCTCGCCGCGTACACGCAGAGGCTCTACGGGCGGCAGGCCTCGCCCGAGCGTTTCTTCGTGACCGGCTCGGGCATGCAGGCGATCCAGCTCGCCATCGCCTGCGTCGCAAGCCCCGGCGACGAGGTCGTCCATCTCGGGCCGGCCTGGCCGAACTTCCCCGCAGCCGTCGGGCTGAAGGGTGCGGCAGCGCGCGAGGTCGCGCTGGACTTCACCGAGGCGGGCTGGCGTCTCGACATGCAGAAGCTGGTCGACGCGACCGGCCCGAAGACCCGCGCTTTGTTCATCAACACGCCCTCGAACCCGACCGGCTGGACCGCCACGGAAGACGACTTGCGTGCGATCCTGGACCTCGCCCGGTCGCGCGGCATCGCTGTGATCGCGGACGAGATCTACAGCCGCTTCTACTACGCCGGCGGCCGGGCGCCGTCGTTCCACGACGTCATGGAGGTGGACGACCCGATCTTCTTCGTCAACTCCTTCTCGAAGAACTGGGCGATGACGGGCTGGCGGATCGGCTGGATCGAGACCAGCGCCGCCTATGGCGACGTGCTGGAGAACCTGATCCAGTATTCGACGTCGGGCGTCGCGACGTTCATGCAGCGGGCGGCCGTGGCCGCGCTGGAACAGGGCGAGAGCTTCGTCGAGGAGCAGGTGGAGCGCGCCGCCAAGGCTCGTGACATCTTCGCCGACCGCCTCCTGGCCACGAACCGCGTGTCGATGACCCGGCCGGATGGCGCCTTCTACGCCTTCTTCGGGGTGGACGGCATTACCGACACA
>DASYHY010000219.1:0-18098 GCA_036252795.1 Aurantimonas sp. | reverse complement strand
GCCCGGGTTCTGAAAGGATCCGATCATGAACCGCATGCTGCAGACGGTCCGCCTTCTCGCCGCCTACGCGGCGATCGCCCTCGGCCTCACGCTCGCGGCACCCGCCGCCGCGCAGCAGCAGTCGAGCTACACCGTCGACGAGATCGTCACCACCGGCCACCAGTTTTTCGGCAGCACCGCGGGGGGCCTCGCCCAGCTCGTGGAGCGGGCGTTCCAGAGCTATGGCCTGCCCAACGGCTACATTCTCGGCGAGGAGGCCGCCGGCGCCTTCTTCGGCGGCCTGCGCTTCGGCGAGGGCACGCTCTTCACCAAGAACGCCGGCCAGCACCGCATGTTCTGGCAAGGTCCCTCGCTCGGCTTCGACATTGGCGGCGACGGCGCGCGGACGATGATGCTGGTGTACAATCTGCCGTCGGTCGAGGGCATCTACGGCCGCTTCGCCGGCCTCACCGGGAGCGCCTATCTCGTGGGCGGCCTCGGGATGACGGTGCTCGTGCGGGACGAGATCGTCCTGGTGCCGGTGAAGACCGGCGTGGGCGCGCGCCTCGGCGTCAATCTCGGCTATCTGAAGGTCACGCCGATGCCGACCTGGAACCCGTTCTGACCCGCGACACCGCCCTTCCGGACGATCGGAGCGGCCGGCGAGCGAGGAATTATGCGCGGCGGGCGGAGCAATCCGCCCGTTTCGCGTTATATACGCGCGGCACAATCTCTCGAAGGTCCCCATGATCGCGACCGGCCTGACATTCCTCTTCGGCTTCCTGTCGGCGCTGCTCGTCGCGCTGCTGCTCGCGCCGCTGGCGATGGGCCGCGCCCGGCGCTTCGCCCGCCGCGAGTTCGAGGCGTCGATCCCGGTCAGCGCCAACGAGATCCGCGCCAGCTTCGACCATGTCCGCGCCGAGGCGGCATTGACGGCACGCCGACGCGAGATGGATGCCCAGGCGATGCGCGACAGGGCGGCGCTGGAGCGGGCGGATGCGGGCCGTGTCGCCCGCGAGAATGCCGAGCTGAAACGGCGCAACCGCGAGCTGGAAGAGACCATCGCGGCACGCGAGGCCGAGCTGAAGGACCTGACGGAGACGCTGGAAGCGCGCGAGACCGAGTACGGCCGACTGGAGAGCGAACTGCGCGAGACGACGCACGACCTCGACCTGCGCATCGAGGAGATGGACGCCCTTGCGGAGCGCTTCCGGGAGCTCACGCAGATCGCCGACGAGCGGAAGATCGCCATCGTCGCGCTGGAGAGCAAGACGGAGCACCTGTCCGACGAGCTCCGCCAGGCCGACCGGTTGGATCGCGAGCGGCAGGCGACGATCGAGCGGCTCCGGGGCGAGGCTGGCGCGCTGGAGGCGCGCTTCCAGAAGGAGAAGGCGACCGCCCGCAAGCTCGACGACCGCGTGTCCCGCCTCACCGCCGAACTGGCGGACCGGGACGAGAAGATCGTCCGGCTGGCACAGGTGGTGGAGGCCGGCCTCGACGAGCCGGCGCTGCTCGCCGATGTTGCCGCAGCGCCCGATCCGGAGGTTCTTGATGCCGCGGCGGCCGCCGATGCCGATAGCCGCGAGCCGGAGCGCGAAGCCATCCCGTCGACGGGTTCCGTCGGCGAGCGGGTGCGCCAGGCGCTGGAACTGCCCGAGCATCCGCTGGACGGTGCCGACCTCGACGAGGCGCAGCTTCGCCAGCGCATCGACGACATCGCCGCACGCGTGATCCACCTGACCGCCTCGGTCGAGGGGCGTGGCTCACCGATCGACCGGATCCTCGATGCCGATCCGGATGCGGGCGACGCGGATGGCGGCGATCGTCCCACCCTCGCCCAGCGGGCCCGCCGGCTGCGCGGGAGCGACGCCGATCACGCCGCCGAATAGAGCGCGTGCAGGACGATCGCGGCCGCGGTCGCGACGTTGAGGCTGTCGATCTCCGGCCGCATCTCGATTCGGACGGTCTCGGCCCGCCGCATCAGCGCCTCCGGCAGCCCCCTCCCCTCGGCCCCGAGCAGCAGCGCCGACCGCCCTTCCGGCTCGATCTCCCGGAGGGGCAGGCGTCCTGACGGCGACAGGGCGAGAACGCGGAGCCCCGCCGCCTCGCATTCGCCGACGATCGCTTCGCCCGTCCCGCCGCGATGCCACGGCAGGGTCAGGCTGGTGCCGACCGATACGCGCAACGCCTTGCGATAGAGCGGGTGGCAGGAGGTTTCGTCGAGGAGGACGCCTGCGGCGCCGAAGGCGGCGGCGTTGCGGAAGATCGCGCCCAGATTGTCGTGGTTGGCGATCTCCACGCCGACGACGACGGGGCCGCCGGTGGCGAGGGCGCGCTGCAGGATGTCCGACGGGGTGAAGGGTCTTCCTGCCGCGCCGTGGGCCAGCACGCCGCGATTGACCGGAAACCCGGCGATCCGGTCGAAGACCGCGCGCTCGGCCACGTAGACTGGCACGTCGGCGGGCAAGGCGGCGATCCGGCTGCGCAGGCCTTGCAGCCGGTTGGCGAGGATCAGCAGCGCCGTCGGCCGGAAGCGGTCGGCCCGCAGCAGCTGGTCGAGCACTACCGCGCCCTCGGCGATGAAGCCGGAGCGGCCGACGAGGTCACGCTCGCGCACGTCACGGAACGGCTCGATGCGAGGATCGTCGGCGTCGTCGATGAGGGTGGGCTTGGACATCAGCCCTCTCTCGCCGGCAGCAGGCTCGCCGAAGCCGCTTCCGGGATGGTCGCGTGCGCGACGTCGTCCGGCATCTCGGATATTTCGTTGCCGAGGCCCCCTTCGGCCGATGTGGCCTCGGCATCGGTCTCGGCCGGAGGGGCGGAAGTCTCCGGCGGCGCGGCAGCTTCGGGTCCCGCCGCCGCTTCCAGCCGCTTCGCGTCGAGGCCGGTCAGCGGCACGCCCTGCGGGAAGATGATCTCGCGCGCTTCGTCCGGCATCGAGATGCCGTGCTCGACGAGCCCGCGCTTGATCAGCCGGAGCGCCGAGGACCGCATCCGCAGCGGCGACAGCGAGCGCCCGTCGATCCAGAAATGCGCCTTGAGGTTCACCGTCGACGCCCCCAGCGCATCGACCAGCACCATCGGCGGCGGCTCGGCGAGGATCGCCTCGTGCCCGCGCAGGATCGTCACGATCAGGTTCTGCGCCTCGCCGATCGAGGCGTCGTAGCCGATGCCGACCTCCGCCGTGACCCGGCGCGCGGGCGCCGCCGTGTAGTTGACGATCGTGCTCTTGAACACCGTCGCGTTGGGGATCTGCACGTGGTTGCCGTCGATCGTCAGCAGGATCGTCGACCGCGTGTTCATCGTCTGCACCACGCCCTCGTGGCCCGCGACGTCGATGACGTCGCCCTGGCTGAACGGCCGGCGGATGCTGAGGATGAGGCTCGCCAGGAAGTTCTCGGCGATGTCGCGGAACGCGAAGCCGAGCACGATGCCGATGACGCCGGCGCCGCCGAGGAGCGAAACCGCCAGCCCGGTCAGGCCGGCGACCTGCAGCAGCAGATAGATGCCGAGCAGAAGAACGGGAACCGCGATGGCCCGTGCGATCACGTTGCGCAGGAAGTCCTGCTCGACCCTCGGCGCGAGGATGCGGCGCATCACCGAGGCGATGGCGCTGGAGAGCCACCAGGCGAGCGGCAGGATCAGCAGCGCCAGGACGATCAGCGGCAGCGCGCCGGCGATGCGGCGGGCGAGCGCCTCGATTTCGGAATAGGCGGGCGCAAGGTTCCAGTTCACCTCCTCGCGCACGGTGATCCGGTTGACGACCGCCACCGTCCCCTCGGTCCGCGCCGCCAGATCGCGCGCCCAGGCCTGATGCTCCTGCGAGCCGGCGACCCCGTCGAGGAAGACGACACCCTCGTCGACCGCGACCGCCGCATCGCGGTACCACCCGGTCGCCGTCAGTATCCGTTCTATCCGCGCCTCGATCGCCTCGTCCCGCGCCGTCGGCTCGACCGCCACCGCCTGTTCGGGCGCGGCCGCCTCCGGCTCTTCCGCCGGCTGGGCGGCCGCCGGCGAGGCCAGCGCGACGAGGCCCGCGAGCAGCGCCGCCTGTCCCAGTTTGCGCAAGGGTCCCGTGATCGGCGCGCTGCCGGACCCGATCGTCATTCTCGTCATCAGGCCCCTCGTCCTGCCCGCCGCCCCTCGCCGAGAGCGTTCCCAATCAACTGGATGCCGTCCGGGCAATCAACCCGCCGGACGGCGGACGGGAGCGAGCGCAGCCGCTTTGACCGGGAACGGGGGCGGTGGGCAATGGCGGGGTCCGCGCCCTCGTCCGCGGCACGCAGGCCCAAGCGGTGCCTGCATGCAGTGGCGCAAGAATGGCGAGCGGGACCACCATCGCGAGGATGAGCCAGAGCATTCGTGAATGCCGTGAAAGTCCGCTGAGCTGCGACATGCACTTCCTTGAGCTCGTCTCCTGGGACGGGCGCAGCGCCGGGGGGAGCGCTGCGCCCGATGCGATCGGCCGCGTCAGAAACGGTAGCCGACCACAACCATGCCGAAGGGCTGCACCTCGTCCTCGACGATCGGGCTGTCGGCCGATGCGGCCGAAGCGCGAAGGGTCCGGCGCCGGGTAGACCGCAGTCGGTGCCGTTTCGGCGATCGTGATGTCGGCAGCGCGCGCCTGGTTGGACGCTGGCGCCCCGCAACGCGGAGTCCCCCGATACCGAACAGGTGGCGATACGAGGCTTTGGACGGCGTTGACGACATGAAGAACTCCCGTCAGCACGACCAGGCGAGCGATCCGCCCTGGTTCGTCGATGCAGGAGACAGTTCTACCGACCGGGCAGTCGCTCGGAATTTGGAGTTGTTAAGAGATGTTGTGACGAGGGTAGCGCCCGCTCGGGCCGTGACAGGGAGCAACCCGGGGGCAAAACGGCCCGATCCGGGTTGTCTACGATGGCGTTTCGCCGATGGCTTTCCGTCCCCCAGTGGGTGCGGAGGCAACGAACCGGAGACGTGACATGAACAACGACCTCATTACCGAGCATGTGCTCGTGGACGGCTACCGCATCGCAGCCGGCGCGCATGGCAGCGGCGAACCGATCGTTCTCCTGCACGGGACACCCTCTTCTTCGCTGATCTGGCGGAAGGTCGCACCACGTCTCGTGGAGGCCGGTTGCCGAATCCATGTCTTCGACCTTCTCGGCTTCGGGTTGTCGGAGCGGCCGCAGGCACCCGAAGTGGACACCTCGATCTCCGCCCAGGTCGCGGTTCTGGAGAAGATGTCGGCTCACGGGGGACTGGAGCGGTTCCATCTCGTGGCGCACGACATTGGCGGCGGGATCGCGCAGAGGTTTGGCGTCTTTCACCCCGATCGACTGAGATCGCTCACGATGATCGATGTCGTGAGCTACGACAGCTATCCCTCGCCCCGCACGCGGCAGCAGATGGAACAGGGTCTGGAAGTCCTGATCAAGGCGCCTGACGCGGCGCATCGCGCGCATTTCCGCGAATGGCTGCTGAGCGCCGTGCACGACAAGAAGGGCTTCGCGGAAGGGCCGCTGGAAACCTATCTCGACTACATCTCCGGCCCGATCGGACAGGGCAGCCTGTTCCAGCATCAGGTCCGGCATTACGATCCCGTCCACACCCTCGAGATCGCGGATCGGCTTCCCGAGTTGGCGCGATTGCCCGTGCAGTTGATCTGGGGGGCGCAGGATGCGTGGCAGACGCCGGACTGGGCCCACAGGATGCATGCGGCGATCCCCGGATCGCAGCTCACCATCCTTGACGACTGCGCGCATTTCGCACCCGAGGATCAGCCGGAGGCGATCGCAGCGCTGATCTCCCGATTTGTGGAGACGATCTCCGAGGCCGCTTCCGAGACCTCGCGGAGAGCTTGAAGCTGATCGTCGGGTCCGGAACCGGTGACATCTCGGATCGGCCGGTTCCGGCTGAGCGTCGTGGAGACCGCGTGCTGCCGGTCTGCGCCGAGACACCGGCTGGCGAAAAGGTGCAGGTCGATTTCCGCGCGTTCCAGATCGTCCGCACCTGTGTGACAGCGACGGAGCCGGTCGGCCACTCCACCATGTGCAACTTCTATTCCAGCCCCGTCGCCACCTGGCGCAGCGCATGCACGTTGGTGACACCGCTACGCCCCCGGAGATGGTGTCCACCCATAGGCTCGGCCGCCACGTTCAGCGGCAGGACCGGCATCCGGGCAAGGAGCTCGCCGGAGATGAGAACGCCCTGGCCGATCTTCCGACACAGCCCTTCCAGCCGCGCCGTCGCGTTCATCACGTCGCCAAAGAAAGCGATCTTGTGCCGATCGACTCCGACTTCCGCCGTGACGACGCTTCCGCCGTGGAGGGCGGCGCGCAGTTCCGGAACGTGGCCGAAGCGCTGGATCCAGCGAATTCGATCCTTCCGCAGCTCGGAGCGGATCGCGAAGACGCACTCGATGCAACATGCCTTGGCCGTTCCGTGCTGCAGCGGCCATGAAACGATGATCTGATCGCCGATATAGTCGTCGATCCGCCCACGATGACGGCGCACCGGTTCCGCGATGGCAGCGAAGATGGCCTTCAGCAACTCCTGTGCCTGGAGGTCACCATGCCTCTGCGCATAAGCCGTCGACCCGACGAGGTCGAGAAACAGGAAGGCCCTCTCCTCGCTGACGGGGCGATGATAACGCCCCAGCATCAGGTTGGCGAAGGTCTCCGCCCCCAGGAGATCGCGCATCCGGAGAACGAAGATGAACGCTGCGCAGACCAGAAGCGAATAGGCTACGGCGGGCCAGGACGGCATGATCGCCTGCGGCAGCGCTTCCGGTCCCAGCCCGACGAGCCAGCAGAGCGAACCCGCCGCGACCATCGCGATCAGCACGAGGAGCAGGATCGTCGCCTCCGCCGTGACGAGGTAGAGCGGGGCCGGCAGTCGCCGCAAGCTCTCTCGCCATGAGCTGAGAACGAGCCCGCGCTCATGGAGCGTCATCAGCGTGACGATGCAGATGCCGAACACTGCTCCGACAGCAGCGGAGCCGTCGTCGTCCAGCACTTGCCCGTACAAAGCTCCGGCTACGGCGCCGGCCGCCACGACGGTGATCCAGAAGTTCGGCAAAGGCCTTGGCATGGAATCTCCTGCTTTTCGTCAGCAGCGCGATCGTTGGGACCGTCTCGAGCTCGAGGGGGGTGATAATGCCGAGGCCGGCGGTGAACCGGCTCTCCTCGCCTGCCATCACGACGGACGCGCTCCTCGCGTCACCGAAGATCCCGCCCTATGGGCGTCGGCTTTCAGGAACCGAATGTCGCGGGAATCGTCGCGGCAGATACCGAGACGCCTGCGCTCATCAGGCGGGGGCGAAGCGGCGGTCGGCGTTGCTCCCGTTCCACAGATACCGACGCAAGAGCGGTCCAGGCGCGTTGTTTTATGTCGAAATGTGGATTCGCACCGTCGAGCCCGATGGTCAGCAGCACTCGAACGAGTGGCGGATCGCCCTTCCCGGGATCGAGCTGGCGCAAATCGACGCTAATATTCTCGAAAACCGCTCCTGCGACGGGGTGGAGAAACTCCGGCGCTTCGGCCTCAGGACGCAGCATGCCCGGAGCCTCTCCGCGCGGATCCCCGGCGATCGCCCGGCCGGCATCGAGTGCCGAACCGCCCCTTCAGCCGCCTGATTGCACACGATGTTATGCAGTGGCCTGCAAAGCAAGCCGTGCACGGCGGCGCGGAGTGGCTGATTTCTCTGGTAAGGAGCAAGTCATCAGGGGGAACTGGTACGCCCAAGGGGAATCGAACCCCTGTTTGCGCCGTGAGAGGGCGCCTTCTGATCGGTCATATCACCTCCGGCTAGCTCTTAGGAGCTTTTAGAAACAATGGCTTAAAGTCAACGACTATGCCTTTAGCTAGGCCTAGCTAAGCCCGGATTGCGCCCGTATATTAGCCCCATACTAGCCAACCTGCCGATGTGAAAGGGTGTATGTCATGGCGAGAACAGTACGCGATGCAAAGCTGGAAACGCGGGCGGCGCGCGCGCGGCTGCCGACACAAGATAAGCCGCACTACCGCACCCTTGTCCCCGGCCAGCTTCACCTCGGCTATCGTAAGCGCCGGGCTGATGCCCCCGGCACCTGGACTTTGCGCCGCTACGTCGGCCGGCCGGGGGACGTTGGCAGCCCCTACAAGAGTGAAACACTCGGCCTTGCCGACGATTATCAGGACGCGGACGGCGCAACGGTTCTGTCGTATGCGGATGCTCAGAAATTAGCACACGAGTGCGCGCGGCAGGCCTGCAAGCAGCCCGATCCCGCACCTACGGTCGCGAGCGCGATAGAGGACTATCTCCGCTTCCTCCGCACGGAACGGAAGACTGCGAGCGACGCAGAACGGCGGGCAAACGTCCTGATCCTGCCGGCCCTCGGGAGCAGGCCGATTGACAAGCTCACCACCGTTGAGTTGGTGCGGTGGCGAGACGGTTTGGCTGCGGCTCCTGCCCGCCTTCGAACGCGACCAGGAGAGGAGCAGCGGTTTCAGGCGCCGGCCGACCATCCGGACGCCCGCCGCGCTCGTCGCGCAACTGCCAACCGAACCGTCACGATCCTGAAGGCGGCGCTGAATCGCGCATTCAGGCACGGTCGAGTCGCCGACGACACGGCCTGGCGGCGGCTGGAGCCGTTCTCACGAGTTGACGCGGCACGGCAGGAATTCTTGTCGGTCGAGGAGGCGCAGCGTTTGCTGCATACATCAGACGCGGCGTCGGGCTTCCGCAGCCTAGTACACGGAGCACTTCTCACCGGCTGCCGGTACGGCGAACTCTGCGCTCTGCGCGTGGCTGACTTCGCCTTCGGCCGCATCGTCATACGGGAATCGAAGAGTGGCAGGCCGCGCGACGTGCGCCTAACAGACGAAGGCCGGGACTTCTTCCGCCAGCTGACATTAGGCAGGCCCGCAGAGGAACGCATGTTCCTGCGCGGCGACGGCGAGGCGTGGGGCCCGTCGCACCAGTCTCGACCGATGTTGCGGGCCTGCCAGGCTGCTCGCATACCGCCAGTCGGCTTCCACCAGCTGCGCCATACTTGGGCCAGCCTCGCCGTCATGAATGAGACGCCGCTGATGGTGGTAGCGGGGAACCTTGGCCACGCTGACACACGTATGGTGGAGCGGCACTATGGCCACCTAACGGAGGACTACATTGACGAGGCAATCCGTCGGGGCGCTCCTCGGTTCGGTGCCGTCGCTCCGAACAACGTCGCGCCGCTAAAGGATCAGGCCCGATGAGCCGGCCGAGCGACTGGCCGGACTGGGACGACAGCGACAGGACGTTGATAGCATGGATCGAGGGGAATGATGCCTTGCTGAACTCTGCGACATACAGGCCGTTGGGCGAGGAATCCCAGCCGCGATCCCCTTTTGATAAAGAATTAGTATCTTTCGATATAAAAATGATGGAATATTCGAAATTGGAGGAAAATACATGCAGAAGGGTAGAGTTTCAGAAAGGAATTTTTGCTTTTTTACGTCCGGGAGAGCAGAATGCTCTTCTTCTTACCTTAGCAGATTTCAACGAAAGAGACCGCAGGCCGCTATCCGAGATCCTTAGAAATAATCCTTCTTCTGGTCTTCTTGAGATTCTTGCCGACGCATTAGAAAATAATCTTCTTTGCGCACCTCGATCGCGTCATTCTACAGAACATGATGCAATTCTCAAGTTAAGGCGCGATACGCTGCTCGTAGGGCTCCGCCTGCTATTTCCTGGCAAAGCTAAAAAGGAGAAAAAGACGCTGACCACTCGGGCGAATAGGATGGCGGGCATCTCGCTCGATTTGTCTCAGGAGGAAGTCGAGAAGCGTATCAAACGTCCCCGCCGTGCAGAGCAAGACGCGGCTCGACAAAGGACCAGAGACCGCCGGTCGGGGCCGAGTCTTGATGACCTACGCTTGCGCGTAATGATGGCTATTGTCGAAGAATAACGGCATTAGACTAGGTAGTAAAAAACCACCAACAGGGCGGCAGCTCACGACCCATAAGCTACCTGCGGGGCAAGGTGCGTGCCTGCCGAAAGTAGACGTTCATTCAGGCGATGCTGTGCGGCTGGCGCTCGGCCGTTTTCCGACAAGCCGCTTTACAGGCGGGCGCTAGCATAAGCGGACAACGACATTGCCTGCTTAGCGCGCGGCACCATTGTGGCAGGTCACTGCATCCCTAGATGCATCGGCACACCGAGGAGCCGAAATGTCCCTGCCCGATATTGATTTCCATGAGATACGCCTGCACGGCAACCAGGCCGACGCCTTCGAGGAGCTGTGCTGCCAGCTCGCTTCGGACGAGGCATCGCCCGACCGGGTGCGGTTCGATCGCAAAGGACGCGGAGGCGATGCCGGCGTCGAATGTTTCGAGACGCTCGCGGACGGTTCAGAGGTCGGCTGGCAGGTCAAGTTCTACTGGGACATCGACTCGATGCTGCGCTCGCTCGGCAAGTCGCTCGTCACGGCGCTGGTCAAGCATCCAAAAATGCGAAAGTTCATCGCCTGCTTCCCCTTCGACCTTGCCGACGCTCGCAAGTACGGCACGACAACTGCGCTGGAAAAATGGGACGCCTGGCGCGCCGAGCAGATCGCGCAGGCCGGCAAAACCGGGCGGACGATCGAGATCGATCGCTGGGATGCGCACGCCCTGCGGCAGCGGCTGACCGGCAGCAATCCGCGTGCCGCGGGGCGCGTCGCCTTCTGGTTCGATCGGCAGCTTTTCACCCTTAAATGGTTCGAGGAGAAGTTCGCGCGCGCCAAGGCCGCGCTTGGCGAGCGCTACGATCCGGAAGGCCATATCGACCTACCGGCCGGCCGCGCGCTCGGAGCCGTCACCGGCGATCCCGCCTTTTATGCGGAACTCGAACAGCTCGGCGATGCGGTTCGCCGCGCCGCTGACGAGGCATTCCCGATAGTTGGGACACCGGCCGCGGGCGCGTGTGACGCTGCCGCGACAGCGCTGCATGCCAGCGCGCAGTCCCGGATCATCCCGGCAGCGGCGCTCTGCGATGCAGTGCGTGCCGCGGCCGATGAGGCGTTTGCACTGCATGACGAACTGGATGCCGCCAATGGCGGCAGGGACCCCAGTGCGGCGATGGTCGCGGTTTCGGACCTGGCGGCACTGCTTCGCAGCATCCTGACCGAGCTTCGCTGGCCGCACTGGGCGCTGCTCAACCGGCGGTCGCTGCTCGTCCTCGGCGCCGCCGGCAGCGGCAAGTCGCACCTTCTCGCGGATGCCTGCGCGCATCAGCTCGCAGCGGGCCGCCCGGCGTTAATGATCTTAGGCGGCACGCTTGCCGACGACGAGCCCTGGAGTCAGATACTCAAGGGGCTCGACCTTCCCCGCCATCTCGAGGTCGGCCAATTTCTGGGTGCGCTGAATGCCGCGGGCGAAGCGGCGGGGGTGCGCGCCCTCATCGCGGTCGACGCGCTTAACGAGAAGAACGGACAGGCGATCTGGCCCGAGCGGCTGGCGGGCCTGCTCCACGACATCGAGCAGTTTCCCCACATTGCCGTCGTCCTATCGTGCCGCACCACTTATCTGGAGCTGGTAATTCCCGACACGCTCGACGCGGAAAAGCTGCCGCGGATCGAGCATCGCGGCTTTTCGATCGGGGAGGTGCGCGCTTATCTCCGGCAGCGCGGGATGACCTTGCCGGAGACGCCGCTCCAGGCTGCTGAATTCCGTATCCCCTTGTTCCTACGCCTTTATTGCGACGCGCTCGATTTCGAGGGCGAGACGCTGCTGGCACGGGGGCTCGGTGGCGTCACGGACATCTTCCGCGCTTATACCGACGCGGTGGTGCGCCGCGTGCAGCGCCAGCTGAAGGTTCCGCCCGGCCGCAGTCCTGCCGCGCAGGCACTCGCTGGTCTGGTGCGCGAGATGGCTGATACCGGCCGCGCGGACATCCGGCTCGACCGCGCCGAGGCGATCGTCCGCGCTGTCCATCCCGGCCGATCGGCCGATGAGGATTTGCTCTTCCAGCTCGAGAACGAAGGGATGCTCGCGGTCGATCCAACGTTCACCACCTCGGGTGAGATGGTCCAGGCGGTACGGTTCACCTTCGAGCGGATGGGCGACCATGCGGTCGCGGCGAACTTGCTCGCGCGCAGCGGCGGCGGCGCCGCCGGACTCTGTGCCGCCGGAACGCCCTTGCATGCGGCGCTCGACGCAGACGACAGCTGGATCGTGCCTGGCCTGCTCGAAGCGCTGGCGGTTCAGCTGCCCGAGGGCTCCGGGATCGAGCTGCCCGACCTCCCGGGCTTGCCTGCCATTCTCGCGCCAGACCACGCGTTCGTACAAAGCCTCCAGGCGCGACGGCTCGAGGCGGTCACCGCGCGGACGTGGCAGCTGGTCGATGCGGTCGGCGGTGATTCCCTCCGCTATGACACGTTGATCGCGCTCGCCACCGAACCGGGTCACCCCTACAATGTGCGGCATCTCGACGCCGAACTTCGCGCGCTGCCGATGGGCGGGCGCGATGCGCGATGGACGATCCACCTTGCCCGATCGCCCGACGCGGCCTTCCATCTGATCGACTGGATCCGCGTGGCAGATCCCACCGGCATTGCGCCCGAACGCGCGCAGCTCGCCGCGATGCAGCTCGCCTGGTTTCTCACTGCGACGCGCCGAGCATTGCGCGACAAGGCGACCAAGGCTCTGGTCGTGCTGTTCGCCGACCGCGCCTCGCTGGCGATGCAGGCTTGGCGGGCCTTCGTCGGGCTTGACGACCTCTATGTTGTTGAACGGCTGGCCGCCGCGCTGTTCGGCGCGGCGATGCAGGGGCGCTGGAGCATGGAGGAGCTACGCGCCGTCGCCGAGCTCCTGCACGAGGGCCTGTTCGCCGGCGGCAGGCCTCCCGCCAATAAGCTGCTCCGCGACCATGCCTCGGGCCTGATCGGCTATGCCGCCGCGCGGGGCGCGCTGTCGGCCGGATTCGACTTGGCGTTGACTAGGCCGCCTTTCTCGAGCGCCTGGCCGATTGAGAAAATTTCCGAGGAGCAGATGGCGGCATTCTCGGTGCCTTATGGCGAGGGCGACGAGCGCATTCACGACTCGATCGTCCGCTCGCTAAAGGACGGCGACTTTGGGCGCTATGTCCTGGATCCGGTGGCTCGCCGCTTCAGCCCGGCGCCACGCGGCGCTGACCCGCTGCCCACCGCAGACGACCTGAGCCGCCAATGGCTTGCCGAGTTCACGGCCGACGCGAGCGAGGCGGAGCTTGACGCCTATGCAACGCTTCAGGCCGCAGTCGCCGCGATCAAGGGCGGGCGGAGCGAATTGGTCCTTGCGGACCGGCGCGCAGACCTCCGCGCGGTGAAGCGCTCCTTTTGCGACGCCATCGGTCCCGAACGGTTCGAGGACTGGCGTGCGCGCGCCGAGAGCTGGCGCGACGAAGGCATGTACCAAAAGTTCGCTTCACACGGACCTGCCGGGTTCAATTTGGCTTGGGCACGCCGCTGGGTGGCGTGGCGCGCGCACGACCTCGGCTGGTCCGAGGCGCTGCACCATAAATTCGACCGGCGCATTGGCACCGGCCGCAATAGCCACGAGGTCGAGCGGATCGGCAAGAAGTACCAATGGCTCGCGACCTATGAGCTCGTGGCGCGGATGGAGGACAATCTCGCGGTGTTGCCCCGCGAGGAGGAGGAGGGACCGAGCCGGCTGCGCGACATCGACCCATCGATGCTGCGCGAGCGCACCGAGGACGACGGCTGGCGCCCGCCGCGGGACGCGAGCTTCTGGGCGCCCTATCGTCCGACCATCGAGACAGCGACGCCCGGTGAGGCGCTGGCCTGGCTGAATTCGGACGCGGCGATGCTCGACGGCGCAGAGCATATCGAGGTCGTCGACCATAACGGCCGCCAATGGCTCGTGCTCACCGGGTTCGAGATATGGGAGCAGGATAGCAACCAGGTGCGCCCGGAATCTTGGCGCAGGATCGGCTGCACGATCGTCCGCGCCGCCGATCTTGAGCAGCTGCTCGCCCGCCTCAAGGGCATTCATATGACCGGGCATCATGACATGCCGGTCGGCGGTGCCGGAGGCTTTCGTACGCATCTGGGGGAGCATCCCTGGGCCTGGCCCGACCGCAGCGACCATGGCTGGATCGAGTGGCGGCCCAATAGCGGCGAGTGGGACGCGCCTGCATTGTCCGTACGGCCGCCCACCGCCGAATATAAAGCGGAGAGCATCGGCTACGACTATTCGATCACGCAGAACATCACCCTCAACCTGCCTGCCGGCTGGCTGATTGACGCGCTCGGCCTGCGCCTCTCCGACGGTCGGTCGATCGAATACCGCAACGCGGGAGGCGAAGTGATGTTCATGGATCCGTCGGTGCACCGAGCCGGACGAAGCGCGGCCTTAGTCGATCGCGCTGCGTTCCTTGACATGCTCGCGCGCGAAGAGCTCGTCGCGATTTGGGCGGTGGCGGGGGAGAAGAGCGTCTTCGGCGAGCTTCACAGCGACGGTTTCGGCGGCCGCCGCGCCTTCACACGACTGTTCCATTCAGATGCCGGCGCGCTTCAGGGACTTCCGCGGTTCGAGACCTTCGAGAAGCCTTCCCGCCGCCAGCGCGCGATCCTCCTCGGGGAGGATGCTGAGGGTTTGGTAGACGACGAGGAAGATGCCGATGTCGAAATATGACCGCGATTGACGCCGCGCCAACTACGCGGCGGGTAGCCGTCGCGGTTAGAACTGCTTCGGCACAGGCAGGTCGGTGCCGACATATTCGAAATAGATCAGCACAGCGCGGCCGCGGTCGTCGACGCCGGGCACCGCCTTCACGCGGTCACTTTCAAAGCCGGCATGGAGCACTTCCGCCTCGGTCATCGCCAGATTGGCCATCAAGTGCATCACGCTGCGGCGCCCCTCGTCGCCCGCGCCGAGTTTCTCTTCCTTGAGATAAGCTTCAAGAGCTTTGCGGCGGGCGTGGTGGGCCAGCCAGTAGCGGCCATAGGCGAGAGTGGCGACGATCGCTGTGAGGATCGCTGCCCAGTCGGAGAGTATTCCCAACAGTTCCTTATCCATCCGCCTATCCTCTGTCGGCCATCATCGGGTCAGCTTTACGTCCTGAGTATTTAGCAATTCGCCCTAGATACTCTTCGAAAGTCTCACGCGCAGACCGCAGTCAACTCCCATGGGCTTCGGACTTCCTGACGGCCGTGGCACGATGCGGCAAGTCTGCATAGGCGCCCAAAATGCCGCTTCCGACTGTATGATTTGCGAGGCGAATGGCGGGTTTCGGGATCACCAAGCTATAGCTGAACGGCCGACATCGGGGCGCGTGGCTGCCGACTCAAAGCCGGCCAAGGAACGTCCGCTTCCTCAGTCCACCGCTCTTAAGCGGCCGTTTTGGTTTCCACCCAGTAGAGCCATCCGCTTCCCATCACGTAACAGACAGGGCGGACTCGATTGGTAATCTTCGCTACCAAAATGCCGAAAATAGGAGCGGGGCCGACCCCGCCCCTATAAGCGCGCGCTTGTAGCAGCTAGCCTTAGAGCGTCAACGTAATAGGGGACGTCAAAGCAATGGGCGACATTAATAGCAATAAAATGGCATTTTCCGTCCGGCAATTTTGTGCCCGCAACGGTATATCTACGCCGACCTACTACAAGTTACGGGCAAGCAAGCGTGGTCCAAGGGAGATGCGCTTCGGCTCCGTTGTCCGTATCTCCATCGAGGCGGAGGCGGACTGGCGACGGGCGCGCGAGTACCCTGATATGGAAGAGCGGGCAAGAATCGAGCAGCAGCGACGCAAGCTAAAGCAGAGATCGTCGAACGCGGTCAAGAACACCGTGCACGTTGCCTCTGCGGCTGGGAGGTGAACATGACATCCGTCAGCAAAAACCCCGCGCGGAGCAGGCGCGGGGTTCAAGATAAATTGGCGAATATGAGTCTTGCGGATAAAATCAAGTATATTCTCCGCAATCCCTGGACGATACCACTCCCGAGCGTTTCTTACGAAGACCACTTCGCCGAGTGGGAAAAGTCTCGCCGCAAAGTATGGAGACGCCGCTGTCTGCAGGGAGGTGAGGCATGAACGCGCACGATGCTGCGCTGCCAACGCACGCCGTCTACGTCGCTCAGCTATACGAGCTGTTTGCAGGTGCCCAGACTCATCACGGGACATACGACCACGCACGTATTCGATCGGTGGACCCCGGCGAGAAGGTCGAGGTTAAGCAGGCCGGCATCCAAACGATCCACAAACCGCCGACACCTGAATTGTGGGGCCTTCACCTCGCGGGGTATTGTCCGCTGGGAGTTTGTCCTCTGACCGCAGACGACAGCTGCGTGTGGGGCTGCATCGATGTCGATGACTATGAGCTGTCCCATGCCGAACTGGTGAGTCAGATCGAGCAGCGGGGGCTTCCGCTCGTCGTCTGCCGCTCGAAGTCTGGCGGGGCGCACCTCTACCTCTTCGTGTCAGAGCCCATGCCCGCTGCAGATATGCTCTCAGCGTTAGGCGGCATGCGCGAGCAACTCGACCTCCGAAAGGTAGACATCTTCCCCGCCCGGCCATCAGGCGGAGCGGAGAACCGAAGCGGTTGGGTGAACATGCCCTACTTCGGCGGCGACGAGTCTGAGCGCTACGCGTTCAAACGAGGCGGCCTTGCAATGACAGTGGCGGAGTTTCTGAAAGTCGCCCAGGGCAAGCGGGTGACGTCAAGCGATGTCGCCGTGCTTCGCACGTCTTCGGCGAAGAGCTACGCACCTCAACCGGGCCGGCTGGGCGGCCGGCGGCTTACACAGGCGGAACGCAAGCTTTCCGAGCTTTGCCAGCAGATCGAGAAAGCCCCCGCCGGGGAGGCGGACAAGCTACTCAATAAGGCTGTTTTTGAGATGGGGGGCTGGCATCGAGAGACCAGTATCGAGCGCGAGACGGTGGAAGCCGAACTTCGTTCCGCATGGCGCAAGAGGAGAAAATCCCCGTCAGATTTCGCCGTCGTCTGGCCACACGCTTTCGATGACGGCGTGCAGAGATACGAGTTCCGAGCCGAGAGGGATGACAGATTTCCGGTCTTCGAGAAGCTTGTGCGCGTGCTAGGCGGCGACGAAACCGAGTTCGAGGTTCATCTAGCGGGGTGCGAGCCGTTTCTGGCAAACGCGCGCCAGATGGCGCGGTACGGCGACTTCCTGATCTGCTGTGTCAGGGTCGGAAAGATGTTCAATCCAATGAAGCATGACGAGTGGGCTGCGTTGGTGAGGGAAGCCCTCGCCGGCGCCGAGGAGCGGCGGCTGTCCAAAGCGGAGACCGTAGAGGGGCAGTTTTTTCGAGGCGCTCGACGAATTCTGCAACGATCGGCACGCCGGGGAGAGTGTCGAAGACGTTCTGACAGGCCGCCCGGCCAAGATTGAGAAGGAGAACCGGGTCTACTTCCGCTTCAAGGATTTTCGGGCCTATCTGAATCGCACGCAGAGTGACATGTGGCGTGCAATGAACGACCATAGGATCGGACGAATGCTAAACGACATGGGCGCCAACGGCGTGGACGTCGGAAAAACAACTAAGAAGCTGAAGGGTAAAACCGCCGAGCTGCGGTGGGTGAGGTCAAACCTGTTCGAGACGCAGGCGCCGCTAGACCTTCCGCCCCTGCCCAACAACCCCGTCTAAAGCCAGGAAGGGGTCGGGAAGTACGGACGGCTTTGCCTGGGATGCCTGTGCAGTAGGCGCTTAACCAATGGCGCATGCCGACAAAGTCGTCAAAGCCCTCCCCGCGCCGGGCGCGCGTACATACGCGGGCGTAACCGGGCTTTGCCGACTTCCAACAACTTATCCCGAATTTGCCCCGGCTGCGGCCCCGGCGGGCAGCAACGGCGGCAGGGGGCGGCTGACCGCGCTGCGTACCGCGCACCGGGCCGTGCAGGACTGGTGGAGCGCGTCTGCAGGGGCAGCGGACGTAGCGCGTCGGGCCGGTAATTTACCACCGCAGGCGGGCGCGTATGACGGTTTGGCGTGGCCGTTGGCTTGCTATTTCCCACCGAGGCAACGACCGCTTCTGACTGCCCTAGGGTCGAAACCCAATCAGCCTGTTGAAGGTCCGTGGCAAATCAGATTTCCTTCGGTCGTTTCGCGAGGGAGGCGATTATGGGCAGGCTTTTCTGGTTGAATGACGAGGCGTGGGCGGCGATCGAGCCGCACCTT
>DASYHY010000218.1:0-9902 GCA_036252795.1 Aurantimonas sp. | reverse complement strand
ATACAGCTGGGGGGACCGGCTGAGGGCTCTCGGCGGCATCTGGCATGCGCTGCTGCTGATCGCGATCGTGCTCGGCACGATCTATACCGGCTTCGCGACGCCCAGCGAGGCGGCAGCCTTCGGTGCGCTCGGCGCCTTCGTTATCGCGGCGGTGATCTTCCGCAGAGTCGACGGAAAGGGGCTGCTCAAGGTGCTCGGATCAAGCGTCCGGATATCGGGTGCGATCCTGCTGATCATGGGCTGCGCGCGGATCTTCGGCGACTATCTGAACCTGGTACGGGTGCCCGACGCGATCTCCGGGCTTCTGGTGGGGACCGACCTGCCGCCCGAACTGATCCTGCTGCTGATCATGCTGGTGCTGGTCGGGCTCGGCATGCTGGTCGACGCGGTGTCGCTGATCGTGGTGACTACGCCGATCCTTTTGCCGCTGATCACCGCTCTCGGCTACGATCCGCTCTGGTTTGGCATCATCCTGGTGATGAACCTCGAGATCGCGGTGATCACCCCGCCGGTCGGACTCAATCTCTACACGCTGCGGGCGGTCGCCCCGGTTCTGAAGATCGAGGAGATCATTCGCAGCGTCCTGCCCTTCGTCGGCGTCCAGTTCGTCATGCTGATGATCTTCGTGCTGTTTCCGGCGCTGACGCTTTGGCTGCCCAATCTGCTCAGGTGACAATCAAGAGGAGGAGAATACCATGACCATCGACAGACGTGCCTTTCTCGGCGCTACCGGCGCCCTTGCCGCCGGCTCCGCGCTGGGCTTTTCGATGCGGTCGGCCGCCGCACAGCAGACGCTGACCGGCGTCACCTACCTGCCGCCGTCCTATGCCGATCTGGCCTATGGTTCGCAGGGCTTCGTCGACTTCCTGAACGAGAACCACGGTGACGTGGTCGCGATCGACTTCTACGATTCCGGGCGGCTCCTGTCGGCCGACGAACAGCTGCCGGCGCTGCGCTCCGGCAATATCGACTTCATGTTCCACACCACGTCCTACATCACGCGGTCGCTTCCGATCCTCGGCATCACCGGGCTGCCGGGCGTGGTGGGCGAACTGTACGAGAATCCCGACCGGATGAAGCGCGGCTCGCCGCTGCACCAGCTGGTCGAGGATGAGCTGAAGAAGAACGGCCTGACGCTCCTGTCGCTCGGAGGTGGCCTGCTGGAGCCCGAATATATCTGGAGCACCGACGCATCGCCCGTGCGCAGTCTCGAGGACATTCGCGGCAAGCGCGTCCGCGTCGTCTCCTTCGAGGCGACGAAGGCCATCGAGGATTTCGGCGGCGGCGCCGTGCGCATCCCGTCATCGGAGCTCTATCTCGCCCTGCAGCGCGGCACGATCGATGCGGCGGTGGCGAACATCTCCACGATCAACGGCCGCAGCATCCAGGAGCAGGCCAGCCACGTCTATCGCCTGCCCGTCACCGCCTTCTCCATCGGCATCTTCGTCCAGACCGATCGTTGGGAAGCCCTCGACGAGCCGGTTCGCGAGGCTTTCATCGCGGGTGCGGAATGGTTCGACGAGAACAGCGCGCGGGTCGCCAATGTCGACTATTTCGAGAAGCAGTACTGGCCGGCTTTCGTGGAGCAGGGCATCGAGGTGATCGACCCGACCGAGGAGGAACTCGCCCGCTTCGCGGAGGTCAGCGCCGACGTCCGGACCAGCTGGATCAACGAGGTCGGCGCCGAGGTCGGCGAGCGCGCCATCGCCCTCGCGCTGGGCGAGGACGCCTAGGAGGAAAATCGATGCTCGCCGTACCGATCCAGGTCGTCGACCAGTTCTCGCGGTTTCTGCAGATCGCCGGACAGGTCATCCTCGCCTTCATGGTCCTGACCATCACCTACGACGCGACGATGCGCTACGCCTTCGCGTCGCCGACGTCCTGGAGCCTCGAGGTCAACGGCTTCCTGCTCGTCTACGTGGCGATCATGACGGCGGCGGACGTGGAGCGGCGCGGCGAGCATATCGGCATCACCTTCCTCACCGAAGGGCTCGGGGAGGGCGGCCGGCGGGTCCTGGCCGTCCTCGTCGGCCTCACGGGTGCCGCGTTCTGCGCCATTCTCGCGTGGCGCGGCTATCTCATGGCCCACGATGCCTGGAGCTATGGCGAGCGCGTGTCGAGCGCGTTCGGCACGCCGATGTGGATCCCCTACGCGATGCTCCCCATCGGTTTCGGAGCGCTGGGGTTGCAGTTCATCCTCAACATGTTCCGGGAGAAGCCGGCGGGTGTCGGCGGGGCCGACCATGTCTGACGCTCGCGCCGGAGCGGCGCCATCCGTGGAGATCGTCGAGGTCGCGCCGCGCGACGGCTTCCAGTCGATCGCCGAGAAGCTGCCGACGGCGGACAAGATCGCGATCATCGAGGGGCTGATCGATGCCGGCGTCACCCGGATGGAACTCGGCTCCTTCGTCAGCCCGAAGGCGATTCCGCAGATGGCCGACATGGCCGGGATCGCGGCACATTTCCGCGATCGGAAGGGGGCGCGGCTTTCGGTGCTGGTGCCCAACGCCAGGGGCGCCGAACTGGCCCTCGAGCACGGCTATCCCGATATCGTCTTCGTCGTCTCGGTTTCCGAGACCCACAATCTCAACAATGTCCGCCAGACGGTGGCGCAGTCGCTCGACCAGTTGCGGGCGATCGTCGATGCGACGGCAGGGGCGCCGGGGCTTCGCCTGCGGGTGGATCTCGGCACGAGCTTCGACTGCCCCTTCACCGGCGCCGTGCCGATGGACGACGTCATGCGGGTCTTCCGCGATGCGCTGGCCATCGCGCCGGCAGCGGAATTCGCGCTGTGCGACACCACGGGACGGGCCGATCCGCTGACGGTACGCAGGCGGTTCATGGCGGTGATGGGCGAGGCGCCCGAGACGCGCTGGGCGTTCCATGGGCACGACACGTTCGGCATGGGCGTCGCCAACGCGCTCTACGCCTACGAGGCCGGTGTCCACGTGATCGAGGGCGCTGCCGCCGGGCTCGGCGGCTGTCCCTTCGCGCCGGGCGCCACCGGTAACACGGCCACCGAGGATCTCGACTTCGCCTTTGCCGAAGGCGGCATCCGCACCGGCATCGACCGGGCGCGGCTGCTGGCGGTGGCGGACCGGATCGCGGCCCTGCCGGGCGGCAAGACCGGCGGCCACCTCCGCCTGGTGCCGCGTCCCCGGGCGGTTGCCTAGCCCGGGACCGTCACCAGCGCAGCGCCGGCAGGATGTGATCGGCCGTCACGCCGGCTGCCTTCAGGCGCGCATCGATCTCTGCCCGGTCCACGTCGGCGAGGATGCCGGTGCGCACGAGGGCCCTGGCGGCGCCGAACCCGGCGGCGCCGGCAATGTCGTGGTCGATGCTGTCGCCGACGCAGAGGATCCTCGCCTTTTCGATCCCCGGTATCAGCGCGTGGGCCGCTTCGTAGATCTCGCGATGCGGCTTGCCGACGAAGGTGACCGAGCCGCCGAGTTCGGCATAGAGATCGGCGATGGCGCCGGCGGAGGGCACGAGGCCCGACGGCGTCAGCATGTGCCTGTCGGGATTGGTGCAGATGCAGGCGACCCCGCGCTCCGCCGCGGGCCGCATCATCGCGGCGTACTCCGCCAGCGGGATCGTGTCCGCCTGGCTGCCGGCGATCACCACGAGATCGGCGTCCGCGCCGCTTTCGGTCCGGACGCAGCCGAGGCGGTCGGACAAATTGTAGTCGTCGAGGCTGGAGATCGTCAGGCAGCGGATGCGCCGGTCGGCCGGCAGCGGAAACACGCCCTCCTCGCAGAGCTTGATCGCGACGTCGCCCGAGGTGACGCAGGCCAGATAGGTCTCGCGCGGAATGCCGAGCCGGGCCAGCCGCGCCTCGTTGAAGGCTGCCGGTCGGCCGGAATTGGTGACGAAGATGACCGGCTTGCCCAACTCTGCCAGGGCCGCCACCGCTTCGGCGGCCCCTTCATAGGACTGGGTGCCGTCATGCACGACGCCGAACTGGTCCAGGAAGAACGCATCGTAGTCGCTTGCGATGGCCGCAAGGCCCCCGGCCTCTGTCGTGTCGTGCGTCATTCCTGCCCTTCGTTTCCCGGGCAGGCCGGATGAGCTGCCGTGTCATGCGCCGGTCCCGGCACGGCGACGGTAGCCGAGGGCTGGGGCGGAGGCGAGACACGCAGGGTGTCAAAAATACTTGTGGCGCGCTCAGTCATTCTTGATGTTGCCGGCAAGGAGCGTCAGCTGCTCGATGCGCAGCAGCGGCAGCGTGCTGTTGCCGGCGCCGGAGAAGACGGTGACGGCGAAGTCGAAGGCGGCGGGCTGCGTCGTCACCGGCCGCGTCTGCTCGAACCAATCCTGCGCCAGCGCCCCGACTTCGCCGATGAAGGTCGGTTCGGCCGATCCCTCGGTGATGGTCGGCGCGAGCAGGCTCACGGGCAGGACGGTGAGCGGAACCTCGATGCCGCTGGTGGCCGGAACGAGGCTGTAGCTGTAGCGGGTCTCGATCTTGACCAGCACGGGCTCGCTGAACGGTATTCCCGCGGCCGGAGGCAGCAGTTCCCCGAAGAACCCGGTCAGGAATCGCTGATCGTGGCGGGCGCCTTGGCGCCCTGGTCCAGTCGATAGGCGGGAACGTCGAGCAGCGGCACCAGCGGATCGGCGAAGCGGGAGGCGGCGGTGGCGAACTCGAAGCGCGAGTTCGTGTGGACGTCGATGTCGGGCGAGAGATGTCGGTTGCGTACGACTTCGATCGACGCCCAGCCGCTCTGCAGCGCGAAGAGGTCGAGCCCCTCGAACCGCACCTCTCTTGCCGCGTTGAGACGCGCGGTCTCGTAGCCGAGAGTGGGCGCCGCCGCCGGGTCCTTCGGGTGCTGCTTGCGTTTGTACTGCCAGGTCGCGGCGCCAGTCGCGGGATCGGAGCTTACCAGGTCCGGATCGTAATTGTCCGGGTCGATCAACACCCGGGCGAGCGGCAGGAAGTTGTCGGGCTTCTTGCCGTTTACGCAGAAGGAACGCGGAAGTGTCGCAACGAGGGCAGCCGGTTCGGCCCCCTCTTCCGGCCCATCCGGATCGGTCGGATCCCCCGGTTCCAGCACGATCTCGAAGCGGTATCGCACCAGCGGCGGCGGTGGCGGCGGCGGGTTTAGTGACAGGCGGCTCTTCGGATTTGCCCAGGCGTCGTAGGCATCGGTGATGGCGGCAATGACGGCTTCCAGTGCGGCAAGGGCGCACTCGGCGTTCGCCACCTCTGTCGTGCCTGCCTTGCTGCGCCCGTCGAGCGGCCTGAGAAAGGTCTCGATATCGCGTGCGACGGCCGAGTAGATCGCGCTGAACCGGGCGAGCGCTTTATAGAGTTCGGTAGGCGAGGGACCGTCATGATCATTGGGCTGGAAGTCACCGGGCTGGTTGAAGGTGACGTCGGCCTTGACGGAGTCCTGCGCCGCCTGGTTCAGCAGGTAGCTGAAGCCGTAGTCCCAGATCTTCAACTGGCCGGGCGTTGCCTCGGAGGCGTCCATCGCGTGCGCGCTGCCAGTCTGTGCGACAACCGTCGCCGGGGTCGGCAACGCCCGCAACGCCACGGGAATGGCAAAGGTCTTGCCGGCGGGAGGCGCGATCGGCCGGACAAACGGTCCGGTCAGGAAGCTGATCCAGCGCGACTGCTCGTAATTCTGGATCCCTGGCACGCTGCGGATGTCGTGCTCCAGGTGCGACAGCGCAAAGCCGAGCGTCAGCGACACGTAGGGGCTGGCGGCGGCAGACTGCGACGTGACCAGGAAGGCGAGATTGCTGGTGTCGTCGCTATCCGCCGGGTTCAGCGGGATCTTCGCTGTCGAAAGCGAGAAATTGCTGTTGGCGCCGGTGGTTTCGCCGTCCGCCAACGCGCCCTGGGGCTGGCCGTAGAAGCGCGGCGCGGGCGCGCCGGCGGGCAGGGCTTGTCCGTAATGCGCCTTGGTCACGGGCAGCACGGCGACGCAGGTCAGCGAGTTCGCGTTGCCGAGGCGGCGCAGCAGCGCCTGCTCGAGCTTCGCCTCGGCGGCGGGCTTCAGTCCTTCGTCGAGTTGGTCGAGCACTGATGAAGCGGTCGAGGCGATGGCCGAAGCGAGTTTCGCCTTGTGGGCGAGCATGCGCGCCAGATAGCCGGCGGGAGTGCCGCTGTCCTTTGCCGGGGTCTCGTCGAGATGCAGCAGCCGGTCGAGCAGGAAAAGCGGCGTCGAATAGCTGGCGCTGAGGATGTCGTCGACCGCCGTCAGGCTCTCCGCCAGCCAGACGTTGGGGTCGACGCTGGTGAAGGTGATGGTGACAGCGGCCCCGTCCCGGTAAGGCTTGCCGGTGGCGTAGGACTTCACGTCGACGGTGAGCGTCTGCAGACTGTCGGCGACCGGCAGCGGCGCGAAGTAGCGCGGGTCGTTGCCGATCTCGAAGCCGAGGCCCTTCGGCGCCGATCCGTCGGCAACGGCCATGCGCACCGCCCAGATCGAGGGCGTGCGCAGATTGTTCGGGGTGCTGGGGTCGGCGGCGGTTGTGCCGATCCGCATCCGCCAGCCGTCGGTGACGAAGGCGGTCTCGAAGTCCTTGGCGAATTGGGCGAGCCCCACCGGATAGGCCGGCGTGTCGCCGTTCTCCGCCCCGGCGTCCGGCTGCGCCGGCAGCGTGCCATCGACGGGTATCGTCGACGTCGCGGTCAGCCCGTCGGCGAGGCTGCGCAGGATCGGATCGACGAGGCGGCTCTGGCGGGTGAAGCGGATCGCGAGCTCCAGCCGGATGATGTCGCTGTCGCTGGCGAGTTCGGCCAGGGCGATCGGCAGGGTGATCGTGGTGTCGGCCGGCGCGGTTGCCGCGTCGCCTGCGGCACGCACCGCGAGATAGGCGACGGCCGCACCGACGAAGGCGAGGATCTCGGCTTGTGCCGCCGCAGGCAGCGGCGCCTCGGGCTTGGCCAGCAGCGCGTTGACCAGGGACATGGTGATCGCCGGTCCGGAAAGACCGGGGATCTTCAGGTCGTCGTAATCCTGGTTCAACTGGAAATAGACCAGCTTGAACTTGGCGAGGTCGGCGACCGCGTTTCGCTGCCAGACCGGCATCGTGTCGCCGAAGCGCACCGCGTCGAGATGCGCCTGGGCCTCGCTCTTCGCCGGCTCGTAGGGCGTGGCGTCGAACTTGAGCATGATCGAGAGGCTGGGCGCGCCTTTCGCGCCGCCATAGCGATAGGCGCGCGTCGTGCTCGGCCACTGGTCGAGCGGCATCGGCCGATCGGCGTAAAGGATCGGGGCGGGGACATCGCCGAAAGGCGGGCTGTCGCCGCTCTGCGGCCGGCTGAACGGCGACGGCGTGCGATTGCCGAAGAGGTCCTGCCACGCGAGGCGGAACTGCAATATGCCGCCGACGCCGACATAGGGATTGTCGAAGGCGGGCGGCAGGCCCGCCGGGTTCTGCTTCGGCGCCGGGTTGATCGGAGAGGCATTGGTGAAGCCGAGCGCCTGGTCGTAGAGGTAAGGCTGCGTGGCGTCGGGCGCCTTCACTTGTGCCGCGAGCCGGCGACCGGCGGCTGGGCCTGCCTGGGGCGGCGGCGGATCCTTCGGGCCGAACGGCGCGCTGTCGACGCTCGACGCGAAGAAGGCGTTCGCGGCCACGCCCGCGGATAGCAGCTGGTAGAGCTGCAGCAGCGTCGCCCGCGTATAGGCGTCGATGTCGCTCGGCGACGCCGGTTCGGAGCCCCGCTCTCGCTCGATCGTCAGGGCGGCGTTGCCGCTTCCCAGATTCGGCGTCGCGTCACGGGCCAGCGGGTCGACGGTCAGCGTCGGCCCGACGAACAGGTCCGCGACGTCGCGAGCCGCGTGGCCGAGCGCCGCTCGCTCCGTCTGGTAGTAGGCGGCCATGGCGTTGAAGCTGTTGCCGGGTGA
The DNA here is from genome assembly GCA_036252795.1 of Aurantimonas sp. Taxonomy (GTDB): domain Bacteria; phylum Pseudomonadota; class Alphaproteobacteria; order Rhizobiales; family Rhizobiaceae; genus Aurantimonas. Next base: position 2,043 of record DASYHY010000218.1, on the reverse strand, counting down.
CGCCGATTGAACCGTGTAGACGAAGTCGGGGATCCGGAAGACGGTCAGGGCCTCGATCGGTACGCCGGGATTGTGGTTGGCGACGTCGGCGGCCGTCAGCGGGCTCGCCGCGCCCGCGGAATAATACGCCGCGAGCGCCGCCAGCGGATCCTTGCCGGCCCCGACGTCGGCGGGCAGCAGCTGGTGGTAGAGCCCGGAGATCGGGATCTGACGGCCCGTTGCGAGCGGCGCATCGCCATTGGTCGCGGCGAGCCCGCCAATGTCGATACCATAGAAGGCGGCGAGGCCGGCAAGGGTGGAGCCGGCCGGCAGCAGGAGGCTCTTGGTAGGCACGCTGACGCCGACGAGCTCGACCGCCGCGCTCTCCGGATCGATCGGCGCGGTGGTCACCAGGGCGTTGACCGCATTGAACAGGCGCACGCCTTTGGCCGGAGCGTCGGTCGCGCCGGAAAGGCCGGGGCGCGAAACCGTCGCCACCAGCGTCAGCGTCGCAACGCCGCTGTCGTCGAACAGCGACGGCGGCAGTCCGGTCCCGTCCGCGAGCATTTGGTAGAAGAGGTAGGTGCCGCCGGAATTGACCGTGCTCAGCTCCCAGAGCAGCTTGATGAACTCGGCCGTCTTGTTGACGATGCCTGTCGGCAGCGGGTCGCCGAGGGCGAGCGCGCGAACGCCGGCGCTCGGCGGCGGGTTGGTCTCGGTAGACAGGTTCGACTGGACGATGAAGGAGAGGAACTCGCTCGCCGCCCGGCTGGTGAGCCCCGAGACGCCGCTGTTGACGTCGTCGTAGAGCAGGAAGAGGCCGCTGACGAGGCCCTCGCCCTCGCTCGCCATCGCCGTCAGCAGCCGCTCGAGCAGCACCGTGTCGCTGGGGCTCGGCCCGATGATCTCGTAGGTGAAGGCCGCCAGTGGACGCGCCGGGGATCCCGGATTTCCGGGTCCCGGCGGCACGACCGCATTGGCGTCGGGCCGCTCCGGCGCGAGGTCGGCATCCTGCGCCAGTCGCTTGATCCGGAAGTCGATGCGCGTCGCCAAACAGTAGGAGTCGATGTCGGTGGCGGTGGTCTTGCGCGTCGCCGGGTCTGTGCTGCTGACGGTCGGGGCCAGCACCGGGAGATAAGGCGCCATGTCCTTTACCGCGGCGATGCTGCCGGCAAGCGATCCTTGCCTTGCCTCGACGCTGCTGAGCAGGGCGCTCGAGAGACCGAAGAGCAGCGGCTTGGCCTGCGGCCCGCTGCCGGCGGTGGCAAGGGCGGCGTTGCGCAGGCTCGGGGCGTGGGTGACCGACGCCAGCCTTGCCGCGTCCGATGTTGCCCAGGCCGCGTGTGTCGCCATGCCGTAGCGCCGCGGCGCAAGCAGCGTCGCGGGCTCGGGCGCCAGAAGCGGGATCGCCGGCCGGTAGCCCTGCTTCCGCGCCGAGCCGAGCACCTGGGAGAGGAGGCTCGTCTGGTCGGCGATGTCCCAGCTAAGGCTGGCGCCGGTGCCGAGCGTCAGCCATTTGAAGTCGTCGGTACCCGGACGCGAGAGCGCGATCTCGTAGGCGCCGGTGCGGTCGGCGAGCGGGAATTGCTGGCCGGTCAACTGGTAGGCGCCGTAGCCGCTCTGCGTCTCCGTCCAGTGCGGCGACCCGTAGAAGAAGTTGGAGGGGAGGGCGAGGCCTGGTTCCACCGGCAGCCGCATCCCGTGCATCATGTAGCGGGCGCTCATGCCGGCGGTCTGGCCGAGCGTGCCGGTCGCCACGATCGCCGGCCACAGCGCGGCGGCAGGCAGGGCCAGCAGCGAGGGGATGGCGAAGCGCAGAGCCGGATCGACGGCGAAGAGCCCCGGCAGGGCGTAGTTCGACGGCGTCAGGAAGCTGGCCGCCGGCACGTTCAGCCGCGCGATCAAGCTGCCGATAGTGTCGCCTGCGGCGCTCGTGACGGTGACGTTCGGGATCGTCATGACCACGCCCGGCGCCAGCAGCCCCGGTTGCGTGTAGAGCCCGGCCTGCAGCGAAAGGGCATCGACCGTCACATCGAGGGCGGCGGCCAGCTGGTCGAAGCCTTC
>DASYHY010000217.1:0-3272 GCA_036252795.1 Aurantimonas sp. | reverse complement strand
CGTCCTGATCGGCTACCTGCTGCTGCATCGAGAGGAGGAGGGCGTGATGCCGCTCGTTCTCTACGGCACGGCGATGGCGATGCACTTCTTCGGCAACGACTTTGCGCTGCGCCGGGACCACGAGGGCCTATACGATCGCCGCGGCCGGTGGGCGCTGGCCGGATCGGTGATCGTCGGGTAGGGCCTGGGCGCGACCGTCGACGTGCCTGAGCAAGGCGTGATCGCCCTCTTCTCGTTCCTCTCCGGCGCGATCGTGCTTAACGTCCTGAAGGAAGAACTGCCGGAAGAGCGCAAGAGCCGCTTCCTGCCGTTTCTGGCCGGTGCCGCAACCTATGGTGCGCTGCTCGTGGTGGTCTGAACCCGCCCAAGTGACTGGAGCCAAGCTCTCGCCAAAGCACGCGGCGAAAAGGCAGAGCCCGCCGCGGATTCTCCGCGACGGGCCCAAAGTCGTCATCCGTCTTCAGGTCTGGGCTGCTAGGGTCGGTTCCACCAGCCCTCGTCCACCTGTTCCAGCTCCGTGAGCTGATCCTCGGAGAAGCGCGTGATCAGGCTGTAGGATTCCTCGTCGACCGGTACGAGCTCGACGTCGTCGACGAGCAGCATCACGTTCCTCTCGCCGAGGCCGAGGAAGCCGCCCACTTCGACGACCACGCCGACCAGTCCGCCCGAACGGTCGAGGACGACGTCCTCGACGTCGCCGATCTGCTCCCAACCGGACTCGATGCCGCGATAGCCGGACCAGCCCCAGGTGTAGTTGTTCCTGTCGCCCCACGTGTTCTCGTCATAGGCTTGGTTGGTGGTGTAGACGGGGCTGTCCACCATGTCCTCGGTGCGGATCAGCTGCGTCCAGTCGACGGGGGCGGCCACGGGCGTCGTCGCCACCGTGCCGGTTACCGGCACCGCGGGTGTCGCCGTTCCGGTCACGGGCGCCACCGGGGTGGTACCCGTCACAGGCGCCGTTCCGGGAGCAACGCGTGCCGTCGCTCCATCAACGGGAACCGCAGTCTGTGCCAGGGCCGGCGTCGCCGCGAGGAAAAGTGCGGTAGCGGTGGCTGTGAAATGTCGCATGTCGTCTCCTTTTCGATTCACGAGACAAACGGCGCGGCGCAACGGTCGTTCCGAAACACCCTGGCCTGAGCCGACGGCATCGGGTCGATCGACAGGTTCCGATCTGGCGGCGCGGGCCAATCCCTCGGGCCGGGTGGTAGGGCGATGCCACTCACAAATCGCTGACTGCTCTGGCAGGCCGCGTCGTTGTGCTTGCGACTTTGCTCGACATCGGCCGCCGCCTGAACAACGGCGTCGCTGGCCGAGGTGCCTTCAATTCTCCGAAAGGGGCGAGACGCACCATTGCTTGCGCCCCGAAGACATGCTTTGGCTCCGCGCCGCTGCCGCGGAGGCGCCCGGAAATCGGGTGCCTGCGGCCGTGCGGAGGACGGAAGTACATGATCGAGATCGTGTTGCCCTTGCTCGGAGGTCTCGTCCTCCTCGTCGTCGGCGGCGAACTGCTGGTGCGCGGCGCGGTGCAGGTGGCGACGCGCTTCGGCGTCTCGCCGCTGGTCATCGGGCTCACCCTCGTCGGCTTCGGAACCTCGACGCCGGAGCTCGTGACGTCGCTGCAGGCCGCCCTCGGCGGATCCCCCGGCATAGCCTACGGCAACATCGTCGGGTCGAACATCGCCAACATCCTGCTCATCCTCGGCGCATCGGCGATCCTGACGCCGATCCTCGTGGCCTCCAGCGCACTCAAGCGCGACAGCGCGGTCATGGTTGGCGCCGCGATGGTCTTCGCCGGGCTGGCCGCGGTCACGCCGCTCGGCCCGCTGGTCGGCATCATCTTCATCGCCGCGCTCGGCTTCTACATCTTCATGGCGTTTCGACAGGAACGGCAATCGACCACCGATCATGGCGCCGTCTACGACAAGACCGTCGCCGCGCAGGCGGTGGATCCCGTCCTCGTTCCGGTGGAGAATCCTCAGGGCTCGGTCGTCATCCCGGTCCTCGTGGCAATCGCGGGCCTCGCCCTCGTGGTCGTCGGCGGCTACCTGCTGGTCGAGGGGGCGGTGACGCTCGCCCGGTCCTTCGGCATCTCCGAGACCGTCATCGGCCTGACGATCGTCGCCGTTGGAACCTCCATGCCGGAACTCGTCACGTCGATCATGGCGGCGATCCGCAAGCAGACCGACGTCGCCTTCGGCAACATCGTCGGGTCGAACATCTACAACATTCTCGGCATCGGGGGCGTGACGGCCGCGATCGCGCCGTCCGCCGTGCCGCTCGAGATCGTGCGCTTCGACAATCTGGTGATGATCGCCGCGTCGCTCCTCCTCGTCCTCTTCGCCTATACCGGCCGGCGCATCAGCCGGTGGGAAGGCGGCGTGCTGCTGGCGCTGTATGCCGGCTACGTCGCCTGGATCTGGCCGTAAGGGCGGACGCGAGGCGCTGCCTCAGGCGCGTCATCGGTCAGGGCTTTCCAGCAGCTGCGAGAGGTTCTTCGCGGTGCTGTTGAAGTGATCGGCGACGAGCCCGCACGCGGTCTCCGCGTCACGGGCCAGCACTGCCTTGGCGATCGCCGCGTGTTCTTCCAAGAGGTTGCGCTCGAGCCTGGCGTGATACACCGACGCGCGGCGGTAGCGCTCGCATTGTTCCTGCAGCATGCCGCGGTGCTTGAGTAGCCAGCGGCTGCCGCAGGCCGCGACCAGTGCCGTATGGAAACGGCTGTTGAGCTGCTCCCACAGGTCGAAATCCTTGAGCTCGCCGCGGATCAGGAGCTGATCCTGCTTCTCCAGCGAATAGGCGGCGGCGACCACGCCGGCCTCCCAGTCGTCGTCCCCCAGTTCGATCGACAGCCGCAGGGCCGCCGTCTCGACGGCGACGCGCGCCCGGTTCAGATCGACGAACTCCCGCGGGTCGAGCGGCGCGACCTGGAAGCCGCGATTGCTGTTGACGATGACCAGCCCGTCGGCGGCCAGCCGCTGCAACGCTTCGCGCAAGGGCGAGGGGCCGATGCCGTAGAGCCCGCGCAGGCGCTCGATGCGCAGCTTCTCGCCGGGCTGACGCGTCCCCGCGACGATATCCCGCCGCAGCCTGTCATGGGCCTGCTCGACGAGCGACGGTTCGGAGGGGGCGAAGGTCGACCACTGCATGGCGCAGAAATCGCCGAACCGCCTTGACAAGTCAATCACGCTAGTTTCTCATTTTATCGAGAAAATGGCGTAAGCACGAGGATTAGATGAAGATCGCAGCGTTCGAGTTCGATGGCCGGTCCGCCT
>DASYHY010000216.1:0-4053 GCA_036252795.1 Aurantimonas sp. | reverse complement strand
CGGTGGCGAGTTCGGCAAGGGGATCATCCGCGCCGAGTTCGACGTCAAGCCGGACCTCTGGTTCTTCGGCTGCCATTTCGAGGGGGACCCGGTGATGCCCGGCTGTCTCGGCCTCGACGCCCTGTGGCAGTTGACCGGCTTCTATCTCGGCTGGCTCGGCGAGCCGGGCCGCGGTCGCGCGCTCGGCGTCGGCGAGGTCAAGTTCACCGGTCAGGTCACGCCGAAGGTCAAGCTCGTCGAATACGGGGTCGAGTTCCGCCGTGTCATGCGCTCGAAGCTGAAGCTCGGTATCGCCCACGGCTGGATGAAGGCGGACGGCGAGGTCATCTACCGCGCGAGCGATCTGCGGGTCGGCCTGTTCACCGACGCCGAGGCGGAAGCCGCGTCGGGTTCGGCAGGCTGATGCGTCGGGCGAGGGAAGGGAGCGGAGAATGAGACGCGTCGTCGTGACCGGCATGGGTATCGTCTCCTCGATCGGCAATGATGCCCAGGAGGTGACGCGATCGCTGAAGGAAGGCCGCTCGGGCATCAGCTTCGCTCCCGAATACAAGGAGCTGGGCTTCCGCAGCCACGTCCACGGCCGCCCGAGCCTTGATCCGACGACGGTCCTCGACCGGCGGGCCCTGCGCTTCCACGGCGGCGGCACCGCCTGGAACCACGTCGCCATGGATCAGGCGATCGCCGATGCCGGGCTTTCCGCCGAAGACATCTCCAACGAGCGCACCGGCATAATCATGGGCTCCGGCGGCGCCTCGACCCAGACCATCGTCCAGGCCGCCGAGACGACGCGCGAGAAAGGACCGAAACGGATCGGCCCGACCGCCGTGCCGAAGGCGATGTCCTCCACCGCTTCCGCGACGCTGGCCACCTGGTTCAAGATCCGCGGCGTCAACTATTCCATCTCGTCCGCCTGCTCGACGTCGAGCCATTGCATCGGCAACGCCGCCGAGATGATCCAGTGGGGCAAGCAGGACGTCATGTTCGCCGGCGGCTGCGAGGATCTGCACTGGACGCTGTCGGTGCTGTTCGACGCGATGGGCGCGCTGTCGTCGGACTTCAACGACCGGCCTGAGGTCGCCAGCCGCGCCTACGACAAGGACCGGGACGGGTTCGTCATCGCCGGCGGCGCCGGGGTCTTGGTGCTGGAGGAATACGAGCGGGCGAAGGCGCGGGGCGCCAACATCATCGCCGAGATCGTAGGCTACGGCGCCACGTCCGACGGCGCCGACATGGTCGCCCCGTCGGGCGAAGGCGCGGTCCGCTGCATGCAGCAGGCGATCGCCGGCCTCGACGGCCCGATCGACTACATCAACCCGCACGCCACCTCCACGCCGGTCGGCGACCGGATGGAGGTCCAGGCGATCCGCGAGGTGTTCGGGTCGAACATTCCGCCGATCTCGGGTACCAAGTCGCTGACCGGCCACTCGCAGGGCGCCACCGGTGTCCACGAGGCCATCTACTCGCTCCTCATGATGAAGCACGGCTTCATCGCCGGGAGTGCGCATATCGACGAGGTGGATCCGGAATTCGCGGACCTTCCCCTCGTGCGCAAGCGGCGCGACGGCGTGCAGCTCGAGCGCATCCTGTCGAACTCGTTCGGCTTCGGCGGGACCAATGCCTGCCTCGTGTTCCAGCGCGTCGCGGACTGATGATCGGAAAGGGCACCATGGGCGATCTGATGGCGGGCAAGCGGGGCCTCATCATGGGCGTCGCGAACCACAATTCCATCGCATGGGGCGCCGCCAAGGCGCTTGCGGCGCAGGGAGCGGAAATTGCGCTGACCTATCAGGGCGAGGCGTTCGGCCGCCGGGTGCGGCCGCTGGCCGACGAGATCGGCTGCAAGCTGGTGATCCCGTGCGACGTCGAGGATGTCGCCTCGCTCGATCAGGTCTTCGAGACGCTGAAGGCGGAATGGGGCTCGATCGACTTCGTGCTTCACGCCATCGCCTTCTCCGACAAGTCGGAGCTGAAGGGCCTCTACGCCGACACGACGCGCGAAAACTTCACCCGCACGATGCTGATCTCCTGTTTCTCCTTCACGGAGGTCGCCAAGCGCGCCTCGGAGATCATGCAGAATGGCGGGTCGATGGTCACGATGACCTATGGCGGCGCGGTGCGCGTGATGCCGAACTACAACGTCATGGGCGTCGCCAAGGCGGCGCTCGAGGCGTCGGTCCGCTATCTCGCGGCGGATTTCGGCCCGCGCAACATCCGGATCAACGCCGTCTCGGCCGGTCCGGTGCGCACCCTGGCCGGGGCCGGCGTGTCAGACGCGCGGCTGATGTTCAACTTCCAGCGGCGCAACGCGCCGATGCGCCGCAACACGACGATCGAGGAGGTCGGCGGTGCCGTGCTCTATCTGATGTCGGAACTGGCCAACGGCGTCACCGGCGAGATCCACTACGTCGATTCCGGCTACAACGTCATGTCGATGCCCTCGCTGGACGAGCTCAAGGCACAGGAGCAGCGCAAGGCGATCGTCGAGGGCGACGAGGTCCCCGACGACTTGAAATAGGCTCGGGGAGAGGGGCGCTGGCGGGTCACTCCGGCGGCGCCGCCTTGGGCGGCAGCGGAAACAATCCGACGAAGCGCTCCGACAAGCCGCGCTCGCCGGTGATCCGGAGAACGCCTTCCGCTTCCAGTTCCGCCAGCTCGCGGCCGCCATAGATCGCCGCGGCGATCATCGCCGGCGGACCGGCGAAGACGACGTCGGCGCCCTCCACCCGGCCCGGCGCGATGTCGATCCGCCCCTCCGCCAGATGCGCGACGAAGCTCTCCGCCCCCAGCACGAAGCCGATCCGCCCGTCGATCCCTTCAGCGCGTTCAGGGTCGAACATCGTGCGCAGCGACAGAAGCAGCGAGGCGGCGCTGAACGGCAGCGAGGGATCGTGGCTCGGCGAGCGCGCGGCCCATCGCCCGAGCGCCTGGAAGATCGGCTCGCTCTCCTGTCCCCATTCGCTCAGCTCGTAGACCTGCGCGCTGGCGGGCGGCGGCAGCTTGCGCCGGATCAGGACACCCGCCGCCTCCAAGCCCTCCAGCCGCTGGGTCAGTACGTTGGCGCTGATTCCGGGAAGGCTCGCCTTGAGCCCGCTGAACCGCTTCGGCCCCCAGAAGAGTTCGCGCATCACCAGCAGCGCCCAACGCTCGCCCACCAGATCGAGGGCGTGAGCCGCCGCGCAGGAATCCTCGTACTGCCGACGCTGACGCGCGCCGGATACATCCGTCATTTTTTCTAACTTCATAGTTGCTATTCATAACGCACTGTGTCACGACTGGCAAATAGTCGGGGACGGAGCGCATGCCATGACGAGTATGGAACAGCGCGCGATACGCGACCTCATCGACGCCCGAAACCATGCGGTCCGCACCGGCGACGCGGCGCTTGCCGTGGCCTCCATGGCGCAGGAGATCGTGACCTTCGACCTGGCGCCGCCGCTGCAACTGGCCGGAAATGCCGCGCGCGACCCCGGCGCACTGGAAGAATGGCTGGCGACGTGGGACGGTCCCGTTTCGGTCGCGATGCCCGATCCGACGGTCGTTGTCGAGGGCGACGTCGCCTTCGCCCACGGCCTCAGCCGGATGCGCGGCACCAAGCGCGGGGAAGGGCCCGTCGACCTCTGGTACCGCTCGACCCTCTGCCTGAGGCGTGGCTCCGACGGCTGGTCGCTGCTGCACGAGCACCACTCGGTGCCGATGAAGATGGACGGCAGCGGGCGCGCCGCCACCGACCTTCAGCCGTGAGCACGGTCCCGTAGCCCAGGAGGACAGACCCTTGCCCCGCATGATTTTCGTGAACCTGCCGGTCGCCGACCTCTACCGCTCCATCGCCTTCTACGAGGCGGTCGGGGCCGTCCGAAACCCGCAATTCTGCGACGACACCGCTGCCTGCATGGTGTTCTCGGACACGATCTACGTGATGATCCTCACCCATCCCAAGTTCGCCGCCTTCACGCCCAGGGCGATCGCCGACGCCCGCGCCACCACCGAGGTGCTGATCGCCCTGTCGACCGACAGCCGCTCGGCGGTCGACGCGATGGTCGACGCCGCGACGAG
>DASYHY010000215.1:0-2783 GCA_036252795.1 Aurantimonas sp. | reverse complement strand
ACACGCACACGCTGGTTTCTGCCAGCGATACATCGAGACCAACATAACTCGTCATGAGGCTTCTCCGTCACCTGTAGTGGCGGCAGCGCCACCTGACGACGATGCATCAGGACCGCGGACGCTGTTACCCCATGTCACCCGGCAGGGCGGAGACCCGCGAGGGGCTCCGGGCGGCGAAGCCGGCTAGAGCCCGGTCCCGCCCGTAGGGCGGGCGCCCTGAAAAGGCTTGAAGGTCACCGATGTAGCTGCGGTGCCGGGCACGTTCTGGCGGCCAACTCGCCGACTCGTTATGGCCGGACGATCTTGGCCGACACGATTGGGGGGAAGCGACATGAGAAACGCGATGCTGGCGATCATCGGCGCATTTGCTCTGGCGGGCTGCAGCAAGTCGGTCGAGGGCACGTACAACATGGTCAACGGCCCCGTGCCGGGCGTGGTCGCGACCTTTGGTGACAAGACCTTCTCGCTGTCGAGCGGCGCGAGCGGTAGCTACGAGGTCAGTGGAGACACCGTCATCTTGAGCGGCAACTCGCTCGGCGGGACCTATAAGATCGACGGCGGGAAGCTGGTCGGCGATCGCTTCTCGTTCGTTCCTCGTGACCCGAACGACAAGTCGCCGATCAACCGCGGACCGCGTTCGTCGGGCAGCATGCCGACGACTGGTGGGAAAGCCTTCTAGGGCCGAGAGTGAGTCTTCTCGCCGTTCGGGGCGGTTAGGCCGAACTCGGCGTCTATGTCGCGACCTGCCGCCTCCCGGATAGCGGACAACTCGGTGTGGGTGATCCGACCATCGACCATGGCTGTCCGGTAGGCCTGCGCTCCGAGGGGTCCGGCTCGGGACAGGACGATCGCGTCGCGCTCGCCCGTCGCGCTCACAGGCCCGAAGGGCCAAAGTGCGATGGAGACTGCACCTAGGCCTGCGGCGAGGATCACAAAGCTGAAGGGCACTCGTCGTCGTGCGAACAAGAAGAGCGCGCCTGCCAGAAACAGGATCAGCACCGCGATGGGAATGAGGTTGAGCATGATCGGGCCTCTCGGATGAGCCATCGTATGGGCAGGCGACCGCAGCCGCCAGAGCTACTGGTCAGGTGACGCGAATGGCGATCGTCTCGTCGTCGCCGTTATCGATGACGAGGACGGTGCGGCCATCGCGTGCGGCAGCTGCTGCCGCGTCCGCGGGCCAGTCGCCGTACTCGCGCAACGTCTTGGCCATGTGTGCCTCGGCACTGGCGCGATCTGGGTGATCCTTGATGATCGTGTCGAACGATAGCGACTGGTGAAGGGTTTGAATGGGCATGGTGATTTCCAGCGAAGGCCGGCACATGCGAGGCGTAGCAAGTGGGCGACCCACAGGGTTCGCCACGACGCGAGCGAGCAGTGCCTGGCGAGCCATCGTGACCGACAGCGACCGACGCGCGACAGACGAGGCGGTGCGATCCGATCAGGTGAGGCGTGATTTTACCCTGCGGTTGTGGGAACCAGCACGAAGGGTGGCGGAAGGTACGCGCCAGTGGCGAAATGCTCCCGCAGGTCGTCGAGGGTCGCGATCTCGCCGGCTTCGTCGGATGTCAGGACGGGGCGGCCGTCTTCGTCGGCGGTGAAGGCGCGACGCTCGCCCACGCCCTTCCAGATGACGATCTCGGCGGGGAAGGAACCCGGCGCGCCGCCCGACCAGCGCCAGAACGGCAGGTCGTTCGTGCAGCAGAAGTCCTCGATCTCGTCGATCTTGCCGTTTGCGATCTCGTGGCCGCGCAGCACGAGTGGTTCACCGTCGGGTAGGTCGTTGGCGGTGAAAGGCTCGCCGTCCCACTCGGTGGAAAGGTTTTCGGCGTTAGCCTTTTCGATGAGCTCGCCGAGAAGATCAGCGGAAAGTCTTCCACCGATCGAAATTGAGACAGATACGCGGTCAGCCATGGTGGCACCTCGTGGATATCGTGGCGCGCTGGTCTTGAGCGGTCCTTCGGCACCATTCGTCCAGCTATCCACCGCCACCCCCCTTCCCTTCGGCTAAAAGGTTGAAAGACTGTTTCTATTAAGGGTCATTGATGCAGCAGAATCTAGTTATGCCGAAGATGCAAGACGGTTTTGGGTCCGTTTCGATGCCTGTCTCCCTTTGAGCAAAAAAAGGGCGATGCCGGGGGAGGCATCGCCCGAGTGACGCGCAGGGAGTGGGGGGAGCCTGCGACGTCTGCCGGTGCCGCGAGGGAGCGAGCGGCACCGGGAGGGGATCAGGCGTTCTCGGTGACGCGCTTGCCGCGGCTGCGGCGCGTGGTTTCCTCGACGGGGGCGGTGGTCTCGCCGAGGCCGTCGTCGCCGGCGCCGGCGCTGCCGCTCATCCCGGCGTCGTCGCTCGAGCCGTCGGCGCCGAACGGCGGAGCGGGATCCTCGTCCGACTTGATGCCGAGCGCGCTGGTCACGTCGCGACGCTTCTGCGCGCGCTGCCAGACGATGTTGTACGAACCGTCCTCCTGTCGGAAGGCCGAGACCTGGAGCGGCTGAGCGAGCGAGGGATCGTCGATGCGGCCATTGAGGAACGCCTCGCCGGTGTTGTTCGAGTTGAGTTCGAAGAAGGCGCCGACCTGCACCCAGGTGCGGCCGGGGGTCAGCGCGTGGATCTCGTAGCGCGGCGCGCGCGGGTTGGCGGACTGCACCGGCTTCAGCGCGATCGTCATCGCAACCGCGAGCGTCGAGATGCGGCCCATGAAGATGCCGGCGTCGTTCTGCTTGATCTGACCGATGTTCATCGTAACGTCTCCTGTGTCGGCTGGACCCCATGTCCTCGA
>DASYHY010000214.1:0-3216 GCA_036252795.1 Aurantimonas sp. | reverse complement strand
GGCAGCCGGCATGCGGATCCACGGCTGCACCGTGCATTTCGTCACCGAGCGGATGGACGAAGGGCCGATCATCGCGCAAGCGGCGATCGCGGTGGAGGCCGGCGACACGCCGGAAACGCTGGCCGCGCGGCTGCTGCGGGCCGAGCACCGGCTCTACCCCCATGCCCTGAAGCTGGTGCTGGACGGCACCGTCCGGATGACCAACGGCCGCGCCGTCATCGAGCGCCGGCAGCCGGCGGCCGACGAGGCGACGGGACCGGTGGAGAGCCCGCTGATGCTGGTCTCGCCCGACGCAAGGCGGCCTTAGACCGCGACGTCGCGGCCCTGCGCAAGGCATGGCCCGACTGAGCGTCAAGCGCAGCGGGAACGAAGCGCGTCACGCCGTATCGCGGTGGGCCGTCGGCACCTTGGCAGGCGGCCTCACACCGGTTCGGGCCGCAGCCATACCTTGTTGTCGTGGAAGGCCGCGCCGCCGAAGGGCGCGACCGGATCGGCGCCGGTGAGCGTGTTGATCCCCTCCCCGTCGAGGAAATCGGTGTTGGCCCACAGTCCCTCGTGGACGAGGATGCCCGGCTTGACCGTATCGCTGACGCGGACTGGCAGCCGCACCTCGCCGCGGCCATTGCCGATCGTCACGATCTGGCCGTCGCCGAGGCTCTCGCGCAGTGCATCCTCCGGATGGACCAGCAGTTCCGGCCGGCCCTCGCGCGAGCGCGAGCCACGCGTCTCGGCAAACGTCGAGTTCAGGAACTGGCGGGCCGGCGAGGTCGCCAGTCGGTACGGATGATCGTCATCGACCGTCTCGATCAATTCCACATGGTCGGGGAATGTCGGCAGCGCGGCGACAGGCCCCTGCGCCCCGAGGCTTTCCGGCGGCCGGTTCGGGGCAAGCGAGCCGGTCCAGTCGGGGCGGAAGCGGAACTTGCCGTCCGGCCAGGCGAAGCCGGCGAGGAAATGTGCCGTCTCGAAGGGCGGCTGGCGGTCGATCCAGCGCTCGCGCTGCAGCCCGTCGAAGCTCTCGCTGTCGCCGGCGGCCTTCAGCATGTTGTCGATCAATGTGCGCTCGCTCAGCCCGAAGCCCGGCCGGTCGGCGACGCCGAGGCGCTTGCCCAGTTCCTCGACGACGAAATGGTTGGTGCGCACCGTCTCCGGCGGGCCGACCAGCTTCGGCCCGAGCACGATGTGGTTCTGGCCGCCGCCGCGATAGATGTCGTCATGCTCGAGGAACATCGTCGCCGGCAGCACCAGGTCGGCGAGCCTGGCCGTATCGGTCATGAACTGCTCGTGGACGCAGGTGAACAGATCGTCGCGGGCAAGGCCCTGCCGGACCAGCCGCTGCTCGGGACAGACATTGGCCGGGTTGGTGTTCTGGATCAGCATCGCCGTGACCGGCGGGCCGTTGGAGAGCGCGGCCGCATCCCCGGTCAGCACGGCACCGATGCGCGACTGATCGAGGTAGCGGACCCTCGGATCGCGGTCGGCCGTGCCCATGATCTCGGCCTTGTCGAGGCCGAATATGTCGGAGTTGGAGTGGAAGGCGCCGCCGCCGACATGCCGCCAGTGGCCGAAGACCGCCGGCACCGACATCGCCGCGTGCATGGCGACGGCCCCGTTGCGCTGGCGGGTGAAGCCGTAGCCGAGCCGGAAGAAGGTCCGCGGCGTGCGCCCGACCAGAGCGGCGAAAGCCTCGATCTCCTCGACGGTGAGCCCCGTTACCGCAGCCGCCCATTCCGGCGTGCGGGTCGCCAGATGCGCCTCCAGCCCGGCGGGATCGTCGGTGTAGCGGGCGAGATAGTCGCGGTCGGCGGTGCCATCGCGGAATGCCACGTGCATCAGCGCGCAGGCCAGCGCCGCGTCGGTCCCGGGCCGCAGCTTCAGCGCAAGATCGGCCTGCTTCATCGTCGCGTTGTCGTAGATGTCGATGACGACGATCTTCGCGCCGCGGTCCTTCCGGGCCCTCGCCGCATGGGTCATCACGTTGACCTGCGTCGCCACCGCGTTGGTGCCCCAGATGACCAGGCAGTCCGACTGCGCCATCTCGCGGGGGTCGGCGCCGCGCATCGCCCCGGCGCCAACGAACCAGCCGGTCCAGGCCATGTTGGTGCAGATGGTATCGAACTGGCCGGAATAGCGCTTGGCGTGGCGCAGGCGATGGATCCCGTCGCGCTGCACCAGGCCCATCGTGCCGGCATACTGATAGGGCCAGACGGCTTCCGAACCGTGGCGCACCTCGGCCGCCAGGAACTTCTCGGCGACGAGGTCGAGCGCGTCGTCCCAGCCGATCTCGCGCCAGCCGCCCTCGCCCTTGCCGCCGACGCGCTGCATCGGCTTCAGGAGCCGGTCCGGGGAGTGGATGCGCTCGGCGTAGCGGGCGACCTTGGCGCAGATCACGCCGGCCGTGTAGTCGTTGGCAGGCGCGCCGCGCACCCGGCCGATCGTCCGGTTCTCGAGGATCTCGACGTCCAGCGCGCAGGTGGACGGACAATCATGCGGACAGGCTGAGTGCCCGATGGCGACAGGGAGCGGCTTGTTCATCGCCTATTGATAGCGCGAAGCCGCCGGCAGCCCCAATTCAAAATGACGATCGCTGCCATTCGTGCCGCTGCACCAGCGCCAGGATCGCCAGAGGAAGAAGGGGCCGGACGACGGTCCAGCCCCTTCCCTGCAGAAGCTGCGAGAGACCCGCCTCAGGCGGCTTTGGCGTGGCGCTCGCGCTCCTCGGCGCTGAGGGGCGGATAGTCCGTGTAGCCTTTTTCGCCACCGCCGTAGAAGGTCGCCTCATCCCACTCCGCCAGCGGGGCGTCGAGCTCGAACCGCGTGACGAGGTCCGGATTGGAGATGAACAGCCGGCCGATGCAGGCGAGGTCGGTCTCGCCGCTCTCGACGCGCTCGATGGCAAGTTCCCGGTCGTAGCGGTTGTTGCCCATGTAGACGCCGTCGAAATGGTCTTTCAGCGTCCAGGCCTTGAACTTGTCCGGGTCGCGGTTGCCGCGGGTCTCGCCCTCGATGACGTGGAGGTAGACCAGCTTGCGCTTCGAAAGTTCCTCGACATAGCCGGTGAAGAGCGGCTCCGGGTTGCTGTCGCGTAGATCGTTCGCGGGGCTCACCGGCGAGATGCGGATGCCGACCCGCTCGGGGCCCCAGACGCCGACCACGGCATCCACCACCTCGAGCGGGAAGCGCATGCGGTTCTCGATCGAGCCGCCATAGTCGTCG
>DASYHY010000213.1:0-3935 GCA_036252795.1 Aurantimonas sp. | reverse complement strand
CAGGCCGAGGCGCTCGTTTCGGAGGTCCGGTCCGCGATCGACGAGCTGAAGCAGCACGCATCGGTCGTGGAGCGCGGCCTGATCGTGCTCACCACCGGCAACAAGATGAGCGCCTATGGTCCCGGCTCCCGCTTCGGGATGCTGCATACGGATTTCGGCGCGAAGGCCGTGCGGGAGGATCTCGACACCGCGACGCACGGCGAGGCGATCTCCTTCGAGTTCATCGCCGAGACCAATCCGGACTGGCTGTTCGTCGTGGACAGGGATGCGGCCATCGGACGGGGCGCCGCGGCGACCATGCTCGACAACGAACTTGTCCGCCGGACCGACGCCTGGAAGGAAGGCCACGTCGTGTATCTGGAGCCGGCCAACTGGTATCTGACCGGCGGGGGCATCCAGGCGATCCGCCAGAACGTCGCGCAGCTCAGCGAGGCGTTCACCGAAGCCGAGTGAGGCGCGGAACGGGCGTCGCTTCGGCAGACTCGACCTCCGGCATTGGCAAGGCCCTCGACCAATCGGGGGCCTTCTTGCGTTCTGGACGGCCGGCTCGAAGGCGCCGGCTCAGGCGCCGAGGTCCTGCAGGTCAGCGGCGCGGCCGGCGTCGGTTTTGAAGTACAGGCCGATCAGCCGTCCATCGATCCGCCGCACGTCGATCTCGACCTCGTAGAGCGAGCCGAGGACCTCCGGGCGCATCACCGCTTCCGGGGGGCCCTCTACCGCCAGTCGCCCGTTCTTCATGGCGAGGATCCGGTCCGCGTAGCAGGAGGCGAAATTGATGTCGTGCAGAACGATCACGACGGTCTTGCCGAGATCGTCCGCCGCCCGGCGCAGCAGTCGCATCATGCCGACCGCGTGTCTCAGGTCGAGATTGTTCAGCGGCTCGTCGAGCAGGACGTAGTCGGTGTCCTGGCAAAGGACCATCGCCACGAAAGCGCGCTGGCGCTGCCCGCCGGAGAGTTCGTCCAGGAATCGGTCTGCGAGCGGCTCGAGTTCGAGATAGGCGAGTGCGCGCTCGATATGCACTCGGTCGTCGAGGGTGGGCCGGCCCCTGTTGTGCGGGTAGCGCCCGAAGGCCACGAGATCGCGAACGGTGAGGCGGGAGGAAATCTGATTGTCCTGCCGCAGGAAGGACAGGCGCCGGGCCACGACCTCGCCGGCGGCCGTCGCCACGTCGAGCCCGTCCACCTCAACGCTTCCCGCGTCCATCGCGGTGATCCGGCTGATCATGGAAAGCAGCGTCGACTTACCGGCGCCGTTCGGTCCGATCAAGGCGGTGAGACCCCCCTTCTCGATGGTGACGGTGATATCGTCGACGACAGTCGTGCCGCCGTAATGCTTGGAGACGTTGCGAATCTCGATCATCGCAGGCGGCCTTTCAGCAGAAGCGTGATGAAGAGGATGCCGCCGAGGAACTCGATGATCACGGCAAGGGCCGTGTCGAACGCGAAGACACGCTCCAGAATGAGCTGCCCGCCGACCAGCGCGATGCCTGCGACGAGTGCCGCGCCCGGCAGCACCGCCGCGTGCCGATGGCTGGGAACAATGCGATAGGCGAGGTTGGCGACCAGCAGGCCGAAGAAGGTGATCGGGCCGACGAGAGCCGTCGAGACCGACACCAGCACCGCAATGATGACGAGCGCGCCCGTCACCATGCGCCGGTAGGGCACGCCGAGATTGATCGCCGTCTCGCGGCCGAGCGCCAGCACGTCGAAGGCGTGCCTGATGCGCCATCCCGCGAGCGAAGCGGCCAGGATGAACACGGCGGAGATCGTCAGCAGCGGCGTGTTGACGGTGCCGAAATTGGCAAAGAAGCGGTCCTGCAGGACGACGAACTCGTTCGGATCGATCAACCTCTGCATGAAGCCGGACAGCGAGCGGAAGAAGGTGCCGAAGACGATGCCGACCAGGAGCATCAGATGCAGGCCGGCGATCCCGCCGCCGAACAGCCAGCGGAAGAGCAGCAGTGCGAAGCCGGTCATCACGACGACCTCAAAGCCGAAGAGGAGTCGCGGGTCGAAGCTGTCGACGGCGAGGGAGCCGAGCGCGAAGACCAGGCTCGTCTGGATCAGCACGTATGCCGCATCGAAGCCCATGATCGACGGCGTCAGGATGCGGTTGTTGGTGACGGTCTGGAACAGGACGGTCGACACCGCGACGGCATAGGCCACGAGCAGCATCTGCAGGAGCCGGGCGCCGCGCAGCGACAGGACGAAGCTCCAGTTGCCGCGCACCCCGACCGTCATGAAGAGCCCGCATATCAGGATGAGCAGGATGACGAGGGCGGTGAGGACGCCGGCGGGGGAGGCGAGCCGCGCCCCCGATGCGCTAGCCGAGTTCATGGCGGCGCCTCAGAAGCAGCATCAGGAAGATTCCCGAGCCGACGACTCCCACGACGGTCCCGATCGGCACCTCGTAGGGCGCCCGGATCGTGCGGCCGACGATGTCGCAGGCGAGGACGAAAGCTGCGCCGGACAGCGCCGTCCAGGGAACGGCACGGCGCATGTTGTCGCCCAGCGCCATCGAGACGAGGTTCGGCACCACCAGGCCGAGAAACGGGATCGCACCGACGCTGACCACCACGACGGCGGTCGTCATGGCGACGATGGCGAGGCCGAGCGCCAGGATGTGCCGGAAGTTCAGGCCGAGATTGACCGCGAAGGCTTCGCCCAGCCCGGCGACGGTGAAGCGGTCGGCGGCGACATAGGCACCAAGCGTGAGGACGGCGGAAACGTAGAGGAGTTCATAGCGGCCGCGCAGCACCCCGGAGAAGTCGCCCGTGGTCCAGGCGCCGAGAGACTGCAGAAGATCGAAGCGATAGGCGAAGAACGTCGTCACCGCGCTGATGATGCCGCCGAGCATGATGCCGACAAGCGGCACGATGAGGGTGGAGCGGGTCGGTAGGCGGGCGAGGATGGCGAAGAACAGCACAGTTCCGGCAACCGCGAAGGCGGTCGCGCTGAGCATCTTGACGATCGGCGTCGCCGCGGGTGCGAACAGCGTCACGGCAAGAAGGCCGAGGCTGGCCGATTCCACCGTTCCCGCCGTCGACGGCTCGACGAAGCGGTTGCGCGCCAGCATCTGCATGATCAGGCCGGCCGTCGCCATTCCCGCTCCGCCGAGGACCAGCGCTATCGTGCGTGGAACGCGGCTGATCAGCAGCACTTCCCGCGCCGCCGGATCGGTCAGGAGGGATCGAGGCGAAATCGCGCTGATCCCCACGAAGAGGCTGATCAACGCGAGGCCGAGCACCAGAAGAGCTGCCGAGATGAGCTTGGACACGCTTGCAAACGTATGTCGGGTCACCGGCCGAAGCGTGCCGGCCGTCAGGGAGGAGGCGAAAGGGTGGTTCCGCGGCAAGCAGCCTGCCCGCCGGAGGACTTAGCCGTTCTGACGCGCTGGTGGAAGCCCGCATGCGGCGGGAAGGCGGCCTCGCGGCGTGCTCCATCTCGGCTTTCGAGCAACAGCGCCGAACGTTTCCTGGAGCGATGCCTCACAGGAGCGCGGATCTACAGCGCGCGTCCCCACGAATGACGACGATCGCCTCTATGCGGATGCGCTTCGGACGCGCGATCAGGAAGTCGTGGCCGCGCGTCAGATGCTGGCCCGCCTGCTTCAGACATCGGTGCCGTGTGATAGCCGCGATCGGACGCTAGCGTGCACCGGTCTCTTCCCTGGGTTTTCGCCTCGTACAAGGCGCGATCCGCCGCCGAGAAGAGTTTGGAGAAGCTCAAGCCGTCGCCACTGCGAGATGAGACGCCGATGCTGACGCGATCAATCCGCCCCGGCTGACCGCGCGGGCCTTCCGACGGATACTCTGCCGTCGGAAGTCGTTCATGAGGCCGGCGGGATGAGCCGAACCGCCAGGGCGATGCCGAGAGGGACGATCAACAGATCGTCGAGATATCCCGCCACGGGGATGAAGTCGGGGATCAGGT
>DASYHY010000212.1:0-10432 GCA_036252795.1 Aurantimonas sp. | reverse complement strand
CCTTGGCTGCCTTGGCGGCGTCGCTTCCGGACGTTTCGTTCGGCTTGTCTGCCTCGGCGGCGGGCTTGGGCGTATCGGTGCCTGTAGCCGCCTTGGCGGCAGGCGTGCTGCCGGTTTCGCCGCTCTTGCTGCCGTCGGCCCGTGTCGCGCTGTAGCGCACGTCGGACCGTGACTCCTTGCTGGCGCCCGAACCGGCCGACACCCCGGACTGGCTCGCGGCGGATTCGGCGCCGGGTTTCCTCGCTGCCGGCCCGGAAGAACCTGCCGCGCCGGCGGCCCGTCCTGCGTCGCCCGTGTCGCCGGCTGCACCAGCCTTGCCGCTACCTGCGTCTTTCTTGTCGCCGTCTGTCACCGCTTCAGCCTTCAGGTCGATCGTCTGGCCGCGCGTCTTGGACGGCTTCGAGCGCCGGGGACGGTTGGTCATCGAACTAGCTCCATTCTCGCAAGGCCCGCCGGCAGCGCGGATCGCCGGGATCCCGCAACGCAGGTCGCTAACATTGGTCCTTCATTCGCACCGGTCGCGCAAGCGAGGGTCTCTCCGACGCAGAAACTAGGTTAGCCGAGCCGTTCGAAAAGCGAGGCAAGGCTTCTATCGGGCGAAATCCGTGCTTTACGCCGAAGTTCCACCGGCAGCGCCGCCGCGATCCGCTGCGAAAGCGCCAGCACCAATGGAGACGGCATGAAGGCATCGGGCATGGCGCGGCAGAGCGCGCCGAAAGCCTCGGCCTGCCCGACCGAGAGCACCAGCACGGCGTCGGGGGCGCGCCCTCCGGTCGCCTCCCCGACCGCCGCCGGATCCGGGTCGAGGCGCCGGGTGGCATAGACCTCCCAGACCGCGCAACCGATGCCGGCCGCGGCCAGCCCGGTTTCCAGCGTTCCGGTCCGCGTCCTGCCCGCCGCATAGAGGATGGTGGCGCCGGCTGGCAGGCCCGCGGCCGCGAGGGCGGCGATCCCTTCGGCGGCGCCGTCGGCCGCCCGCACATCAAAAAAGCCGGCATCGCTGGCAGCCGAAGCGGTCGCCTTGCCGACGGCGAAGAGCGGGCGCGGGTCGCCGGGAAAGTGCCTTGCCAGCGGCGCAACCGCCTGGGCGCTGGTCACGGCGAAGGCGGCGAAGCTGCCCGCCGGCGGCGGCGCCGCGAGGATCTCGAAAGACTCGAGCGGCAGGATCAGCGGCTCGTGGCCTCTCGCCGCGATCTCGGCCGCCGTGCGCTCTGCCGCCCCGGCCTCGCGCAGGATCAAGACCCGCGCCAAGCGCTTCAGGCTCCCGCCGGAGCGCTCAACTCGCCCAGCCCGCGAAAAAATCCGGGCCCGCCGCCGCCAGGACGTCGCGGCCGGCCAGCCGCCCGATCGTCACGGCATCCTCCGCCACGCCGGTCCGCCGTGTCTCGTGCATCTCGCTCCCGTCCGGCGTCAGGATCATGCCGTGCAGCGTCATCGTGTCGTCGGCATGCATCTCGGCATGGGCGGCGATCGGGGTCCGGCAGGACCCGTCGAGTTCGGCCAGGAAGGCCCGCTCGGCGGTGAGGGCGACCGTTGTCGCGCGGTCGGCGATCGGCGCGACGAGATCGGCGATGCGCTGGTCGCCGGCCCGGCTCTCGATGCAGATCGCGCCCTGTCCGGGTGCCGGCGGGAAGCTGACCATATCGAGCACGTCGGTCGCCACGTGGCTCATCTCCAGGCGGTTCAGCCCGGCGAGCGCCAGCAGCGTCGCGTCGACCTGCCCCTCCGCCAGCTTGCGCAGCCGGCTCTGGACGTTGCCCCGGAAGGTGATGACGTTGAGGTCCGGGCGAAGCCGCTTCAGCAGCGACTGGCGCCGCAGCGACGCCGAGCCGACCGTCGCCCCGTGCGGCAGCTCCACGATGGTGCGCACCTCGCGCCCGATGAAGGCGTCGCGCACGTCCTCGCGGGGCAGGAAGGCGATGATCGCCAGCCCGTCCGGGATCGCCGTCGCCATGTCCTTCGACGAATGCACGGCAAAATCGATCTCCCCGGTGAGCAGCGCCAGCTCGATCTCCTTGGTGAACAGGCCCTTGCCACCCACCTCGGAGAGCGGTCGGTCGAGGATCCGGTCGCCGGAGGTGGAGATCACCGTGACCTCGAAGCGCTCCGCCGACAGCCCGTGCGCGGCCATCAGCCGGGCCCGCACCTCGCTTGCCTGCGCCAGCGCGAGCTGGCTGCCGCGCGTCCCGATGCGGATGATGCCGTCCGTCGTCAAGCGAGCCTCCGTCCCGTTGCCTCTTGCGGCTGGCGCCGCTCCTTTTCGTGTCACCGACCCTGCATAGGAGATTGCGGCAGCCAAGATCAATCGCGGCGGCGCTAACGCCTGTCGGCCTTCCATCCTGCGCCGGAAGCTTTAGAACGGCGGCGCGAAGGGAACGCTTATGGCCGCGACACCGATCCTCGGCATCGAGACGAGCTGCGACGAGACCGCCGCGGCGGTGGTCGGCCGCGATGCCTCCGGCGCGCCGCTGATCCTCGCCAATGTCGTCCTCAGCCAGGTCGACGAACACGCGGCCTTCGGCGGCATCGTGCCGGAGATCGCCGCGAGGGCCCATGTCGAGGCGCTGGACGGGATCGTCCGTGCCGCGATGGCCGATGCCGGGATCGGCTTCGCCGACCTCGCCGCGGTCGCCGCCACCACCGGGCCCGGACTGGTCGGCGGCCTGATCGTCGGGGCGATGACCGGCAAGGCGATCACCGCGGCCCGCGGCCTGCCCTTCATCGCCGTGAACCATCTCGAGGGCCACGCCCTCACCCCCCGCCTAACCGACCGGCTCGCCTATCCCTATCTCATGCTGCTGGTCTCCGGCGGCCATACCCAGATCCTCCTGGTGCGCGGCCTCGGCGCCTATGAGCGCTGGGGCACCACGATCGACGATGCGCTGGGCGAGGCCTTCGACAAGACCGCCAAGCTCCTCGATCTGCCGCAGCCGGGCGGACCGAATGTCGAGCGCATGGCGGCCACCGGGGATCCGACCCGCTTCGCCCTGCCCCGGCCGCTGCGCGGCGAGGCGCGCCTCGACTTCTCCTTCTCCGGGCTGAAGACGGCGCTGCGCCAGGCCGCGGAGGCCGCGGCCCCGCTGTCCGAGGCAGACGTCGCCGATCTCTGCGCCAGCTTTCAGGCCGCCGCCGCCGGCAGCCTCGCCGACCGCACCCGCCGGGCACTGGAGCGGTTCCGGACGGCATTCCCCGACCTTGCCGACCCGGTGCTGGCGGTCGCCGGCGGCGTCGCCGCCAATCGGACGATCCGCGCCGCGCTGGAAGCCGAAGCCGCCAAGGCCGGTGTCCGGCTCGTCGCACCGCCCGCTGCCCTTTGCACCGACAATGGCGCGATGATCGCCCATGCCGGGCTGGAGCGGTTCGAGGCCGGGCTCCTCGACGGGCTGGAGGCGCCTGTGCGTTCGCGCTGGCCGCTCGACGCCGGCGCCCTGCCCCTCGTCGGCTCCGGCCGTCGCGGAGCCAAGGCATGAGCCGCGTCGCCGTCGTCGGCGCCGGCGCCTGGGGCACCGCGCTCGCCAGCCTCTATGCCCGGGCGGGCCACGCCGTCACCATCCTCGGCCGCGATCCGGACACCGTCCGGGCCATCGAGCGGGACCGCAGCAACCCGCGCTACCTGCCGGGCCTTGCGCTGCCGGACGGCTTGCGCGCGACGCTCGACAAGCGGGCAGCGCTCGGCGATGCCGGGATCGTGCTGCTGGTTGTACCCACCCAGAGCCTGCGCACGGCGATCCAGGGCCTGAAGCGGCATATTCGGCCGGACGCGCTGACCGTCCTCTGCTCGAAGGGGATCGAGCAGGACACCGGCCGCTTCGCGTCCGATATCCTCGCCGAGGAACTGCCGGGCCATCGCCTCGCCGTCCTCTCCGGCCCGAGCTTTGCGGCCGACGTCGCAAGTGGCCTGCCGACCGCCGTCACCATCGCCGCCGCCGAGGCCGAAGCCGCCGACGAGGCGGCGCGCCTTCTGTCGACCGAGACGTTTCGCGGCTACGCGGCGACCGACATTCGCGGTATCGAGGCCGGCGGCGCGCTGAAGAACGTCCTCGCGCTGGCGGCCGGCGCCGTCGCCGGCCGCGGCCTCGGCGCCTCGGCGCAGGCGGCCGTGATCACGAGGGGCTTCGTCGAGCTGCGCCGCCTCGGCGCAGCGCTCGGCGGCCGGCCGGAGACGCTGATGGGCCTGTCGGGCCTCGGCGATCTCGTCCTCACCTGTTCCAGCCCGCAATCACGCAATTTCGCCTATGGCATCGCGCTCGGCCGCGGCGACGACCGCGCCGGGCTAAAGCTTGCCGAGGGCGTTCATACGGCGGGCATCGCCGCGCGGCTCGCCGAAGAGCGCGGCATCGACGCGCCGATCATCGCCACCGTCGCCGAAGTCCTTGCCGGCAGTATGGACGTCGGCGAAGCCGTGCAGGCGCTCCTGGCGCGCCCGCTGAAACGCGAATTCGATTGATGCCTAGCGCGCGATCGCTACCTTGCCGGCGCGGCAGCCAGTCGCGCCGACCGTCATCTGAACGAGGAAACCCATGCTTTACGCCCTGCTCTGCGACGACAAGCCGGATTCGCTGCAATTGCGGCTCGACACCCGAGCGGAGCATCTCGCCTTCCTGAACGGTCTCGGCGACATGTTGAAGTTCGCCGGACCGTTTCTCGACGAGGAAAACAAACCCTGCGGCAGCCTGGTGGTGATCGAGGCGGAGAGCCGCGAGGCGGCCATGGCCATCGCCGACCGGGACCCCTACGCCATGGCCGGACTGTTCGAGAACGTCGTGGTGCGGCCCTGGAACTGGGCCGTCAAGAACCCCGCCGCCGGCTGAACGGGAGCACGCGCATGCGCTACTGGCTGTTCAAGTCCGAGCCCGAGAAATGGTCCTTCGACCAGCAGAAGAAGGCCGGCGCCAAGGGCCAGGAATGGGACGGGGTCCGCAACTACCAGGCGCGCAACTTCATGCGCGAGATGGCGGTCGGCGATCGCGGCTTCTTCTACCACTCCAACGAGGGCAAGGCGGTGGTCGGCATCGTCGAGGTGATCGCCGAAGCCCACCCCGACTCAACTGCCGGCGACGGGAAGTGGGAGTGCGTCGACATCAGGGCCGTGATGGACGTGCCGACCCCGGTCACGCTCGACGCGGCCAAGGCGGAGCCGGCGCTGAAGGACATGGTGCTGGTCAACAATTCACGGCTCTCGGTCCAGCCGGTGGCGGAGGCGGAGTTCGCCAAGGTCTGCGAGATGGGCGGGCTCGATCCGCGCGAGGCTACGAAAGCCTGAAGCTGCAACCGGCATGAAGGTGCCGGCTGCAGCCCTCGGTTGTGGTGGCTGGGTCAGCACTTGCCGAACGTTTCGGAAACCACCGTGATGCCTCCGATGACGACGCTGACCTTCACGCCGGTCGGAAAGCCGAGCGTCGTACAGATACTCAGACATGCTTTTCCGGCTTCACCGTCCGGAATGCCGCGCGGGATCGGGATGCAGTGCTTGCCGAGCCCGAGCGGCAGGCTGACGCAGACCCGATTGTTCTCCACGGTGACGCTGACGCACTCCGCCAGCAAGCTGCGCTCGGTACTTCTTGGAACGACGGCCTGCCGACCAAGAGCCTCGACGCTGCCCTCCGCGAAATCCTGCTTGGCGGCATCCAGTGCGTTCTGCACGGATTCGTCGCTGAAGCTGTAATATGTAGCCATGGTTTTTCTCCCGGTATGGTTGCAACGGACCTAGGGATACAACTTTTCTTACGTAACGTAAACTGGATGCGGCTGGTAACAGCCGGCGGCGGTGCAGGGGCACGTGTCTGACTGCGCCGGTCGGCCGCAGGAACCACAGGCGACTATGGACATTTCAGGAACATCCTCATGCTGGAGAATCCTGATGGCAACGCCCGACCCGAAGAACGACAATGTCTCGAACACCGAGAAGGACCCGCAGGAATGGACCACCGGCGGCGAGCCGATGACCGGCGCGCAGGCCTCTTATCTGGAGACGCTCTGCGAGGAGACGGATCACCCGTTCGACGACTCGCTCTCGAAGGCGGACGCCTCGATCCTCATCGACAGGCTGCGCGGCGAGAGCGACCGCGTGAAGGCGGACCACTGAAAGAAGCACCGCTGACGACATTGCCGAGGCGCCGAAGCGCGCGCTCCCGCGGATGAGCCGACGGGACCTGATTCTTGCGAACACGGCGGTCCTGGCGCCGCCGCACGTCCCCGAAATCCGGCTTCATCTCGCGGACGAGGCCCACGATCTCTGGCAGAAGACCGAAGCCGAGCTGGACGCGATCGGCCTGCCGCCGCCCTTCTGGGCCTTTGCCTGGGCGGGCGGCCAGGCGCTGGCACGGCATGTGCTCGACCACCCGGATACGCTTGCGGGACAGGCGGTCATCGATTTCGCGTCCGGTTCCGGCCTCGTCGGCATTGCCGCCGCTTTGGCCGGTGCGGGATCGGTGACGGCCGTCGATACCGATCCGTTCTGCGAGGAAGCGATCCGCCTCAACGCCGCGCTCAATGGCGTCGCCCTTCTCCATGACGGGCGCGACCGGATCGGCAGCGAAGTCGTGGCGGACATGCTCCTGGCGGGCGACGTGTTCTTCGACCGGGAACTGGCCGAGCGGCTGATACCCTGGTTCGACGACCTCGCGCGCGCCGGGATCACGGTCCTCGTCGGCGACCCCGGCCGCGCCTACCTGCCGCGCGACCGGCTCGATCATCTGGCGACCTACATGGTGCCGGTGACGCGGGCGCTCGAGGACTCCGAGATCAAGCGCTCCGCGGTCTGGCGCTGGCGACCCGTCTGAGACGAGCCGCCGGCAACGATCGCGTCAGGCCCGCGCCCGCTTCGTCAGCCGCACCGGGACCGATTTCGCCGCCGGCACATGCGCCCGGCGCGAATGATGCCAGAGCGGAATCAGGGCGTTCAGCTCCGGGTAATAGCCGCCGCAATTGCCCTTCGGCATCGGCCAGGCATGCACCCGGTAGTTCTCGACCCGGCGCACATGGCCGTCGTCAGCATGGGTCTCGATATCGACCCGATCCTCGTCGGTCAGGCCGAGGCGGCGCATGTCCTCCTCGTTCATGAGGATCACCATCCGCGTGCCGTGAACTCCGCGGAGCCGGTCGTCATAGCCGTAGATCGTCGTATTGAACTGGTCGTTCGAGCGCAGCGTGATCAGCTTGAGAACGTCCTCGCGGGTCGTGTCGATGTCGGGATCGACGTCGAAGCTCTCCGGAACGAGGAAGTTCGCCTTGCCGGTCTCGGTGCGCCACTCCCGCTTGGTGGCGCCGATGTCGCGGTGGAAGCCGCCGGGGGTGGTGAATCGGGCGTTGAAGTCCCGAAAATCGTCGGGATAGGCCCGCTCGATCGCGTCGCGCACCTTGGCATAGTCGGCGACCCACTCGTCCCAGGGCACGGTGGAGCGGCCAGGCACCAGCGCCTTCGCCAGTTCCACGACGATCTTCGGCTCGGACAGCAGCTCCTTCGACGCCGGTTCGCGCTTCCCGATGGAGGCATGGATGCAGGCGGTCGAATCCTCCACGGAGACGACCTGCTCGCGCCCGCCTTGCTCGTCCCGCTCGATCCTCCCGATGCAGGGCAGGATGTAGGTGATCTCCGACGTCAGGAGATGCGTCCGGTTGAGCTTGGTCGAGATCTGGACGTTCAGGCGCATCTTGCGCCAGGCCTCTTCCATGCGGGCGGTGTCGGGGATGGCGCGGGCGAAATTGCCGCCGAGGGCGACGAACGCCTTGACCGACTGATCAAGGATGCCCTCGCATGTCTTGACCGTGTCGAGGCCGTCCTCCTTCGGAACCGTGAAGCCGTAGAATTCCTCGAACTTGTCGACGGGGATCAGCTTGAGCTTCTCGGTGATGCCGACCGTGCGCTGCCCCTGCACGTTGGAATGGCCGCGGATCGGCGAGATGCCCGCACCCGGCTTGCCCATCATCCCGCGCATGAGCAGGAGATTGACCAGCATCTGGACGTTCTCGATGCCGTGCCGGTGCTGGGTCAGCCCCATGCCGTAATTGCCGATCACCTTCTCGGCCCGCGAATAGACACGGCCGACATGTTCGAGATCGGCGCGCGACAGGCCGGAGCAGTGCTCGATCTCGCCCCAGTCGGCGGCGCGGACGAACGTCTCGAATTCCTCGAAACCGTGGCAGTGCTCGTCGATGAAGGCGACGTCGAGCACCCGCGGCTTGCCGGCTTTCTCGGCGGCGTCGTCGAGAGCGAAGACGGCCTTGGCGATGCCCGTCATCGCCGCGACGTCGCCGCCGCCGCGCACCTGGAAATAGTCGCTCGACATCTTCGTGCCCTCGCCCGGCGAGAGCATCTCGCTCGGCGATTGCGGGTTCTTGAAACGCATCAGGCCGCGTTCGAGCACCGGATTGAAGGTGATGACGGGGGCGCCGCGCTTTCTCGCCTCCTGGACCCAGTGCAGCAGGCGCGGGGCGTTCGTCCCGGTGTTGTGCCCGAAGAAGAACATCATGTCGCACTGGTCGAAATCGGCGAGCGTGACCGTCCCCACCGGCGAGCCGATCGATTCCGGCAGTCCGACCGAAGTCGATTCGTGGCACATGTTGGAGGAGTCGGGCAGGTTGTTGGAGCCGTAGATGCGCGCCATCAGCTGCCACATGTGGGAAGCCTCCAGCGAGGCGCGCCCGGAGACGTAGAAGACGGCGGACTTCGGATCGAGCCTGTTGAGCTCTTCCGCGATCTCGCGGAAGGCATCCTCCCATTTGACCGGCACATACTGGTCGAGGGAGCGATCGTAGCGCATCGGCGTCGTCAGCCGCCCCTGCTTCTCCAGATCGTGGTCGGTCCATTCAAGAAGTTCGCTCACCCTGTGCTTGGCGAAGAAGGCGCGATCGCAGCGTTTCGGCGTGATCTCCCAGATCGTCGCCTTGGCGCCGTTCTCGCAATATTCGAAGGCGTGCGGCTCGGCCGGCTTCGCCCACGAGCACGAGACGCACATGTAGCCCTCGTGCTTGTTCTGCCGCTGCATCGTGCTCCAGAGGGTCGAGGCCAGAAGCCCCTCGTCCGCAGCCTTCGCCAGCAGCGACTTCACCGAGCCCCAGCCGCCGCTCGGCTCGTCGTAGGGCTCGATCCGCGGTTTGTCGGTGGTCTCGCTGCGGTCCATGGCGAAAGTCCCTTCCAATGCGATGTGCGTCGGCGGCCCCGGGCGGGCTGTTGCCTCTCTTCGCAACTCCGAAACGGAGCCCCGGTTGCACGAGTGTGCCCGCGACACGTGCGTCGGCGCACGCCTTCGGCGGCCGGAACCCTGTCGACTTCTGGCGCGGCGGGACGGTCACGCCATCCTGACAGACAAGTGATCTATCGTTCGACGCGAAGCCGGGTGCGCCGCGACAGATACGGCGAGAGCCGCAGCATGTCGGCGGGCGAAACGGCAACGCAGCCGGCCGTAGGCGGGTAGCCGGGCCTGGCGATGTGCAGGAAGATGGCGCTGCCCCGCCCACGGCCGCGCCGCCTGAAATTCCAGTCGAGCACGACAACGAAATCGTAGAGCCGGTCGTCGCGCGCCAGGCTCTCTGCGCTAGCCGGAAACGAAAGGCGTACCGGGCGGTTATAGGCCGGGTGCGTCGGTGCGTCACACCACCCGTCGACCCCGCTGCGCGTGCGGCGCACCACGAGCCCCGTTCGCGGGAGGGACATCCTGCCGGCCCGGTGCCAGGCGGAGAGCAGCGCCATCGTGGCAACCGGCGTGGCACCGTCCCCTTCGCGTTTGCGGATCGTCGTGCCGGACCGGCCCAAGGCGCAGCGCAGCCGGAGAGCCCCGGCGGAAACGATGCCGTGTTGCGGCCTTCCGGGCGCCCGCCGGACCACGATCGTGCGAATTCTCGACCTCATCTGTGCAGACACCCCTGACCTGCGGCGAAAACCGCCTATGTCTTCTCACGAATTGTTACAGGAAGCCGGGCCCGACGTTCCACCCGTCGGCTTTGCAAGACAGGACCGGACGAAGATTCCCGCATGAGCGCACGCAGCATTCTCATTGTCGATGACGACGACGATCTCCGGCAGACGCTGGCCGAGCAGCTGGCCCTCCACGAGGAGTTTACCGTTCTCCAGGAACCCAACGCCACCAAGGCGATCAATACGGCACGCGTCGGGCTGATCGACCTGGTGGTGATGGATGTCGGCCTGCCCGACATGGACGGGCGCGAAGCGGTCAAGGTGTTGCGCAAGAGCGGGTTCAAGTCGCCGATCATCATCCTCACCGCGCAGGATACCGATTCCGACACGATCCTCGGCCTGGAGGCGGGAGCCAACGACTACGTCACCAAGCCGTTCCGCTTCGCGGTGCTTCTCGCGCGCATCCGGGCGCAGTTGCGCCAGCACGAGCAGAGCGAGGACGCGACCTTCCAGGTCGGGCCGTACATCTTCAAGCCGAGCCAGAAGCTGCTGGTGGACGACAAGGGCGGCAAGATC
>DASYHY010000211.1:0-1751 GCA_036252795.1 Aurantimonas sp. | reverse complement strand
ATTGTACTCGCCGCCGCCCTGCGCGATCACCAGCGAAGAAAACTCGGTCGAGTTCCGCTTGTAGCCGGTGGTGCTGGCGTTGGCGATGTTGTCGGAAACGACGGAGAGGCGGTTCGCCTGGGCGTTCATTCCCGAGACGCTGGTTCTGAAGACGCCGTTGATGCTCATGGTGTGCTGCTGCTCCCAGGGACGCGCTTGTTCGGCGCCATGATTAGGCAGCGAAGCTTGCGTCTGGCTGGTTCAGGCGGCGGTTCGGCAAGTAGAATGAAAAAGAAAAAAGCCGCCCCGAATTTCTCCGGTGCGGCTTGTTTCGTTAATACTTTAGTAACTGTTCGAGGTATTAATCCACGCCGATGCCGTAGCCGAGGTAGCGCTTCGACGAGACCGGGTCGTAGCCGAGGCGCATCTTCAGCTTCTTGCGCAGCTTGGAGATGTGGCTCTCGATGACGTTCTCCTCGACGTTCTCGTCGAAGATCCCGTAGATCGCGCTGAACAGCTGCTGCTTGGAAACCCGGCGGCCGCGATTGGCAACCAGATATTCGAGGATGCGGCGCTCGCGGCGGGGCAGCGCCATCGGCTTGCCGGCGACCTCGGCGTCGCGCCCGTCCTGGTAGACCGAGATCTCGCCGGCGACGGTGCGCGCCTGCTCGATCGCCTCACGGCGGCGGATGGCGCCGACCCGGGCGAGGATTTCCTTGACGTGCACCGGCTTGGCGACGACGTCGTCGACGCCGGCGGCGAAGAGATCGAGCGTCCCGTCCAGGTTGCGGCTCTCCGAGAGCGCGATCAGCGGCGCCTTGGAGCGCGAGCGGATGAAGCGGGGGCAGATCGCGCGGTCGTCGAAATCGCCCAGCAGGAAGGCTTCCACCGCCGAAATGTCGGCGTCCGGTGCGGTCTCGACCCACTCGCGGAAATCGTCGGCCTGGAATCCGGCGGCGGAGACGCCTTCGCGGCCGAACAGGGACTGGTAGCCGCTGGTCACGAGTTCCCGATTATCCACTACTACGATCATCTTCAGTTCCCCTCGGCGCCGCCGCTTTTGTTCTGTTCAAAGGGGTAACCTGACGCGAGTCTTGCGCCTATCCTCAAATTTAGTGATCCGTTAACCATAGGCGCGAAATATGCGCTAAGTATCGCATCCGACTCGCGAATTTTTTTCGTTAACGATGTCTTAACGTGCTCGCGGCGCCGCGTCGGACGCAGCGCCGGGTCGTCGCGGCGAAAATGTTCCGATCGCTTCAGAGGTAGATCGACGGGTCCCGATCGCGGCGCGCGCTCTGCGGGTCGGCGAATGTCCGGCCCCCGCCGTCGGTCCCGCCATCACGTCCGCTCTGTCCCCCGGCACCGCGCTGGCCCTCAGCCTCGTCCCGCGAAGCCCCGTCGCTGGCCGCGCGGCCATCGGCGGAGGCGGCCGAATTGTCGGCGAGCCCAGGTGCCGCTCCGCCCCGCGGCTGCCCCGGGTCGCGGAGCGCGATGCTGATGGCCGCTTCATCGACGGTAAAGCCGGACTGGCTCAGAAGGGATTTCAACCCATCGGTATCGTCCTTCAGGCGCATCACCGTCTCCGGCTCGCTGGCCAGGAGCTGGATGGCCAGATGCCCGTCGACCAGCTTCATGGTCACGTCGAGCTTGCCGAAATGCGCGGGCTGAAGCTGGATCTGGATCGTCTTGAGAGCCGCACCGCCGGCGCGCAGGCGCAGATTTCCCTCCGCCTCCGAACCGCTCAGGTCGGACCGCAGGTCGCTGACGGC
>DASYHY010000210.1:0-8691 GCA_036252795.1 Aurantimonas sp. | reverse complement strand
CCTGATCCCCGGACGGGTCGCGTGCATGAATCCAGAGCCTGATTTTCATCACGATCTTGGCTATGCCGGTGCTCGGCGTTCGAGCGGGCGGGAACCAGCAGCGTGTCCAAGATCATTCACGACCTGTCACG
Source organism: Aurantimonas sp. (assembly GCA_036252795.1). Classification (GTDB taxonomy): domain Bacteria; phylum Pseudomonadota; class Alphaproteobacteria; order Rhizobiales; family Rhizobiaceae; genus Aurantimonas. The sequence continues at coordinate 8,560 of DASYHY010000210.1, read as the reverse complement.
TTCGGCTCCTGCCCGTCTGGTCGCCCAGGCGACGGTCGCGGCAGCGGCCGCCTATTTCGCCGCGTCCGCTCTGCAGCTCGACGACACGACATGGGCGGTGATCTCCGCGCTCTTCACAGTGCAGGCAAGCGTCGGCAGCACCCTTCGCAAGGCGGCCACCCGCCTGGGTGGCGCAATCGCCGGCCTTGCCATCGGCCTCGTCTGCATCTTCACCATCGGGGCGGATAACTCGCAGACGATCGTCAGCCTCGTCGTGGCGGTGGCGGTGATGAGCCTGCTGTCCGCCGTGCGACCGGAACTGAATTTCGGCCTGGTCACGGTGGCGATCCTCATCCTCGGGCCCGGCGGCGACATCGTCGAGACGGCTTGGGGAAAAGCCGCGGCCGTGGCGCTCGGATGTGCGCTGGGCGCGCTGGCCGGGCTCATGATCCTGCCTTTGTCCGCGCATCGCAGCGCGGCCGAGCATCTGGGCAACGTGGTCCGCCGCTGCCGCGAACTGCTGGACAGGAGCATCGAGGCGCTGACCTCCCAGACGCAGGTCGACCTGCAGCCCATCCACGCGGACATACGGCGCGAACTCGAGGCCGCGCAGACCCATGTTGCGCAGTCCCAGTACATGCGGTTTCGCCGCCACCCGGGTCGACCACTACCCCGCGATCTCCTGGTTTCGGTCCAGCGCCTGTGGCACACGCTCATTCTGTTCGACCGCCTCGACCACGCGGCGCTGCCGCAGGAGCCGCGCGACATTCTCTCCCCGTCCCTGAGGCAAGCCGCGGAAGCGATCGGCGATTATCTGGACGAACTGGCGGATGCGCTTGCTGCCGGCACCGTTCCCCGGTCGGCTGAAGCGATCCTTCCGAGCGTCGAGAAGGTCATGACGTCGCTGGAAGAGGTTCGTCGGCGCGGGGCCACGCGCGCACTGCCGGGCGAAGACGCCGAACGCGTCTTCGCCTTTTCCTTCGCCCTCCAGCAGACCTACCGCAACATCGCTCGCGTCGCGCAGACGCTGGGCGCAGCAGGGCCGGCGGAGGGGACGCCGAACCCGTCCCGAAGCGCTACTGCCCGGCGGTAACGCTCAGGTTCAGGATGTCCGGCAGGGTCGCCGGTGCCCCGAGCGCGGCACCGACAATCTGCGGCGCCGGGACGGGCTGAGCGGGATCGAGCGAGAGCGAGATCGAGCTCGGATCCTTCAGGAACCGCGAGACGGCCGCGGCGATCTCGTTCTGCAGTTCCTGGTTCTGCAATCCGCCTAGCATCGGCGGCAGCATGCCGTCCAGCGTCGCGACGAGCTGCTCGCGCGACTGTCCGCTGAGCGAGGCATAATGCTCCAGGATCCGACCCGCCAGGGATGCATCCTCGTAGGTGATGTCGAGGCTCGCAAGGTTCAGCTGGGAGATCAGGCCGAGGGTGGCCGCCGTCCAGGCTTCGGAGTTGTCGGGCTGATTTGCCATCCGCTCCTGCAACTGCACCGCCGACTGGATGAAATCCGGCGTGTAGCCGGTAATGCTTTCGCTGAAGGTCAGGGTGCCGGCATCCTCGACCGACAGCTTTACCTGCTCGATCTCGAGGTCGCCGGTCTGCGCGTTCCAGCTTCCGCCACCGGTCAGGGTGCCGCTCAGCTCCTCGTAGCCGAGCTTCTCGGCGAACGCCTCCGCCTCTTCGCCGGCGCCCGGCGTGATCGTGAAGGTGCCGAGATCGAACTGGGTGGTGAGGATTTCGTCGTCTCCGAATTCGTTGGAGATCTCAGCGCCGTTCAGGCGGAAGGCGACTTCACCATCGTTCGTCGTCTGAATCTCGTCCAGCGTGGCCCGCTCGAAATAGATCTCGGAGGCCGTCGGAACCCGGGAGGCCTGGTCCGTTCCGGCGAGCTCGACGCCCTCCAGAGCGAAGCCCTGCACGGACCAGCTGCTGGCGCCCGTATCGCGCTCCAGTTCGGTCGAGAAGCGGGTGATCTCGTAGCCTTCCTCCTGCGATCCGGTGACGCCTTCGAACACCAGATCGCCGGCTTCGACGCTCTCATCGCCGACCGAGAACGTCACGCCCTCGAGGACGACGTCGTCGCCGCGCTCCTCGGCCCCTGTATAGGCGATCGACAGGTTCTGCTTCTCGAGTATCGAGCTCAGCCGCTCCGCGAAAGGCTCCGCTTCGACCGCGAGGACGGACGTCGAGCCCATGAGAAGGAGGGCGGAACTGCAGATGATAGATTGGGTTGCGCGCATGACCACGGGCATCTCCTGATGGTTGATCGTCGCCAAGCCGGATCGCTGCGGTGCCGCTGAATACCGGCACGGACATGCTTGCCCGGTGGCGAGCCGTTGCTTCTGCGATCCCAACGGCCCTGATGACGGAATGTTGCAGGTCGAAATAGTGTTAATTCCGTGCCGGCGCCTTCGACGAGGCGCTCCGGCGGCCGCATGTTCCCGTTCGGCGAAGACGGAGGGCCCTGAGGCACCTCCGGAATCAGGCGCTCCGGCTGATCTCTAGGAACGCCGCGCTCGGCTGGCGATCCATGCGGCCAGACCGACGATCAGCGCGTCTTCCACCACGCCGGTCGGCCGCTGGCCATACCGCCTCATGGAGCGGGTGCGCGCGGCGAAGGTGACGTAGGAGGCGCCGATCGCGGAGACGATGCCGAGCAGGCCGGCGGACCGTTCGTCCCGCTCCCGGGCCATCGCGGCGCCCGCGATCCCGCCGGAGACGATGCGTGCGGCGAGGCCCGGGACGACGATGCGATCCGGCGCCGAGCGCATCTTGTCGCCCAGCAACTCGCCGACCGCCAAGGCAGTCGCGCCAGCCACCACCCAATCCTGCGACAGGAAGCGGGCGAGCCGGCCCTTGTTGGGCAGGTCTCCCGATCGCGCAAGCCATGCAACCGTCGCAAGGGGCGTCATCGACCGCGCCCCGGCCACCAGTCCGATGAGAAGCGGTGCGTTCATGATCGTCCTCCTGGATGAGGGAGACGGAACCCGCTCCCCGATGCGTTCCGCGTCATCCCGAGCCACGACGTAAGCATCAGGTGGTTGCGTGGTCCGTCGACAGCGCGCTGTGGAGGCTGAACGGCCAAGACGGCCGGAATGGCTCTCAGAGCCCGTCTGCGCCGCGGTCGATGAAGGCCTCGACACGCCTGCGGTAGGGAGCGAGATCGATGCCGTTGTCCTTCAGCCAGTCGGGGTCGTAGTAGGTCGAGGCGTAGCGGTCGCCGCTGTCGCAGATCAGCGTGACCAGCGAGCCGGTCTCGCCGGCGCGCATCATGCAGGCGGCGATCCAGCAGAGCCCGAAGAAGTTCGTGCCGGTCGAGCCGCCGACCCGGCGGAACAGGCGCTCGGAGAGGACGTGCATCGCCGCGATGGAGGCGGCGTCCGGCACCTTGATCATGTGGTCGATGACGGCCGGCAGGAAGGAGGGCTCGACCCTCGGGCGACCGATCCCTTCGATCCGAGATCCCTTGGAGCAGGTGACGTCGCGATTGCCGGTGCGGTACGCGTCGTAGAAGGCGGAGTGCTCGACGTCGACGACGCAGAGCCGCGTGTCGAGGCCGCGATAGCGGATGTAGCGACCGATCGTCGCCGAGGTTCCGCCGGTGCCCGCGCTCATCACCACCCAGGCCGGCACGGGGTGCACCTCGCCCTGCATCTGCTCGAAGATGCTCTCGGCGATGTTGTTGTTGCCGCGCCAGTCGGTCGCCCGCTCGGCAAAGGTGAACTGGTCCAGATAGTAGCCGTCGGTCTCGGCGGCGATGCGGATCGCCTCGTCATAGATGTCGGCGGCGTGGTCGACGAAGGCGCAGCGCCCGCCGAAGCGCTGGATCGCGTCCACCTTCTGGCGGCTCGTCGAGCGCGGCATCACGGCAATGAAGGGCAGTTTCAGGAACTGCGCGAAATAGGCTTCGCTCACCGCCGTGGACCCCGACGAGGCTTCGACCAGCGTCGTGCCCTGCCGGATCGCGCCGTTGCAGATGCCGTAGAGAAAAGCGAGCGCGCGAGCCGGTGCTTCAGGCTGCCGGTCGGATGCGTCGACTCGTCCTTGAAGTAGATGTCGATGCCGGGCAGGCCGGGAAAGTTCGGCTTGACGAGATGCGTGTCGGCCGAGCGCCGCGCGTCGCCGGTGAGCAGCGCGATCGCCTCCTTCGTCCAGGCCTGCTCCGAAAGATCGCTCCCCGAAAGAAGCGCCGAGCAGTCGAGGCAGAGATCGGCGAAGGGAATCGTTTCGGTCAGGGACATGGGCGGGCTCGGTGCTTTCATCGTCGTTCCGGGGCACTCTGCTGCGCGCCGCGCGGCCCCGCTGTTCCAGACGGCGCATCGCGGACGGCCAGCAGCCGTGGCCTCACTGCATCGGGTCGAAGCGTCGCTGCACCACGGAGGCAAGACTCAGCGCAGTGATCATCGACGTTTTCGGGTTGTCCGGCGAGGGCCTGTTGGCGAAGCGAAGGAAAGCGTCGCCGGCAGCCCCGGTGACCTCGATCTCGTGCGTGTTCGTGTCGACCGAAGGATCCGCCACCACCCGCACAAGGGTCCGAGCGATACCCGCGGCTAGGGCGACTGTCAGCCCCGCATTGAGGTTGCGCGGGTAAAGCGCTGCGGCCTCCGGCGCGCTGCCCTCGAACAGCGTCACCGGTTGCGAACGCGCCGCGTCCGCAATTCCCGCCTCGGTGAGTTCTGCCGTCCAGGCGGCTGGTGGCTTGCGCGAAGTATAGGTGACGGCGATGTCGCCCGACATCGTGGCGGCCGCCAGATAGTCGAGGCCGCCGACGGCGCCCGAGGGCAGGAAGAGCCGCGCGCCTCCCGCTTGGCAGGCGCTTGCCGCTGCGTCGAAAACGGCGGTCGACTGCAGCGCGCCGATCGAGGCGGCGACGACGTCGATCCCGGCGCGCAGGCATTCCGGCACCATCGTCGCGAAGGCTTCGGCGGATGCGGCCTCTACGACGATCTGTGGGCGCGCCGCGATCAGCGCTTCCAGAGAAGCGACCGACTCGGCCCCTTTCGGAAGCGGCGCCTTGAGCGGCGAGCGCGTGAGGAGGGTGAGGCGGTAGCCGGGGAGGGCGAGGAGAAGGCTGGCGCAGGCCTTGCCGGCAGCACCGTAGCCGATCAGGCCGATATGCCGTTCTGGTGCGGTCGCGGGCGTCTCGCGGCGGTTCTCGGTCATCCCCGGTCCACGGTCCCGCGTTCCTCCTTCAGGCGCCGCAGGGCGATGATCGACTGGTCGCGCCAGGCGACCTTCTCGCCGAGCGAGTCCAGCGGGATCTTGGCGCGCGCATAGCCTTCCAGACGCTCGATCGACTGCGGCGTCACCACGTCGGGAAAGCCGAGTTCCTTGGCCATGTTGTTGAACAGGAAGCCGAAATTCTCCAGATACTGCCGGATCCCGCCGGCGGCGTTGAGATCGACGCCCTCGAACGGGCCGAGGAAGGCCCAGCGTAGGCCGAAGCCCTGGCTGATGATCTTGTCGACGTCCTCGGGCGAGATGAGGTCCTCGTTGAGGCAGCGGAACATCTCGACGACGAGCGCCGCCTGCATGCGGTTCAGGACGAAGCTCGGTATCTCCTTCTTGATGTGGATCGGGGTCTGGCCGCAGCGCTCCATGAAGCGGAAGGTCGCGTCGAAGACCGCCTCGCTGGTGAACGGGGCGGCGCAGATCTCGGTGACCGGCAGGAGATGCGGCGGGGTCGCCGGATGCACAACGATACAGCGCTCGCGGCAGGCGAGGTCGCTGGCGAAATGCGAGACCGGAAAGCTCGATGTCGTCGTGGCGAGGATCGTGTCGGGTCCCGCCAGCCGATCGAATTCCGCGAAGATCGACTTCTTGCTCTCGAGCTTTTCCTCGATGCATTCGTGGACGAAATCGGCACCGGCGAGGGCGGCTTCCAGTGTCGCGTGCACCTCGATCCGGGCCAGGACCTCCGCGGCGGTCTCGCCGGCTGCCAGCAGGGCGCTGGACTTCTCGACGGCCTTGCCGATCCGGGTCATCAGGCTGGATCGGCTTTCCGGGTTGCGGTCGTAGACCGCGACGTTCAGGCCGGAGCGGGCGTAGACGACCGCCCAGGAACTGCCGATGATGCCGGACCCGGCGATAGCGACATTGGTGATGGTCATTCGTTCAGAAATCCCTGTCGGTCAATATAGGGGAATGCAGGCCCGTGGGACGCGGCGCCGCAACGGCCAAGCGGATCGTCGCTGTGCCGGTCATGGGTTGAAGCGCCTGATCGAGAAGGGTGCCGCGACGTCCTCGTCGCCGTCCATCAGCGCCGTCATGATCTCGGCGGTCCGCGCCGCCCAGGTCAGACCGTAGTGCCCGTGGCCGGTCGCGTAATAGAGGCGCGGATCGGCGGTCGAGCGCGAGATCACCGGCGTCGAGTCCGGCATCGAGGGGCGCCTGCCGGCCCAGCGGATCTCTCTGCCCTGATCGAGCCCCGGGAAGAAGCGTCCGGCGATGGTGGCGATACGGTCGTGGAAAATCGGTCTGAACGGCGCATCCGGGCCGGCATAATGCGCCCAGCCGCCGATCCGCAGGCCCGGGCGGAGCGAGGTCGACACCAGCCCGTGATCCGCGAAGACCACCGGATGGTCCACGGCGACGCCCGGCGAGGGATAGGTGAGATTGTAGCCGCCCTCCGCCGTCACCGGCAGCTTCTCGCCGACCTGAGCGGCGAAGTCCCGGGACCTGATGCCGGCCGCGACGACGACGCGTGAAAACGGCTCGTCGCGCCCCTCCGCCCGCACCAGAAGGCCTGCGTCCGACGGGAGGAGCGCCTCGACCCGGGCCTGCCGGAAATCCGCGCCATGGCCGCGTGCCGCCGCGAACAGCCCCTCCACCGCTTCGAACGGGTCGCTGACCTGCCCCCAATCATGGGAGAGGACAGCCCCTGCGAAACGGTCGGCGAGCACCGGCTCGATGTCCCGGAGCTCGTCCCGGCCGACGGGGGTGGAGGTGTGGCCGGCCTCGCGCTTGCGCTGCCAGCCTGCGCCCGCCGCCGCCAGCGAACGCTCCGTGTCATAGACGTAGAGCGCCGGGGCGCGGCGGAAGCAGTCCGGCATCCCCGCATCGGCGAACAGCTGCTCCGCCGCATCCACAGCGCCGTCGCACAATAGGCTGATCGCCCGGGTGGCGGCCTCGAAGCGCTTGCCCGTGCCGGTCCGGAGAAAGGTCGCGAGCCAGGGCGCGAGCGTCGGCAGGTAACGCGGATCGATCTTCAGCGGCCCGTCGCCGTCGGCGAGCATCCCGAGCGCCTCGATGGCGATGCCCGGATGGCTGAGGGGAAAGATGTCGGAGCCCGCGATGTGGCCGGCATTGCCGCGCGAAGGCCCGAGCGTGCCGGGCGGCCTGGCATCGAACAGCGTCACGGCGAGCCCCCGCTCGGCGAGGCGGAAGGCGAGGGCGCTCCCCACGATGCCCGCGCCGATGATCGCGATGCGCTCGCCGCCTGCGATCACTTCAGGAGATCCATGCCGTCGCCCCAGCAATCGGCGACGGCGTAGCCTTGGGGGAACGGATCGCTCGGGTCGAGCCCGACCTGATGAAAGCCGTAGATCCATCCGCGGCCGGTGACGCGCGGCAGGATCGCCGGCCGGTCCCCGACGGTGGTCTGCCCGATGATGCCGACGTCGAACTTGCTGCCGATGATCGATCGTGCCTCAAAACGGTCGCCGACCTTCGCCTCGCCGCGCGCCACCATGCAGGCGAGCCGCGCCGAATTGCCGGTGCCGCACGGCGAGCGATCGAAGCGGCCGGGCGGCAGAACGGTCGCGCCGCGCAGGTCACCGCGCTCGTCGCGGTCGACGAACATCGTGTAGGAGATGCCGCCGAGGCCTTTGGTCGTCGGGTGCTGCACGTCGAACTGGGCGTCGACCGCCCGGTGGACGCGGCTGGCGATGTCGGCGAGCGCGCGTGCCGCGGCCGGATCGATCGTCATGCCGAACTGCGCCGGGTCGATCAGCGCGTAGAAGACCCCGCCGAAGGCGATGTCGACCGCGACCTCGCCGATCCCCTCGACATCGACGATCGCGTCGAGGCGATCGACGAAGCTCGGCGACATGTCGAGCGAGACGGAGACGCATTTGCCGTCGACGCAGCGCGCCACCGCCTTGACGATCCCCGCCGGCGTCTCCAGCCGCACGACCGTCTCCGGCTCGCTCATCTCCAGCATGCCGGTCTCCAGCAGCGCGGTGACGACGCAGATGCTGTTGGAGCCCGACATCGCATGCGCCCGATCGGGCTGCAGGATGATGAAGGCGGCATCCGCATCCGGCCGGGTCGGCGCGAAGAGCAGGTTCGTGCTCATCTGCGCATAACCGCGCGGCTCGAAGCAGAAGAAGCGTCGCAGGCTGCCGTCCACCTCGTTGATGTGCAGCATCTTGTCGAGCATCGTCGTGCCGGGAATATCGAGGACGCCCGAGGTGACGACGCGCCCGACTTCGCCTTCGGCATGGACCTCGATCATAGAGGCGGTCTTCTTCCAGCGCATGCGCGTCCCCGGCTGCAGGGCGTGAAACCCGGTGCGCCCAAGCTGTCGCAGACAAAGCCCGTGCTGTAAACTGCGCATGTTTTCTGTCGACAGGCTGCGTGC
>DASYHY010000209.1:0-3934 GCA_036252795.1 Aurantimonas sp. | reverse complement strand
CGAGCGATCGATGAGGGCCTGCCGGTCGACGGGCCGTGGCCTTCGGATACGGTGTTCCTGCGCTCGAAGAAGGGCCTCTGCAACGCGGTGCTGACGATGTACCACGACCAGGGGCAGATCGCGATGAAGATGATGGGGTTCGACCTGGGCGTGACGCTCATGGGCGGCTTCCCCTTCCCCATCTGCACGCCGGCGCACGGCACCGCCTACGACATCGCCGGCCAGGGCATCGCCGATACCGGCGCCAGCGTCGAGGCATTGCTCCTGGCGGCGCGCATCGCCGCGCGCAAGACGGTTGCGGCCTGAGGGAAAACGACGGCAGCCCGGGCGCAGACGCGGCATAAGCCCGGACTTTCGTTCGGCGGTCTATCCGAAGAAGTGCGCGTCCTGCATCTGGCGCAGGGCGAACATTTCCGATCCTTCGTCGACCTCGATGTCCGAGAGCAGGATCGTCTGTCCCCGGTTCACGGGCCGCAGCAGCTTCCGGTTGGCGGCCATGTAGAACGGCACGGGCGCATCGGGAGCGAGCCCGCGTGCCGCAACGACAAGGCCTGAGACGCCCTCGATCCGGTGATGGTGTCCGCTGGCCGTCAGGATCGTGCCCGCGGGCAGGTCGGTTTCGGCGCGGGCGATGAGATCGAAGCGGTGCGTCGGCGTGCTCATCCCCTGCGAAACGCCGTGGGCCGCGGCAGCCAGGACGCAGGTGGCGGCTTCCAGCCCCAGGAGATGACGCGGGTTGTACACCATCGCGGTGGAGCCGTTGCGGCTGACGATGTGCCCCTTGTCGGCCAGGATGTCCCAGGCGGCCTTGTCCTCGCAGCGCACCACGACGAAGACGCCGCCGGCAAAGCTGATCTCGTCGGGCGCGCGCAGGCAGTGGAACACGTCCACCACGCCGCTCGAGCCCAGCAATCCGCCGTCCGCCTTCATCGAGAGAAAGGTCGGCACCTCGCCGATGCGGGCGATCGGGGCATGGAAATCGTCCCGGTCGAAATTGAGACGCGTCGCGTTGGCGACGAGCGTCATCTCGCAGAGGTCGGGCACGAGGTGCTGGTCGAAAGCCGCTGCCGCCTGCGACCGTGCCTGCGCGAGTTCGGCGGTGTCGGCGTCCCCCAGCCGGTCGAGGCCGGCGAACGCGGCTGCGTCGATCGTCACGCCGTTGCTGGTCAGCGTGCCGGCCTTCGCATCGTAGACGAAGTCGTATTCGCTGGATTTGCCCGCGGCGACGATTTCGAATCCCAGAAGCTCGGCCCATGTCACCAGCGCGATCAGCAGGCTCGGCTGGTCGCCGTCGACCGGCGTGATCACCACCCCGTTCTGCCGGGCGAGCAGGACGAGGCCGGGTCCGACGACGCTGTCCGCCTCCTTGGAGACCATGACGACGTGCTTGCCGGCCTCGATGGCCATGCGGGCATGGCGCGCACCGGCCTCGGGATGGCCGGTGGCCTCCACCAGCACGCCGAACGGCAGGCCGAGAACGACATCGATGTCGTCGGCGGCGATGTACTGGCCCCCGGCCCAGGCGGCTTCCGCCTCGGTCCGCGTGCGGCAGATGGCGATCGCGTTGCCGTCGATACCGGCCGACCGGATGGCCTGGGCGGCACGCTCGGCATCGACGTCGATCGCCACCCGGGCGTTCATCAGCGGCACGCGCAAGGCCTGAACGAGGAAGCTCCGGCCGAAATCGCCCGTACCGACGACGCAGGTGTCGACGATTTCCGCTTCCGCGAAGTAGGTGTGATAGTTCATCGGGTCCTCCGCGGATCGTGCATTCCATGCAGGCAGCCCTCCGCAACCGGATTCCTCAGGGGCAGGTCAGGCGCAGCACTGTAGATGCCGGCGTGAATCGTCATGCGGAGATCCTTCGACGTCAGACGAGCGCGGCGCGGTCGCCGCTGAAGGCTGCCGCCACCAGCCGGCGCATGTCGGCCTCGGGCATAGGGCGGGGATTGTTCTGGATCAGGCGCGCGATGCCGCAGCTCTGCTCGGCAACCCAGTCGAGCCGGTCCTCGGCAAGGCCGAGTTCGGCCAGTGTCGCCGGGATGCCGATGCGCGCGAACAGGTCGGCGATGGCCGGGATCACGGCATCGGCGGTGGGCAGGCCCATCACCGTCGCCATCTCCGCCAGTTCCGGGCCGATCTCCGGCGCGTTCCACTGCATGACATAGGGCATGAGGCAGGCGACGCCGGCACCGTGCGCGGTGTGGGTCAGCGCGCCGACGGGGTACTGCACCGCGTGGGCTGCCGCCGTGCCCGCGACACCGAAGGCTAGGCCCGCCAGCGTTGCGCCCATCATCACCTTCTCCCGGGCGTCGCGGTCCGTCCCGTCCTTGCAGGCCCTTTCGAGCCCGTCCCAGAGGAGCGCGATGGCGCGCAGCGCGAAATGATCGGAGAAAGCATTCTTCCCGACGGAGACGCGATCCTGGGCGATGCCCGCCACCGGCTCGCGCCGGATTGCCGTGAGTGCCTCGATGGCATGGGTCAGCGCGTCCGCGCCGGCGATCGCCGTCAGGCCTGCCGGGCAGGTGGCGGTCAGGTCCGGATCGCAGATCGACACCGTCGGGATGAGATAGGGGCTGGAGATGCCGACTTTCAGGCTTCGCTCGTCGTCGGAGAGCACCGCGACGGGAGTGGCCTCCGAGCCGGTGCCGGCGGTGGTGGGGATCGCCACGAGCGGCATCACAGGGCCCGGCACCAGATGCTCGCCGTAGTAATCCCGCGGCCGGCCGCCATGCGTCAGCAGGACCGCGACACACTTGGCCATGTCCAGGCACGAGCCGCCGCCGATCGCGATCACCAGATCGGGCGCGAATTCCCGTGCGGCCTCGGCGCTCGCCACGGCAGAAGCGACAGGCACGTCCGGCAGGGTCGAATGATCCACCCTGACGGCGATCCCGGCCTGCTCGAGCTGGGCGATCATCGCGAGGAAGTCGGCGTCGTCGGCCAGCCGTTCATCCGTCACAACGAGCGCACGCGTGCCGAGCTTCACCGCCATGCGCCCGAGGGAATGGCGCTGGCCGGCGCCGAAGACCAGTTCGCGCGGCGCCCTGATCGTACCGAACAGGTTCATGGGTCGTTTCCTTCAGTCTCAAGCGGCATCAAGCGCCTTCAATTCGTCCATCGTCCCTTGCCCCTTCCGATTACCCAATCCGCGGCGAATGCGCGACAACCGGCAGGGCAGCCGCTGCAGTCCGTGCAATGGCGGGCGTCGCAGTTCCGTCGCAACCAGGATCAGCCTGCAACAGCGCATCGCACGCGGGGGCGCCGAGCCGTTCCCGCAAGGCTACGCTTATGCCGGGCAGCGTCCCGGGTGGCACCATCATCTCCGAAATCCTGCACCGTCCAGCCGCGTATATTTTATATCATATATTATCTTGCGCAGTTTCAGCCTTGTCAAGCAAGGGAACCGTGACGTTCGTTCCCGCGGCTCCGGCACGCCCTGGGACGGTCCCTGTCCATGCTCGGAACGGTGCTCGGCCTGTTCGCGCTGCACACAATCGAGATCTGGCTCTGGACCTTTGCCTGCATCGTGCTGGGCGCGCATCGAAGTCTCGACGAGGCGCTGTATTTCTCGACCTCGACCTTCTCCACGGTCGGCTGTGGCCACGTGGTGCTGCCGCTGGAATGGCGGTTGCTCGGCGCTCTGGAAGGTGTCGGCGGCTTCATCCTGATCGGCTGGTCGAGCGCCTATCTCGTCGCGGCCTCCACCCATCACGGGCCGTTCAGGGCCGGCGAGCACTTCTGAGCCAGGTGCTGCGAGCTGGAACGGAGCGATCGCTGTTGCCACGAGCTGGCGATGTGGCTGTGGAGGCAGTCTTGAGCGAACTCGTCTCCGCGCCCGCATCCCCGGTTACAGGGAAAGAACAGGGAATGCCTCCCATTCTGGCAAGGGTGGGGACAGTTCCAGCACCGAGACCCCAGCATCTGCCGCAGC
>DASYHY010000208.1:0-6344 GCA_036252795.1 Aurantimonas sp. | reverse complement strand
GAACCCCATCATCTTCATCGCGATCTGCCCCTGGTCGTGGTACATCGTCAGCACCGCGTTGCAGAGGCCCTTCTTCGAGCGCAGGAACACCGTATCCGAAGGCCACGGCCCGTCGACCGGCAGGCCCTCATCGATCGCTCGACGCACGGCCGGCTCGAGGATCTCGATCTCCTCGTGCCCGAAATTGCCGCCGTCGCCGGCATGCGGGTTGAGCGCCGCGACGGCGATGCGCGGCTCGGCGATGCCGGCCAAGCGCATCGTATCGCAGGTCAGCCGCAGCTCGCGCAGGATGCCGTCCTCTGTGATCGAGGCGGCAACTCTCGACAACGGGATATGAGAGGTGACACGGGCGTTCCATATGTCCGGCAGGACGTTGAACTCCCGCGCGGGGTCCGTCCATTCCAGGACCCGGCAGACGAAACGGTTCTCGTCGTCATAGTCGGGGTTCACGTAGCGCATCGCCTGCTTGTTGAACGGCGTGAAGCAGACCGCGTCCGCCTTTCCGGCCTTGGCGAATAGGAGCGCGCGCCGAAAATTCTCGCTGGCGAAGGCCCCGCCCGCGGCGCTCGGCCTGGACGGCGGCACGTCCTTCGGGTCGAGGTGAGCGAGATCGACGAGGACGTGCCTGTCGGTCCCCGCGCCTGCAGCCGCATCCTCGTCTCCCACGACGTTCAGGTCGAGCGGGACGTTCGCGACCTCCGCGCCCTGCTGCAGGACGCGCCTGTCGCCGAAGACGACGATCCGCGCTCTGTCGCGCACGGCGTCGGAGACGAGCAGTTTCGCCGCGAGTTCGGAGCTGATGCCGGCGGGATCACCCATGGCGAGGGCGATGGTCGGGCGCGCACTGGCGGAAGAAGCTGTCATCTGTTGCGGTTCCATTGCGGGTTCGAGGAGAGCCTACTGCAGCATGCGGGGCAGCCAGAGCGTGAGGTCGGGCCAGAGCGTCATGACCATCAACGCGACAACGAGCGGGACGTAGAAGGGCAGGACCGCCCGCAGGATCGACCACATCGAGATCTTCGCCACGTCGGACAGCATGAACAGGGCCAGGCCCAGCGGCGGCGTCAGCAGGCCGATCATCAGGTTGAACACGAAGATGATGCCGAGATGGACGGGGTCGACGCCCGCCATGACGAGGGGGGCGGCGACCAGCGGCGCGACCAGCAGCGTTGCGGTGGTGCTGTCGAGGAACATGCCGACCAGCAGCAGCAGCAGGTTGACGACGAGCAGCAGGATCAGCGGATCCACGGAGATGGTCAGCAAGGTGCGGGTGAACATCTGCGGCAGTTGCTCAACCGCCATGACCCAGCCGAACAGGGCGGCGGCCGACACGATGATCAGCACGGCGGACGTCGTCTTGATCGTCTCGAACAGGGAAAAGCGGAAGCGCTCCCAGGTGAGGCCGCGATAGACGAACAGCGCGATGAACAGGACGTAGGCGACCGTCACCGAGGCCGCCTCGGTCGGCGTGAAGAGACCGTGGAGCATGCCGCCCACCAGCAGCACCGGCGCGAACAGCGCGGGCGCCGCCTTGATGAAGGTGATCCAGACTTCCCGGGCGTTGGGCCACCTTCTGGAGCGTGGATGGTTGTAGCGGAAGGACAGCCACGCGACGGTCAGCATCAGCAGGCTGGTATAGAAGATGGCGGGAAGGATGCCGGCCACCAGCAACTGCACGATCGAGACGCTGGTGACGGAGCCGTAGATCACGAGCGGGATGGACGGCGGGAAGATCGGTCCGACGACGGCGGAGGCACCGGTGATGGCCGCGGAATAGGGGCGCGAGAAACCCGCCTCGACCATCGCCTTGATCTGGATGCGCCCGAGGCCGCTGATGTCGGCCAGTGCCGCGCCGGACGTTCCCGAGAACACCAGCGAGCCGATGACGTTGACCTGTGCCAGCCCGCCGGGGACGCGCCCGCCGACCGTCTGCGCGAAACGGTAGATGTGAGCGGTGATGCCGGCCTGGTTCATCAGGCTGCCGACGAAGATGAAGACGGGAACGGCGACGAGCGGGAAGGAATCGAGCGCGTAGGTCATCCGCTGGGCCATGAGCTCCAGCGGAAAGCCCGCCATGATGACGTAGATCAGGGCCGGCACCGCGATTGCCACGACGACCGGGAAGCCCAGGATGAAAAGAGCCATGAAGGCCAGGATGATGATGATCGCCATGGTCGCTGCCCTCAGCCCCGCTGCTCGGCCGAGGGGTCGAAGTCCGGGGGCGGCTCGGCTTCCATGGGAAAAATGATGTAGAGGGGCCGGTTTTGAAGGACCTTGGTGAGCTGAACGGCGCACTCGATGGCCGTCATGGTGAAGCTGGCAAAGGCCGCGCCCAGGAAGATCCAGTACGGGATACCGAGCGTCGGGGTGGCGTTGTCCAGGTTCCTGCTGATGGCGACGAGGCTGGCATAGGCCATCACGGCGAAAGCCGCCGCTGCCGTCGCGGCCGTTAGCAGCTTGAGCAACCGGAGCACCCGCTCGGGCAGCATCGCGGCGAGTTCCTCCATGCGCACGGTGGCGCCGGCCGCGACCACGTAGGGCAGCGCGAGGAAGACCGAGCAGATCAGCATGAAGCGCGTGAGTTCTTCCGCGCCGACGATGGGGCGGGAGAAGATCTCGCGCAGGATCACCTGGATGAAGGGCAGAGAGACGAGGGCGACGAGGACCGTCAGGCTGGCGATCCGAAAGACCCAGCGTATCGGCTCGAGAAGGCGGTCGACGGCATAGAAGCGACTGTCGACCGTCGCCAGCACGCGGGGGATGTCCGATTCCATTGTGGAATTCTGCACTGGGTGCCTCTCAACAAAGAGGATGAGGTCAGACCGCGGGACCGGACCGGAGCCAGAGACTGGCCCCGGTCCACCCGTGGTTACTGGACCGCCCGGATGCGCTCGATGAGCGGGGCCCAGTCGGGATAGTCGGCCGCGACCTGCGCGCCGACCGACTCACGGAACGCCTCGACCTGCAGCCCGTCTGCTTCGGTGATGAAGGTCATGCCCTTTTCGGTGAGTTCCTGGATCAGGTCCTGCTCGGCCTTGAGCCCGAGCTCGAGCGTCTCCTCGCCGACCTCGGCGGCGACCTCGGTGATGATCGCCCGGTCCTCCTCGGGCAGGGACTGCCAGAACTCCTCGTTGATGAACACCGGCAGGACGTTCTGCATGTGGCCGGTCAGCATGACATGGGTCTGCACTTCGTAGAGCTTGTTGGCGTTGATCATGGTCAGCGGGTTTTCCTGCCCGATCACCATGCCGGTCATCAGCGCCGTCGGAAGCTCGGCGACCTCCACCGGCGTCGGGATGGCGCCCATCCCGGTGACCATCGTCGTCCAGAGCTGCAGCGGCACGCCCCGGAACCGCTCGCCGGCGAGGTCTTCCGGCGAATAGACCGCCTTGTTCGCCGTCATCTGCCGGGCCCCGCGATAGAGCCGGCCGATGATGCGGATCCCCGCCTCGTCGGCCATCTTCTCGGCCATTTCCTGCATGACGTCCGAGTTCTGCGGGTCCGTGGCCGCCATGGCGTGCCGCCCGTCCCGGTAGGCGAAGGGCGCCGCGAAAGCCGCAATGTCCGGATAGAGGGTCGCAAGCGATGCGAATTCATGGTGGGCGAGGGGGATCGCACCACTCCGCACGCCGTCGACGGTTTCCTGGGCGCCGCCGAGCTGGGAGTTCGGGAACACCTGCACCGTAATGCGTCCGTCGGTCCGCTCGCCCACGCGCTCCGCGAACTCCTCGGCGTACCAGTACTGGATGTCGCCCTCGGACCCGACATGGGCGTAGCGGATGGTGGTCTGCGCACCGGCGGCACTCGCCAGCCCCAGCGAAAGCGCCACGGCGGCGACCATCGTCTTCAGTGTCTGTCTGCGGTTCATTGCTTTCTCCTCCCGTTCTGGTTGCGTTGTTCTGGTCAGAGCGCGCGTGGCAACCGGTACACGCGTGCTGCGGTGTCGTGGAACAGCTTTGCCCGATCCCCCTCCTCGAGATCGGCCGTCGCCGCGACGAAGCCTGAGAAAATCGTGTCGAAGTCGCCAACGAGCGAATCGACGGGAAAATTGCTGGCGAACATCGCCCGGTCGACGCCGAAGATCGTCACGATGTCCCGGATGATGGGACCGTTCGCCTCGACCGTCCAGGGCAGGCCGGCGCGCCCGATCCCCGATATCTTGATGAAGACGTTCGGCGCGTCCGCGACGCTTTCCAGCGCCTTGCGCCAGCCCGCCAGCCCCTCCGGGCTGCGGTCGGACGGCAGCCCGGCATGATTGACGACGACCGGGATGCCGGGAAAGTCTCTCGCCAGATCGGCCGCGGCGTCCAGATGCCACCACGGCGTCTGCAGGTCGTAGGACCAGCCATGCCGCTCGAGGAGCGCGTAACCCTGGCGCCATGCCTCGTCGTCCATCGATCCTGCCGCCCCGCGCCGGGCGTCGATCCGGGAGGGCGCTGCCGATGGCTTGTGCCGGACGCCGCGGACGAGCGGGCTTTGCGCATGGGCGGCGAGCAGCGCTTCCGCGTCCGCTGCCGCGAAATCGCACCAGGCGACCATGACGGTGGGCGTGCCGGTTCGCGCCGCCAACTCCGTCACCCACCGGCTCTCATCGGCCGCCTTGCGGCGGTTCCACTCGGCCTCGACATAGACCGAGCCGACGAGGGGCCAGCCAGCCGTGTCCGCGCGGTAGTCGGCGGGCATGTAGTCCCGGCAGATCGGCGAATAGTCGCCGTAGCGGAAGGGGATCCGCTCCTCCTTGAGCCACGGCAGGTCGTTGGTGAGGTCCCACACATGATGATGGGCATCGATGACAGCCGCAGGGCGGGCGATCACCCCGGTCATGGCCGTGGGTTCGCGGACAGGATCAGGAGAGCGGGTCGTGCCGGCTTCCCGATCTCGCCGACGCGATCCTCGCTTTGGCGATCGCGCCGACCGGTCGGGTTGGCCGGTGCCGACACGCCGCTCAACCCTTCGAGGCGCTGCGTTCGGCGGCGTCGTGCTCGTAGAGCTTCACGACGGCTGCCGAATCCGTCATCTCGTGCCCCAGCGCGACGTAGTCCTTGTAACGCTGCACCCCCTGCTCGATCACCTTCAGGTCGAGGCCGAGCCCCCGGGAGAAATCCGACACCGCCTTGAGATCCTTCAGCAGCTGCCGCGCATAGCTCGAGGGAGGATCGAAGGCGCGTTGCTGCATCTGCGGGTAGAGCCGCTGCAAGAGGCTGCTGTCGGCGTGACCGCCGGCGAGACATTGCGGCAGGCGCGCCGCGTCGATGCCGGCGGCCTCGGCCAGCATCAGCGCCTCAGCCATCAGGACGTAGCCGGTGCCGACGATCGCCTGGTTGAGGATCTTCGTTGTCTGCCCGGCTCCGACCGGACCCATCAGCGTCAGGTTGCCGGACATGCGTTCGATGATTGGCTTGACCCTGTCGAAGTCATCCTGCGACCCGCCGGCCATGACGGTCATCTGGCCGGTGCGCGCGAGCTGCGGGCCGCCGGAGACCGGCGCGTCGACCCAACCGGCTCCCGTCATCACCTTGAGCTTCGCCGCCGCCGCCCGCGTTCCTTCCGGATCGGCGGTGGAGAAATCGACGATGACGGCAGGTCCACGACCCGCCGCGGCCACGCCGTCGTCGGCGAAGATGCAGCGCTCGACAGCCGCCATGTTCAGCACGCACAGCATGACGATGTCGCTGTCGCGGGCGACCGCCGCGGGCGACTCCGCCGCGACCGCCCCATGGGGAACCACCGTCTCCAGCCTTTCCGGCTCGAGGTTCCACACCGTCACCTTGTATCCGAGGTCCAGGAGATGGCGGACCATCGCCTCCCCCATCAGGCCTATGCCGATGAAACCTATCCGCTGATCGCCACTCTGGCTCATCGCCTGCTCCTCCCTCAAATCATGCCTGTCGTTCGACCGGCAGACGAGGATCTCCGATCGGCCGCCTGCCTCCCCGCAAGCGACGGAACACTCGGTTAGACTGCCTGCGTCACCGCCCGGTCCATGCAGGAACCTTCTTGGTGCGCGCCATGAACGCTTCGACACCGCGCTTGAAATCTTCGCTCCCGTAGACCTGTTCGACAAGCTCGTCGGCGTGCGGCAGGTCTTCCAGGGACATGCGGCGCAGCATCTCCTTGACGGCGCGGGTCGTTAGAGGCGCGTTCTCGGCCGCCCGCGTGACGACCGCCTCGACCTCGCCGTCGAGTGCATCCCGCTCCACAACCTTCAGCAGGAAGCCGGTCTGCTGCAATTCCTGCGCGTGGACGATCTCGCCGAGCAGCACCATCCGCCTGGCGATCGACACGCCGATCGCGCCGCCGATGCGGGCGAGCGTCAGAGGGGACAGGCAGTTGCCGAGGGTTCG
>DASYHY010000207.1:0-4329 GCA_036252795.1 Aurantimonas sp. | reverse complement strand
GTCGTGCAGGGCCTGCGCGTGATGCACGCGCAGCGCAATGCCGGGCTCGCCGCGCTGGCGCGGGTCGCGCGGCTGGCGGGGCCGGTCGAATGCCATCATCTCGGCTTCCTCATCGGTCCGCGGATCAATGCGGGCGGGCGCATCGGCGACGCTTGGCTCGGCAGCCGCCTGCTTTGCCTGGACGAGGCTGCGGAGGCGGACGAACTGGCGGCCCGCCTGCACGGGCTGAACGAGGAGCGCCAGGCGATGGAGCAGGCCATGCTCCAGGAGGCGGAGGCCGAGGTCGCCGCGGAAATCGGCACGGGCGAGGGGCCGGCCGTGCTGGTGGCGGCCTCCGCCGGCTGGCACCCGGGGATCGTCGGCCTCCTGGCGGCGCGGCTGAAGGAGCGCCATCGCCGGCCGGCCTTCGCCATCGCCTTCGACGCGTCCGGGCGCGGCACCGGTTCGGGCCGGTCGATCCCGGGTTTCGACCTCGGCCGACTGGTACGCGAGGCGGTCGCAGCCGGTATCCTCGTCAAGGGTGGCGGCCATGCCATGGCGGCGGGGGTTACGGTGCACAAGGAGCGGCTGGGTGACCTGCGCGCCTTCCTGGAGGCGGGCGCTGCGGCTTCGGTCGGCGCACTGCGCGAGGGCGACACGCTGAAGCTCGATGGCGCCGTCAGCGCGGCCGGCCTGACCCCGGCACTCTACGCGACCATCGCCCGCGCCGGCCCGTTCGGCGCCGGCCATGGCCAGCCGGTCTTCGCCTTGCCGCGCCACCGCATCGGCTCGTCGTCGGTCGTCGGGAAGGGGCATGTGCGCGCGACGCTTGCCGCGGCCGACGGCAGCAGCATTTCGGCCATTGCCTTCAAGGCCGCGGAGACCCCGGTCGGCCGCCGGCTGCTGGAGCGCCGCGATCGGCCGGTCCACGCCGCCGGGACGCTGTCGCTCGACCGTTTTCGCGGCCGCGAGGAAGTGCGCTTCCGCATCCTCGATCTCGCCGAAGCCTTCGACTGAGTTCGCTCGCAGCGGATATCTTTCCACAGCTTCTCGCGCCGGAGCGGGCCGGCGGCCGCCACGGTTAAGGAAGCGGTTACCCGCTGCCGGGATAGTGCGCCTCTCGGTTCACGAAGGAGAAACCATGACTGACACGGCAGGTATCGCGGGCGGGCAGGTGCGCGCATTCGTGGAGCGCGTCGAGCATATCGAGGCGGAGATCCAGGAACTGAACGAGGGCAAGAAGGAAGTCTTCGCCGAGGCCAAGGGCGAAGGTTTCGACGTCAAGATCCTCAAGGAAATCATCAAGCTGCGCAAGCTGGACAAGGACGAGCGCGAGGAGCACGAGACGCTGCTCGACGTCTATTTGCGGGCCATGGAACAGGCACCCGCCGCCGCCAACGCCGCCTGACGAACTGGCGGAGCGGGCGCCTTTCCCGTTCCGCCCTATCCTCTCAGCCGAATGCCTTGAAGGCGACCAGCGTGAACGTGTCGGCGACGCCGTCCACCGTCTGCAGGCGCTCGGTGACGAAGTGCCCGATGTCCTGCTCGTCCTCCAGGTAGAACTTGGCGATCAGGTCGTAGTTGCCCGAGGTGGAGTATACCTCGGAAATCTCGGGGACGTTCTGCACGAGCTCGTCGGCGACGCCATAGGCCTTGCCGGGGCGGCACTTGAACTGGACGAAGATGGTCTTCATGAGCGCTCGCTTCGGCCGCCTGCGCGGCGGCTTGTATCGGTTGTCCTTGGGCCGACCGTTTCAGCCGCGAGCCGGTTCCGTCAAGGCCGCGACGAGAGCGCTTCTCGGATCGAGCAACTCGTCCACCACATCGAAATGATGCCGGCCGGGCGCCTCGACGGCGCTGACCCGCGCCCCGAGCCCGTGCCAGGCGTTGGGGAGCAGCGCGTTCTGGCGCCGGAACTCGGGCAGCTCGTCGCCGCCGGCGAGACACGTGAGCCCAACGCCTTCGCGCGGCTCGAGCAGTGCCGGGCTTTCCGCCCGCGCCGTCGCCAGATCGAGGCCGAGCACGTCGTTCATCGCGGTCCGCAACAACGGGCGCAGATCATGCACGCCGCTGATCGACACGGTGCCGTCGATCCGCGCCGCGGTGGCTGCCGCGATCGGCGCATCGATGCACAGCATGCGCGAGACCAGATGGCCGCCTGCGGAGTGCCCGCAGAGGCGTATCGGCACTATTATCTCGGAGGCTACCGCGTCGAGGAAGCTGCCAATCTCGCGCGTGATGGCCGGGATCGTGGTCTCCGGGCAGAGCGTATATTCCGGCAGCGCCACGGCGAAGCCGCGGGCGAGGGCGCCGGCCGAAAAATGCGACCAGGCCGCGATTGCCTGGCCTTTCCAGTAGCCGCCATGGACGAACACGACGATCCCCGCTGGCGCGCCCTCCGGCAGGAACACATCGTAATGCTGGCGCGGCAGGTCTCCGTAGCGAACTGCCAGCCGCGCCCGGCCTTCGCGGCTCATGCGCTCGCGGAACACCGCGGCATCGGCCAGCCATCGTGGCGCGTATGCCGCCGAGTCGGCGATCGCGGCGCCGTTCGCATAGGCGGCGTCGAAGTCGTCGATCGGTTCGCCGCCGGTCCAGATGGTTTCGTGCTGCACGGTATGGCGTCTCAGAAGAACGCCTGAAGGCCGGTCTGTGCCTTGCCGAGGATCAGCGCGTGGACATCGTGTGTGCCTTCGTAGGTGTTCACGGTCTCGAGGTTCTGGGCGTGCCGCATGACGTGATACTCGCCCATGATGCCGTTGCCACCATGCATATCGCGGGCGGTCCGGGCGATGTCGAGAGCCTTGCCGCAATTGTTGCGCTTGACAAGCGAGATCATCTCCGGGGCCATCTTGCCCTCGTCGAACAGCCGCCCGACCCGCAGGCTTGCCTGGAGGCCCAGCGCGATCTCCGTCTGCATGTCCGCAAGCTTCTTCTGGACGAGCTGCGTCGCCGCCAGCGGCCGTCCGAACTGGGTGCGTTCGAGCGTGTAGGAGAGGGCGCGTTTCCAGCAGTCTTCCGCAGCGCCCATGACGCCCCAGGAGATACCGTAGCGGGCGCGGTTCAGGCAGCCGAACGGGCCCTTGAGGCCGCTGACATTGGGCAGCAGCGCCTCCTCGGGCACCTCGACGCCGTCCATCACGATCTCGCCGGTGACGGAGGTGCGCAGCGACAGCTTGCCCTCGATCTTCGGCGCCGTCAGGCCCTTCATGCCCTTGTCGAGGATGAAGCCGCGGATCGCGCCATCATGGGCGGCCGACTTCGCCCAGACGACGAAGACGTCGGCGATCGGCGAGTTCGAGATCCACATCTTGGTGCCGGACAGGCGGTAGCCGCCGTCGATCTTCTCGGCGCGGGTCTTCATCCCGGAGGGATCGGACCCGGCATCCGGCTCGGTCAGACCGAAGCAGCCGATCCATTCGCCGCTGGCGAGCTTCGGCAGGTATTTGCGGCGCTGGTTCTCGTCGCCATAGGCGTGGATCGGGTACATGACCAGCGATGACTGGACGCTCATCATCGAGCGATAGCCGGAGTCGACCGACTCCACCGCGCGGGCCACGAGCCCGTAGGCGACGTAGGAGGCGCCGGCGCAGCCGTAGTCCTCCGGCAGCGTCAGGCCGAGCAGGCCAAGCGCGCCCATCTCCTCGAAGATCGGCCGATCGGTGGTCTCGTTCTGGTAGGCGGCGACGACCCGCGGGCGAAGCGATTCCTCGGCGAAGGACCGCGCGGTCTCCTCGATCAGCCGCTCGTCCTCTGTCAGCTGATCGACGAGGCGGAACGGATCGGACCAGTCGAAGGCGACCGTGGAGGAGGACTTCATGGGCATTGTGGCGGGAGCGGTCGACATGGCGGCTTTCCTTCCTGCGGTCTCGTTGGCGGAACGAAGGCGCTGGCTGCGAACAGCCGGCCGGTCCCGCGTGCTGCCGCCAGCCATAATCCCCCTCGCGCCGCTGCGAAACAGCAAACACTGCCGCAGGCTCCGGAGCGGGCGATCATACGTGCAGGAAGCGGTCCTTCACCTCGGGGCTTGAGCGCAGTTCGTCGGTGGTGCCGGTCCATACGACCCGGCCCTTCTCGATGACAACGTGGCGGTCGGCGAAGCGCGACAGCGCCTCGACGTTCTTGTCGATCAACAGGATCGCCGCGCCCTCGTTCCTGATCGCGGCCAGGCAGGCCCAGATCTCCTCGCGGATCAGAGGTGCGAGTCCCTCGGTCGCCTCGTCCAGCACGATCAGCCGCGGATTGGTCATCAGGGCCCGGCCGATGGCGAGCATCTGCTGTTCCCCGCCGGAAATCTGGTCGCCGTGGTTGCGCCGCCTTTCCTTCAGCCGGGGGAAGAGGTCGTAAACC
>DASYHY010000206.1:0-1805 GCA_036252795.1 Aurantimonas sp. | reverse complement strand
GGGCTGGTGTCGGATACGATCAGCGCGCTTGCCGCCGGCAGATATGCCGTCATCATGGATGTCGGCCTCTACGCCTTCGCGGCGGGCATTCTGGCGGCCGCGGCCGGATTGAGACGGCTGCAGTGGGGCCATTGGTGCTGGACCATCGGCTCCTGGCTCCTGACGGGGATGGCCATCATGGTCGCCGTCATCGGCGCCTATGGTGAATACGGCGACAACGATTCCGGCGGGCTGGTGATTCATCTGCCGCTGGTCGCGGCGATGGCGCTGACCTTCACCGCCTCGGTCATCTTCACCGCCGGCGGCTTCTACCGCTTCAGCCGAGGATGGTTCTGGTTCAACATCGCTTGTGCCGTGCTTTGGACGGCGGGCGCGGCGATCTTCTGGTTCTCGCCGACGTCGATTGACGGCCTCGTGGAACGCGGCGTCGGCATGGTCGGTGTCGTGTGGCTGCTCGCGATCTCCAGGCTTCTCATCGAGCGTTCCCAGGGGGAGATCAGCCGGTTGCCGCTGTCGTGGCCGGATTTCCGGCTGTTGAATGGCCCGGGCCGGTGAGGCGTGGCTTCCATTTCGGCGCGCACTTGCCGTTCGTTCGGCGAGCCGCACCGGACTAGGTTCGATGCCGCGTCCTTGACCGGCCGCTAGCGCGCATGGCAACTCGCGTCCGATCCCTATCCGCTCGCCTCCACCCTGGCGCGGGCTTCACGCCGGACCGATCCGCAATGTCAGACCTTCCTCCGCACATGGACCCGCGCCGCTCCTTCCAGGCGCTGATCCTGACGCTGCACCGCTACTGGGCCGACTATGGCTGCGTGGTGCTGCAGCCCTACGACATGGAAGTCGGTGCCGGCACGTTCCACCCCGCGACGACGCTGCGCGCGCTGGGGCCGAAGCCGTGGAACGCCGCCTATGTCCAGCCGTCGCGGCGGCCGAAGGACGGGCGCTATGGCGAGAACCCCAACCGGCTGCAGCACTACTACCAGTACCAGGTGATCCTGAAGCCGAACCCGTCGAACCTGCAGGAACTCTATCTGGGCTCGCTGGCAGCGATCGGCATCGACCCGCTGCTCCACGACATCCGCTTCGTCGAGGACGACTGGGAGAGCCCGACGCTCGGCGCCTGGGGCCTTGGCTGGGAGTGCTGGTGCGACGGCATGGAAGTGTCGCAGTTCACCTACTTTCAGCAGGTCTGCGGCATCGAATGCGCGCCCGTCGCGGGTGAACTCACCTACGGGCTCGAGCGGCTGGCCATGTACGTCCAGAACGTCGACAACGTCTACGACCTCAACTTCAACGGCCGCGACGGCAACGAGAAGGTCACCTATGGCGACGTCTTCCTGCAGGCCGAGCAGGAATATTCGCGCTATAATTTCGAGATCGCCGACACGCCCGCGCTGCTGCGCCATTTCGAGGACGCCGAGAAGGAGTGCCGGGCGGTGCTCGCCGCCGGGGCGCCGGCGGGCGAGGGCGGCCTCCACCGCTGCGTCCTGCCCGCCTACGACCAGTGCATCAAGGCGAGCCATGTCTTCAACCTGCTCGATGCGCGCGGCGTCATCTCGGTGACCGAGCGCCAGAGCTACATCCTGCGCGTGCGCAACCTCGCCAAGGCCTGCGGCGAGGCGTTCCTGCTGACCGATGCGGGCGGGGCGTCGGCGGCTGTGTCCGCCGCCGCCTGAACTATCTGCAGCTGCTGCCGTACCAATTCCGCCGCTGCCTTTTATATCGCCGGACAGGGCCAGTCTGGCGCCGCTTCGCGCGCCGCGGGTAAGGAACGACCGGATGCAGTGGCGCGGGCGCAGGCAATC
>DASYHY010000205.1:0-2365 GCA_036252795.1 Aurantimonas sp. | reverse complement strand
GACCAGCGCCGCGCGTTCGGCTTCCATGCGGGCGGCGAGCGGGTTTTCCTCTGCCGGCTCGTCCAGCGCGCCGACCGCCCGCGCGGCGCGGTCGAACAGCGCGATCTGGTCGGGAAACGCGTCGCGGAAGAAGCCGGAAATGCGCAAAGTGACGTCGACGCGCGGCCGGCCGAGCTCGGAGAGCGTTACGATCTCGTAGCCGGTGACCCGCCGCGACGCCCGGTCCCACACCGGGCGGGCGCCGATCAGCGCGAAGGCCTGGGCGATGTCGTCGCCGCCGGTGCGCATGTTGGACGTGCCCCAGGCGGTGATCCCGACCGAGCGCGGCCAGTCGCCATTGTCCTGTAGATGCCGCGTGACCAGCAGTTCCGCCGAGCGCCTGCCGAGATCCCAGGCGGCTTCGGTCGGCACAGCTCTTGTGTCGACGGAGTAGAAGTTCCGGCCCGTCGGCAGGACGTCCGGCCGCCCGCGCGTCGGTGCGCCGGAGGGCCCGGGGGCGACGAAGCTTCCGTCGAGGCCCGCCAGCAGCCCGGCGATCTCGGCCGGGCCGGAGCCGGTGACGGCGGGACGCAGGCGTGCGTCGATCTCGGCGAGCACGGCGCTTGTGGCGGTCCAGCCGGCCTCGGGCGCGGTCTCGCCGGCGACGAGGCGGGCGGCGAGCAGTTCCAGCCGCTCGACCGTGTCGCCATGGGTGCGCCAGGCATCTTGGGAGAGGGATTGGAGGAGCGCCGGCCGGGCGCCGGTCCACGCCGCCGCCATGTCGCAGTCGAGCGGGTCGAAGGGATCGGCGCTGCCTCTATCGGGACCGGCAGCCGCTTGGGAGGACGTACCCCCCTCTGTCCTGCCGGACATCTCCCCCACAAGGGGGGAGATCGGCTTGTCGCCAGCCGGGCCGCCTTCGTTCTGATGCTCGTTGGATGAAGCAAAGCCGCCATCGGTCGCCCTATCGATCTCCCCCCTTGTGGGGGAGATGCCGGCAGGCAGAGGGGGGTGAACGGCACCACCATCCCATGACGCAGAGTGACCCAACACATCCGCCGCCAGAGCCCGATGCAGCGAGGCGTCCGCGGGAGAAATCCCGCGCGGCAGGCGGGCGAGCGCCACGACGAGGTCGGCGAGCAGCCGGCCTTCCGGCGCAAGGCCGAAGACGTGCAGACCGTCGCGGATCTGCATCTCCTTCAGGTCGCAGAGATAGGCGTCGAGCTTGGCCAGCGCCGCCGCCTCGCCGTCGCCCGCCGTGATGCCGGCGTCGTGGTCGAGGCCGATGTCGCGGACGAGGTCGAGGATGCGGCCCTTCAGCAGCTCGAGCCGGCGCGGGTCGGTGCCGGCGGCCTGGTAGTATTCATCGACCAGCGCCTCCAGATCCTTGAGCGGGCCGTAGCTCTCGGCGCGGGTCAAAGGCGGCGTCAGATGGTCGATGATCACCGCGGCGGCGCGCCGCTTGGCCTGCGTCCCCTCGCCCGGATCGTTGACGATGAACGGGTAGAGATGCGGCAGCGGCCCGAGCACGGCCTCCGGCCAGCATTCGGACGACAGCGCCAGCGCCTTACCGGGCAGCCATTCGAGATTGCCGTGCTTGCCCATGTGGACGACGGCATCGGCGTCGTATTCCGTCCGCAGGAAGGCGTAGAGCGCGAGATAGTTGTGCGGCGGCACGAGGTCCGGGGAGTGGTAGGTCTCCTTCGGGTCGATGTTGTAGCCGCGCGCCGGCTGGATGCCGACGAGGGTTTCGCCGAAGCGCGCCAGCGGCAGCGCGAAGGCGGGGCCTTGGGCACGCTCGACCACGAAGGGATCGGCCGCCGGATCGCCCCAGCGCGCCGTCGCGGCATCCTGCAGGACTTGCGGCAGCGTCGCGAAGAATTGCCGGTAGGCATCCAGCGACAGCGTCTCGCGGACCGATCGCATCGCCGTGCCGGCATTGGTCGGGCCGGCCATCAGATGGTCGATCAGCGCGTCGCCGTCCTCGGGAATGTCCGCGACGTCGTAGCCCGCCGCCGCCATCGCGCGCAGCACCTCGATCGTGCCGGCGGGCGTGTCCAGCCCGACGCCGTTGCCGAGCCTGCCGTCGCGGTTCGGGTAGTTGGCGAGGAGGACCGCGACGCGGCGCTGGGCCGGCTGCTTGCCGCGAAGCCTGGCCCAGCGGGCGGCGAGATCGGCGACGAAGGCCATCCGGTCCGGCCGTGCGCGGTGGGCGACGATGTCGGTCTCGGTGACGGGATCCCACTCGCCGGCCGACTTGAAGGCGATGGCCCGGCTCAGCACCCGCCCGTCGACCTCCGGCAGCGCGACGTTCATCGCCAGGTCCCGCGCCGACAGGCCCTGCGGCGAGGCCTCCCAGCTCTCTCGGGAGCCGCTGGCGAGCACC
>DASYHY010000204.1:0-4457 GCA_036252795.1 Aurantimonas sp. | reverse complement strand
TGCACCGGAATGCAGATATGCCGGCAGACGCCCAGCAGGACCGAAGCCTCCACCGAACCGAGCCGCGCATCCGCTTCCGGAACCAGTTCGAAACCGACGGCGAGGGACTGCTCGTAGCCGTTTGCCCGGGCCAGCCCCTCGCCGAAGCGCTGCGGCGCCGGGAAATGCAGTTCCGCGCGGCCGAAGCCGGCGGTTCCGCTGAAGTCGATGGTCGGGGGAATGCCGGACTCGCCGGGATCGATCCAGTAGGTCTTCCAGCCCGGAGCGAGGTCGAGCAGGAGCGCCCCGCGGACGCGTCCGTCGGGGCCCGGCGGCTCGCTCGCGAGGCGGACGGTCATCTGCTCCGTCCGAAGAGCGGCTTCGTCGCTGGCATTCGCATTTCCGGCGACAGCCATGACGCCGAAGGCGACCAACGTGCTGTACAGCGTCCGTAGAAGTCTCATCGCTCTTCGCAATCCGATCGATCGAGGCCCTTGGAATGTGTCCATGGAGGCGTTGGATAGCGAGCGAAAGCGGCACCAGCTACTCAAAATCACGCGACCGAACGGGATTTGATCGATCCGCGTGACTATCTTGCAATGGCAGGATGGCCCAGGTGGTGCCACGATGCGGGCACGGTCGCAACGAGGATGATCGACAGTCATGACGGTCAAAGACGAGGTCGAACAGACAGTGGTGGACTCGCTCGAGGGACATTTCCTCATTGCGATGCCCGCGCTTGATGCCGAGCCGTTCAACCGGACGGTGATCTATGTCTGCGCCCATTCGCCGAACGGTGCGATGGGCTTCATTATCAACAAGCCGCAGCAGGTGAGTTTCCCCGAACTCCTGACCCAGCTCGGCATCGTCGAGAGCGAGGACGACATCAGGTTGCCCGCGGGCGGGCGCGAAGTGTCGGTCTGCATGGGCGGCCCGGTGGAGAGGGGACGGGGCTTCGTCCTCCATTCCGACGACTACGATTCGGAATCGACCGTCGCCGTCGCCGAGCAGATCTCGCTGACGCCGACGCTCGACATCCTCAAGGCGATCTCGCAGGGAATCGGCCCGCGCACCGCGATCATGGCGCTCGGCTATTCCGGCTGGGCGCCGGGGCAGCTCGAAGGCGAGATCGCGACCAATGGCTGGCTGACCTGCAAGGCCGACCTGTCCATCGTCTTCGACAGCAAGCTCGACGACAAATATGGCCGGGCGCTGGCGCTGCTGGGGGTGGACGCGGCCTTCCTGACCAGCGAGGCCGGGCACGCCTGACGGCTTGCGGGCGCCGGCTCAGCCGGCCCGCTTCAGCCCCATCTGGTCGAGCAGCAGCTTGCGGGCCTGGTCGACGGCGAGCGGCTGCGAGAACAGGAAGCTCTGGGCGTATTCGCAGTTCAGCTGGCGCAGGAGATTGAGGTCCGACTCCGTCTCGATGCCTTCCGCCACGACCTTCAGCCCGAGGTCGTGGGCCATCGTCACGATCGAATTGAGGATGATCGGGCGCTGCGGCTGGGCGTTGTTGCGCAGGAACGACTGGTCGATCTTCAGCGTGTCGAACGGGAAGCGCATGAGATAGGCCAGCGAGGAATAGCCGGTGCCGAAATCGTCGAGCGACAGGCCGACGCCGATCTCCCTCAGGCGCGCCAGGAGCTGCGCCGAGCGCTCCGGATTGTCCATCACCAGCGACTCCGTCAGCTCCAGCTTCAGCGCTTCCGGCGGCAGGCGGTAGCGGCCGATGACGCTTTGCACGTCGGCGATCAGGTCCTGGCGGATCAGTTGCCGGCTGGAGATGTTGACGGAAACGAAGATCGTCGGATCGGACGTCATCAGGTGCCAGTCGCTGAGGCGCTTGGTGGCCTCCTCCAGCGCGAATTGGCCGAGCTGCACGATCAGGCCGGTGCTCTCGGCGATCGGCACGAACTCGCTCGGCGAGACCGCGCCGCGGCGCGGATGCTCCCAGCGCAGCAGCGCCTCGAACCCCGCGACCGACTCCGTGTCGAGGCGGACGATGGGCTGGAACGCCAGCGACAGCTCGTTGCGCTCGAAGGCGCGCCTGAGATCCGCCTCCAGCTGCAGCCGCCCCGAGCCGATCGTCTTGTAGGCTGGCCGGAACGGCTCGATGCGGTCGCCGCCATAGCGCTTGGCCTGGTACATGGCGAGTTCGGCTTCCTTCAGCGCCTCGTTGACCGTCGAGGCTTCCGTCCAGCCGGTGAGGCCGATCGAGCCGGTCAGCACGATCTCGCGGCCGGCGAAGGCGATCGGCGCCTTGATCGCCTCGCGCAGCGATTCCGCGAAGGCAGCGACGGTCGCCACTTCGGTCTCGGAGAGGAGGATCAGGCCGAACTGGTCGCTGCCGAGGCGCGCCAGGGAATCCTGCGGCTTCAGGATCCGCTTCAGCCGCCGCCCGACGGTGAGCAGGATCGTGTCCCCGGTGGCGATGCCGAAATCGTCGTTCACCTGCTTGAAGCGGTCGAGATCGATGAGGAACACGGTCGGGTGGACGTCCGGACGCGTGTTCGCCAGGACGCCGATCGCCTCGAGCCGGTCCATGAACAATTCGCGGTTGGGCAGGCCGGTCAGCTGGTCGTGCAGCGCGTCGTGGAGGAGGCGCTCCTCGGCCTTCTTGCGATCCGTCACGTCCTTCAGCGTCCCGACGCAGCGCGCAACCTCGCCGTCGCTGCCGAGCACCGGCCGTGCGCGCAGCGACACCCAGTGATAGTGCCCGTCCTCGTCCCGCATGCGGAACTCCTGCGCGATCCTGCCGCGTCGATGCTCCAGGATCGTGTCGAGCGTCAGCTTGAAGCGGTCGCGGTCGTCCGGGTGGAGGATCGGGAGCCAGTCGCGGGCCGGCCCGTTCATCGAGGCGATCGGCATCCCCGACAGCGCATCGCCGTCGGCGCCGGCGAAGATGCGGTCGCGGCTCACGTCCCAGTCGAAGATCGCGTCGCCGGTGCCGGACAGAGCGAGCGAGCGGCGCTCCATGTCGGACAGGAGGCCGTGCGCGAACGTGCCGCCCGCGAAGGCATGCTGCATGACCGTGAACCCGATCAGGAGGACGATCAGCACCAGGCCGCCCCCGAGCGCCGGCTGGATGATGTCGTTGTCGATGCGCCCGCTGACGGTCATCCAGGCCGCCACCAGCCAGAGCGCGATCAGGCACCATGTGGGGATCAGCATGATCGCGCGGTCGAACCGCTTGAAGGACAGGAAGCCGATCAGGCCGAGGCCGGCGATGGCGGTGGCGCCGAGCGAGACGCGGGCGATGCCGGCGGCCAATTGCGGGTCGAAGGCGGCCATGCCGCCGAGCAGCGCGAGGGCGGCCAGCCAGACCACGGTGAAGATCGACAGCACCCCGTGCCAGCGATTGAGATGCAGATAGGTGTAGAGGAACAGCACGAGGGTGAAGGCGAGCGCCACCTCGGTGCTGGCGCGCCAGATTCTCTCCTGCCCGGGCAGGATGGGGACCAGCTTCTGCCAGAAGTCGAAGTCGATGCAGATATAGGCGAGCACGGCCCAGGCGAGCGCGGCGGTCGCCGGGAACATCGCCGACCCCTTCACGACGAAGAGGATCGTCAGGAAGACGGCGAGCAGCCCGGCAATGCCGAGCACGATGCCGCGATAGAGCGTGAAGGCGTTGACCGTGTCCTTGTAGGCATTCGGCTCCCACAGCCTGATGTCCGGAAGCTGGCTCGCCGTCATTTCGGCGACGAAGGTGACGACGGCGCCGGGATCCAGCGTCACCAGGAACACGTCGGCTTCGTCGCTCGGCTGGCGTTCGAGCGCGAAACCCTGTGACGGCGTGATCGACGCGATGCGCTGCGCGCCGAGGTCCGGCCGGAGTATTCCGGAGCCGACCAGCCGGAAGTGCTGTGCCACAACCAGTCGGTCGAGCTGCTCGTCGGTGTTGTTGGCGAGGGCGAAGGTGGCCCAGTGGCCGGCCGCCTGCGGCGACGTCGCCTCGATCTCGATGCGGCGGACGATGCCGTCGGCACCCGGAACCGTCGAAACCTGGAAGCTGCGTCCCTCGCCGCGGGAAATCTCGACGGCGGTCTTCATGTCGATCGCCGTGTCCTCGCGCGAGATGCTGACCGGCTCCAGCGCACGCGACGGCATCGTCGACGCGATCAGCGCAACGAGAAACGCCAGCAGCACCATCGCGACATTACAGGATACCGTCATTGATCGCATGCGCGCGGCCAAGCCCCCTTCATTTCGGCGCGGATGCATCGCGGCCCCGTTCCGCTCTTGTCCGGCAGGCGGTATCTCTGGACTGCGATCCCGACCATTCTTCGGCGAGCAGCGCGTAGAGATAATGATCCTCCCAGCGGCCAGCGATCTTCAGGTAGTTCCGCAGATGCCCCTCACGCGTAAAGCCGCACTTCTCCAGTAGCCTGATCGAGCGGGTGTTGGAAGGCAGGCAGGCGGCCTCGATCCGGTGCAGGCCCTGAATGTCGAAGACGAACAGCTTGATCGCCTCGACCGCC
>DASYHY010000203.1:0-2545 GCA_036252795.1 Aurantimonas sp. | reverse complement strand
AATCCAGCCAGGCCCGCGGCCGTCAACGCGGCCATGGCCCGCCGGGAGCGGTCCCGGCAGCGGGCCGAGCAAGGGAGAGCATCCGCATGAAGGTCCTCGTCGCCGTCAAGCGCGTGGTCGACTACAACGTGAAGATCCGGGTCAAGCCGGACGGCACGGGCGTCGACCTCGCCAACGTCAAGATGAGCATGAACCCGTTCGACGAGATCGCCGTCGAGGCGGCGATCCGGCTGAAGGAAGCCGGCACGGTCACCGAGATCGTCGCCGTCTCCGTCGGCCCGCAACAGGCGCAGGAGACGATCCGCACGGCGCTCGCGATGGGCGCCGACCGCGGCATCCTGGTCAAGACCGACCAGCCGACCGAGCCGCTGGCCGTCGCGAAGATCCTCAAGGGCGTGGTCGAGGAGGAGAAGCCCGACCTCGTCATCCTCGGCAAGCAGGCGATCGACGACGACTGCAACCAGACCGGCCAGATGCTGGCGGCGCTGCTCGGCTGGAGCCAGGGCACCTTCGCCAACAGGATCGAGATCGAGGGCGGCCGCGCGGTCGTCACCCGCGAGGTGGACGGCGGGCTGCAGACGGTGGACCTGGCGATGCCGGCGATCGTGACGACGGATCTTCGGCTCAACGAGCCGCGCTACGCCTCGCTGCCCAACATCATGAAGGCGAAGAAGAAGCCGCTCGAGGAGAAGACGCCGGAGGGCTACGGCGTCGACATTTCGCCGCGGCTGGAGATCGTCTCGACCGCCGAGCCGAAGGGCCGCGACGCCGGAATCAAGGTGGCGAGCGTCGACGAGCTGATCGACAAGCTGAAGAACGAAGCCGGCCTGCTCTGAGCGCCCTTCCAGGAGATCCAACGATGACCACGCTTCTCATCGCCGAACACGACAATGCGGCGCTGTCGGAACAGACCGGCAAGGCGCTGAGCGCCGCCGGCCAGCTGGGCGGGGACGTGCATGTGCTCGTCGCGGGCCAGGGCTCGGCCGCCGTGGCGGAAGCCGCCGCCAAGCTTGCCGGCGTCGCCAAGGTGCTGCACGCCGACGCCGCGCTTTATGCCGACGGGCTCGCCGAGCCGCTGGCCGACCTCGTCGTGACGCTTGCCGGGAGCTACGACGCGATCGTCGCGCCGGCGACCACCAGCGGCAAGAACGTCGCGCCGCGCATCGCCGCACTGCTCGACGTGATGCAGATCTCCGACGTGACGGAAATCGAGGGCGCCGACACGTTCACGCGGCCGATCTATGCCGGCAACGCCATGCAGACGGTGAAGTCGCGCGACGCCAAGAAGGTGATCACGGTGCGCACCTCTTCCTTCCCGGCGGCAGGCGAGGGCGGCTCGGCGCCGGTCGAGGCGGTCGAGGCCGCGGGCGATCCCGGCCTGTCGCGCTTCGTCGAGGCGAAGCTCGCGCACAGCGAGCGGCCGGAGCTGACCAGCGCCAAGATCATCCTGTCGGGCGGGCGGGCGCTCGGCTCGAAGGAGAAGTTCGAGGAGGTGCTGCTGCCGCTCGCCGACAAGCTGGGCGCGGCGATCGGCGCCTCGCGCGCCGCGGTGGATGCGGGTTACGCGCCGAACGACTGGCAGGTCGGCCAGACCGGCAAGGTCGTGGCGCCCGACCTCTACATCGCCGCCGGCATTTCCGGCGCGATCCAGCATCTGGCCGGCATGAAGGACTCCAAGGTGATCGTCGCGATCAACAAGGACGAGGAGGCGCCGATCTTCCAGGTCGCCGATTACGGGCTGGTGGGCGACCTGTTCCAGATCCTGCCGGAGCTGAAGGACAAGCTCTGACGGCGCAAAGCGGGCTTTGACGGGCTCCCGGCGCCCCGCTAGGTTCGCCGCGCAAGGGCAAGCGGAGGGACGATCCGGGATGGACACGAGCATCGAGAAGGTCGGCATCGTCGGCGCCGGGCAGATGGGCGCCGGGATCGCGCACGTGACGGCGCTCGCCGGCTATGCGGTGACGCTCTATGACATCTCGGACGCGCAGCTTAAGGAGGGGCTTTCCCGTCTCGGCGCCTCGCTGGACCGCAAGGTCGCCTCGGAGAAGATCACCGAGGCAGACCGCGCCGCAGCCCTCGGGCGGGTCGTCACCACGGCCGATCCGGCGGACCTCGCCGGTCTCGACCTGGTCATCGAGGCGGCGACCGAGGACGAGACGGTCAAGCGCCGGATCTATCGCGACATCTGCCCGCATCTCGGGCCCCAGACGATCCTCGCCACCAACACCTCGTCGATCTCGATCACGCGGCTTGCCGCCGCCACCGACCGGCCCGAGCGGTTCATGGGCATCCATTTCATGAACCCGGTGCCGGTGATGATGCTGGTCGAGCTGGTGCGCGGCATCGCCACCGAGGACGCGACCTTCTCCACCGCCAGAGCCTTCGTCGACACGCTCGACAAGACCGTCACCGTGTCGGAGGATTTCCCGGCCTTCATCGTCAACCGCATCCTTTTGCCGATGATCAACGAGGCGATCTACACGCTCTACGAGGGCGTCGGCTCGGTGGAATCGATCGACACGGCGATGAAGCTCGGCGCCAACCA
>DASYHY010000202.1:0-18737 GCA_036252795.1 Aurantimonas sp. | reverse complement strand
GACCGACTGGATGAAGCAGGCATGCGGCTGCGGGTGCTCGTAGGACGTGGCGGAGCGGGTGAGCTGGCCGGTCCGGTAGTCGACGTAGAAATGGCCCTGGCTCGGGCCGTCGATGCCGTAGGCCCAGTGCAGGCCGGTGTTGAACCATTGCGGCGAGTTCGGCGCGACCTTCTGCGTGGCCAGCATGAAGGCGAGTTCGTCGCGGAAGGCCCGCGCGTCGTCCTCGGAAACGAAGTAGCCGCCCTTCCAGCCCCAGTAGGTCCAGGTGCCGGCGAGGCGATCGAAGACCTGGCGGACGTCCATCTCCGAACCAAAGCGCTGGTCCTCCGGCAGTTCGGCGAGCGCCGCCTCGTCAGCGACCGAGCGCCACAGGAAGGCGGGAACATCGTTCTCCTCGACCTTCTTCAGGCGCGCCGGAACGCCCGCCTTGCGGAAATATTTCTGCGCCAGGATGTCGCTCGCCACCTGGCTGAACTGCGCCGGCACGTCGATGTCGGCGAGCCGGAAAACGACCGAGCCGTCCGGGTTGCGGATTTCGCTGGTGGCCTTGCGGAAGGCGACCGATGCATAGGCGCTTTCGCCGGCTTTGGTGTAACGGCGCTCGATCTTCATTCCCATGACGGTCCCATCCTCGTATCGCTTAGTTGCCGCATGAAGGCGCGCGACCGACGGCGAAGTTCCCCCCTCCACCTGGCCCGGCCTTCGAAATCGTTAGAATCACGCATCTTGTGTGACGGATGCCCAACGACACTACATATAGTGCATGGCGCTTGGTTAAGCGAACCTTAAATCGGCCGGGCGGGACTTATCCCCGCTATCCTCCGCAACGCCGCGGAGTCTTGAGCATCGGCATTCCGCCGCTCCTCGATCAGGCCGAACAAGGGCCTGGCGAGACGCTATGGCGAGTCTCGCCGGCCGGTCAAACGTTGGATGCGAGATCGCCGGACCCAAGCAGCAATACGGTCAGGCGACCGGAGGAAAGCGAGGATAAGTGTCGCTTTTCGGACGTTGGGCCGTCATTGTTGCACTTTCGCCCGCCGCCATCGGATGCTCGAATCGGCTTCGCTCGAATCGAGCGGGCGGATGCTTCAGCCGGCGGTGCCCTTGCTGATCGGCGCCTGGAAGGTCAGCCCGAGATCCCACGGGAAGAAGATCCAGGTGTCCTGGCTGACCTCGGTGATGAAGGTATCGACAAGAGGCCGGCCTTTCGGCTTGGCATAGACGGTCGCGAAATGGGCCTTCGGAAGCATGGCCCGGACCAGTCCGGCGGTCTTGCCGGTATCGGTCAGGTCGTCGACGATGAGGATTCCGTCGCCGTCGTCCTCGAGCAGGAAGGGGGCCACTTCCTTCAGGACCCGCAGTTCTCCCTGCTCGGTATATTCGTGATAGGAGGCGATGCAGACGGTCTCGATGAGACGCGTGCCGATCTCCCGGGCGATGATCGCCGCGGGCACGAGACCGCCCCTGGTGATGCAGACGATCGCCTTCCAGTCGCTGCGCTGGCTCGCGAGCCGCCACGCGAGCGCTCGTGCGTCGCGGTGGAATTGATCCCAGGAAACCGGGAAGGATTTTTCGACCGTGGACATGACGCGCATCCGGACTGCGGGAAAGAGCGGCTTCGATAGGCCAAATCCGCGTGTCGGCGCAAGCTGAGGCGCGCGGAACGCCGATGCGAGCTTTGCCGGGCTACGCAGGGAGCCTTCGTTGAACCGGGGGCGCGGGGCGCGCCACTGGACCCGCCGCATCGCTCTCGCCGTCCTCGCTCTGGTCGCGGCCTGGGCGGCCGCCGCCTATCTCCTGCTTCCTCTCGTCTGGGAGCGTAACGACCGGCAGCCGGGACTGGCGAACAAGCCGATGGTCACGCTCACCGGTGACGGGATTCCCGGCGATCCGATCAATGTCGGCCTCGTCGGCACGCGGCGCGACGTCCTCCTCGCCATGCACGAAGCCGGCTGGTTCGCCGCCGACCCGATCACGCTGCGAAGCAGTGTCGACATCGTCGGCAGCGTCGTCCTCGATCGTCCCGATCCGCAGGCGCCGGTGAGCCCGCTGTTCCTGGAGGGACGCAGGGAGGATCTTGCCTTCGAGCTGCCGGTGGGCAGAAGCGCGGACCGGCGACTGCATGTGCGGCTCTGGCAGGTTCTGCAGAAGGCCGAGGAGGGACGGCCCCTCTGGCTGGGCTCGGTGACCTACGACGCCGGCGTCGGCTTCAGCCACTATACCGGCGCGGTCACGCATCGGATTGCGCCGGATGTCGACGTTGCGCGCGCAGATCTGGCGGGTGACCTCGCGGCCGCGGGCATGGTGGCCGTCACCTACAGGATGCCCGGCGCCGGCCAGACCCTCTTCGGTCGCAACGGCGAGGGCGACCCCTATCAGACGGACGGGAACATCCTCGTATCGGTGCTTGTCGAAGGCGGGGCGCGACGATCTGCGCCGCCCGAGCGGCTCGCCGACCCGCCACTGGTCGATCTGCAGAGTCGGCTGTGGCAGGTTCTGGGCGGGGCCATCGCGCCGGATCCCTGAGCGGCTTCGCTGCGGCGGCGGTTCAGGCCGGGGTGGCGTTCGCGGCGCCGGCGCGTTCGTCGAGCATGGCCGACACGGCGGCGGCTGCTGCGTCCAATGTGGCCCGATCCCGCGAGCGGACGACGATTTCCGTCGAGAAGCGCTCGCCGTCGAAACGCGGATAGGAGCCGATGGCGACGGCGGGATGCTGCTTCGACAGCGCCCGCAACGGGTCGCCGATGTCGCCCTCTCCGTAGGGGCAGGCGATGGCGACGCTTTCGATGGCCTTCCCCGCCGGCAGGCTCTCGACGACGATGCCCAGCATCGCCTGGAAGACGTTGGGGACGCCCGCCATGACGAAGACGTTGTCGACGCGGAAGCCCGGCGCGACAGAGACCGGATTGTCGATCAGGCTCGCACCGTCGGGCGTTCTCGCCATGCGCCGCCGTGCGTCCGTAAAGGGCAACTGGCGTGCCTCGTAATGGGCGCCGAGACGGTCGAGTGCTTGCGGATGCTCCCCGATGGGCAGGCCGAACGCCGCGGCTACCGCATCGGCGGTGATGTCGTCGTGGGTCGGGCCGATGCCGCCGGAGGTGAAGACGTAATCGTACTGCCGACGCAGCGTGTTGAGCGTGTCGGCAATGAGATGCGGCTCGTCGCCGACGATCCGCACCTCCTTCAGGTCGATGCCGGCAACGGTCATCATCTCGGCGAGATAGCCGATATTGCGGTCCTTCGTCCTCCCGGAGAGAAGTTCATCGCCTATGGCGAGCATGGCGGCGGTGGCGGCGATCATGGGAAACTCCGGAGCGACTGATGCGATCATAAAAGTCCAAGACCCTCCGAAAGCAAGGCGGCCAGGCAGGACTCGGCCACAACGCCGGAGGCACCGTCTCGCTGACGGTGACGGTTCGTCGCCCCTCGGCCGCGGGTCATTCAGCCGCGAAGTGCGATATGCGTCCCCGTGGCCGCCGGATCGTTGGCCTGATGAATACTCACCACAAGGGATAGCGCTTCATGGCGAAGGTTCTCGTACTTTACTATTCGAGCTACGGACATATCGAGGCGATGGCCAAGGCCGTCGCGGAAGGTGCCGAGAGCGCCGGCGCGACCGTGGACATCAAGCGGGTGCCGGAGACGGCGCCGCAGGAGGTCGTGGAGGCCGCCCATTTCAAGACCGATTCACCC
Organism: Aurantimonas sp.; assembly: GCA_036252795.1. Taxonomy (GTDB): domain Bacteria; phylum Pseudomonadota; class Alphaproteobacteria; order Rhizobiales; family Rhizobiaceae; genus Aurantimonas. Next base: position 15,044 of record DASYHY010000202.1, on the reverse strand, counting down.
TATCCGGAATGCGATCCCACGGAACTGCCGAACTACGACGCGATCATCATCGGCGTCCCCACGCGCTACGGCAACATGTCGTCGCAGATGCAGGCCTTCTGGGATCGGACCGGCCCGCTCTGGGCAACGGGTGCCCTGATCGGCAAGGTCGGCGGCGCGTTCGCCTCCTCTGCGACGCAGCACGGCGGCAACGAGACGACGCTGTTGTCGGTCCACAAGACGCTGCTCCATCACGGGCTGGTCGTCGTCGGGCTGCCCTATTCCTTCGCCGGTCAGATGAACATGGACGAGATCGTCGGCGGGTCGCCCTATGGCGCGACGACGATGGCAAAGGGCGACGGTTCGCGGATGCCGAGCACGATCGAACTCGACGGTGCGCGCTTCCAGGGCAGGCATATCGCCGAGATCGCCGCCAAGCTGAAGGCGTGATCCGCTTCTGACAGGACAGGAAGTGAGGGCTGCGTTTACGCGCAGCCGATCAAGGCAGGCGGCTCGAGCAGCCGTCTGCTTCGATCCGGATGGGCAAGTCGCTCGCCGGAAGGGCGAGTTGTGGCCGCCTAGACCGGCAGCGGGTCGCGCTCTGCCTGGCTGGTGGCATCGTCCTCGAAGTCCAGCGCGTTGCGCAGCTTCTCGAGGGCCGAATTCTGATTTCGAAGCCTTGCCAGGAGGTTCACGCTGCCGACCTCCGAGATATCCGTAATCGGAAGACTCTCATTCTGAACAGAATCGTCGAGACGGCTGAAATTGCTTGCCATTTTGCCATCCCCCTGCTGGGCCGCCCTCGGCCTTTCGATGAAAGCCACGTTACGTAATCTTGCCGCATTTCGCCATCGAATTCTTTGCGGCGTGTGGCCCCGTTCCCACAGAACTTGACAGCGACGGCGCGCTCGGATGACTTGCCGCGGTGCGCGGGCGTGGCGAAATGGTAGACGCAAGGGACTTAAAATCCCTCGGGCTTCGTCCCGTGCGGGTTCGAGTCCCGCCGCCCGCACCAGCAAATGCGGAGAGCCCAGGCTGTGGACGTGCCCCGAGACCGATGGTGCGGGACCCGATCCCGGTGGTAACGAATGCGGGATTATTACAAGGTTCCACGATCACGGAATTTTGTCCGGAACAAGGCGGGCTGAGGCGGAATCATGGCGGATCCTTTTCTACCCTTCGAGACTGTGGCACCGGTCCTCGTTGACACCGCAATGGGCCGGCGGCCGGCCAATCTCGTCGTCCGCAATGCGCGCTGGGTGAACGTCCATTCCGGCGAGATCATTCCGGCCACCGACGTCGCGGTCGTGGCAGGCCGCTTCGCCTATTGCGGCCCGGACGCGGCGCATACGATCGGTGAGGCGACGACCGTCGTCGATGCGGCGGGCCGCTACGTCGTGCCCGGCCTCTGCGACGCCCACATGCACGTCGAGAGCGGCATGGTCACGGTGACCGAGTTCTGCCGCGCGGTGATCCCGCACGGCACCACATCGATGTTCATCGACCCGCACGAGATCGCCAACGTGCTTGGCTTGCCCGGCGTCCGGCTGATGCATGACGAGGCGCTGGCGCAGCCGGTCAACGTCTGGGTGCAGATGCCGTCCTGCGTGCCCTCGGCGCCGGGGCTGGAGGAGGGCGGTGCCGTGCTCGGCCCGGACGACGTCGCCGAGGCGATGGGGTGGCCGGGGATCATCGGGCTCGGAGAGGTGATGAATTTCCCCGGCGTTGCGGCCAACGATCCGACGATGGCCGGCGAGATCGCCGCGACCCGGCGGGCCGGCCGCACGGTCGGCGGCCATTATGCGTCGCCCGACCTCGGCCGCGCCTTCCATGGCTACGTGGCCGGCGGGCCGGAGGACGATCACGAGGGCACGCGCATGGAGGATGCGGCGGCGCGGGTGCGCCAGGGCATGAAGGCGATGCTGCGGCTGGGTTCGGCCTGGTACGACGTTGCCAGCCAGGTCCGCGCCATCACCGAGATGGGTCTCGACTCGCGCAGCTTCATCCTGTGCACCGATGACTGCCACTCCGGCACGCTGGTCCGCGACGGCCACATGGACCGCGCCGTGCGCCACGCCATCGGCCGTGGGCTGAAGCCGATCACGGCGATCCAGATGGCGACGATCAACACCGCCGAGCACTTCAAGCTCGAGCGCGAGATCGGCTCGGTCACGCCCGGGCGTCGCGCCGATTTCCTGATCGTCTCCGACCTCGCCGAATTGACGATCGACGCGGTCTACGGCCGGGGCGTCCGACTGGCCGCTGGCGGGCGCCTCAAGGCGGACATGCCGTCCTACGAGTATCCGGTCAGCGCCACCGACACCGTGCGGCTGGGCAGGACGCTCGTTCCGCGCGATTTCCGGGTCGCGGCTCCGGCCGGCGCCGGCGCAATGGTTTCGGTGCGGATCATCGGGGTCGTGGAGAACCAGGCGCCGACGCAGGCGCTGACCGCACAGGTGCCGGTCGAGGACGGCGTCGCGCTGGCCGATCCCGGCAACGACATCTGCCGCATCGCGCTGGTCGAGCGGCACCGCGGCTCCGGCGACGTGGTCAATGGTTTCGTAACGGGCTTCGGCTATCGCGGCCGCTGCGCCATGGCGTCGACGGTGGCGCATGATTGCCACCACATGATCGTCGTGGGCACCTCGGAAGAAGACATGGCTCTCGCCGCCAACCGGCTGGGCGCGGTCGGGGGCGGCGTGGTGTTCTTCGCCGACGGCGAGGAGCGGGCGCTGATCGAGATGCCGATCGCCGGGCTGATGTCGAACGAGCGCGCCGAGATCGTCGCCGCCAAGGCCGACAGGCTGATCGCAGCCATGCGGGACGCCGGCTGCACGCTGAACAACGCCTACATGCAGCACTCGCTGCTGGCGCTCGCGGTGATCCCCAGCCTGCGCATCTCCGACAAGGGCATCGTCGACGTCGAGACGTTCCAACTCGTCGACCTCTTCGTCTGAGGCGGCAGCGGCGACTTTACAAACGGCCGACGATGGCCGATGGCTGCCGGTGAAACGATGGTGGACTGGCGAGAAGGGGGCGCGAGATGGCTATGACGACATCGATCGGCGGAGTAGCCGTCTCGATTATCGGCGCCGGCGCGCTTGTCGCGTTCGCTGCTCCGCAGCGCTCCGCCGACTAGACGCGTCCGGCACGCGGCGTCCCGCGCCAGGGCCGCCGTTTCCTGTCGCCGTCCGTCGGCGGCCAGCCTGTTTCGAGGAAGCCGCGAGCGGCCTATCCTGTCTTTGAAGTATCTCTCCATGTCTCCATCCGACTTTCGCTCCCGCGTCGCCACCGCGGAACACGCCCTGCGCGCGCTGTTCCCGCCGACCCCTCTGCAGCTGAACGAGCATCTGTCCGCCCGCTATGGCGCGCGCATCTATCTCAAGCGCGAGGATCTGACGCCGGTCCGCTCCTACAAGATTCGCGGCGCCTTCAACTTCATGCGCAAGCGCATCGAGGCGGGAACTGCCTCCGGCCGCTTCTGTTGTGCCTCGGCCGGCAACCATGCCCAGGGATTTGCCTTCGCCTGCCGCCATTTCGGTCTCAACGGCCGGATCTTCATGCCGGTGACGACGCCGCAGCAGAAGATCGACAAGACGAGGGTGTTCGGCGGCGATGCGGTCGAGATCAAGCTCGTGGGCGATTTCTTCGACGATTGCTACGCGGCCGCCCGCGCCTATTCGACCGAGACGGGCGCCGCCATGGTGCCGCCCTTCGATCATGAGGACATCGTCGAGGGCCAGGCCAGCGTCGGGCTCGAGATCGTCGCGCAACTCGATGGCGAGGCCGCCGACATGCTGGTCCTGCCGGTCGGCGGCGGCGGGCTTGCGTCCGGCCTGGTGCGCTTCTTCGAAGGCGAGGCCGGGCCGCAGTTCCGCTTCGTCGAGCCAATGGGCGCGCCGAGCCTTCGCAGCAGCCTGGTCCGCGGGGAACGCGTCAAGCTCCCGCAGCTCGACGGCTTCGTCGATGGGGCTGCCGTCGCCGAGATCGGCGCGCTTCCTTATTCCACGCTGTCGACCTTCACGCCCGACGACGTCCTGCTCTCGCCGGAAGGCCGGCTCTGTCGGACGATGCTGGAGATGCTGAACGTCGAGGGGATCGTGCTGGAGCCGGCCGGCGCCCTGGCGATCGACGCGCTGCGCGACCTCGCCGACCCGGTGCGGGGCAAGACGGTCGTGCTCGTCGTTTCCGGCGGCAATTTCGACTTCGAACGTCTGCCGGACGTCAAGGAGCGGGCCCTGCGCCACGAGGGGCTGAAGAAGTACTTCATCCTGCGGCTGGCCCAGCGACCCGGTGCGCTGAAGGATTTCCTCGATTATCTCGGCCCGGACGACGATATCGCCCGCTTCGAGTATCTGAAGAAGTCGGCGCGCGACTTCGCGTCGATCCTGATCGGCATCGAGACGAAGGACGCGGCGAATTTCGCCGGGCTGCTGGAGCGGTTCGACGAAGGCGGCGTCAGCTACCAGGACATCACCGACAACCAGATCCTGGCGGATCTCCTGATCTGACCGGACGAGGCGTATGACGATCGATCAGGCGGGACGGCTCCCGCGCCGAGGCAAGGCGGCCGGCTCGTGAGCGGCATCCCGATCCTGGCTGCCACCTACGTGCTGTCGCAGTTCTTCCGGTCGTTTCTCGCGGTGCTCGCCCCCGTGCTCGTCGCGGAGCTTCCGGTCGGCGAGGCGGATCTCGCGACGGCTGCCGGCGTATGGTTCATCGCCTTCGCGCTGATGCAGTTTCCGGTCGGCGCGGCGCTCGACCGTTACGGCCCGCGGCGCACCGCCTCGCTGGTCCTGCTCGCGGCTGTCTTCGGCGCCGCATTGTTTTCGCGCGCGGAGGGGCCTCTAGCGATCATCGCGGCGATGGCGCTCATCGGCATCGGCTGCTCGGCGGTGCTGATGGCGGCGTTTTACATTCTGGCGCGGCGGTTTCCGCCGCGTCGCTTCGCCATGTTTGCCTCGTGGTTCGTGGCGACGGGCCTGTCCGGGGGCGTTCTTGGGTCCGCGCCGCTGGCCTTTGCCACCGATGCGTTCGGCTGGCGCACGGTCATGGTGGGGCTCGCCGGCGTCACGCTGTTCGCCGCGCTGGCCATCGCGGTCTGGGTGCGCGATCCCCCCGCCGTCACGGCGCCGGAGGGCACGGGCTCGCTGCTGACGCTCCTGAAGATGCGCCGGCTCTGGCCGCTGATGTTCATCGCCTTCGTCGCCTATGCACCTGCCGCCAACATCCGGGGCCTGTGGGCCGGCCCGTTCCTCGCGGACGTGTACGGCTTCGACCTCGAGGCGATCGGCCGCGCGACCTTCGTCATGGCGATGGCGCTGATCCTCGGCACGATCAGCTACGGCCCGCTCGACGTCGTGTTCAACACCCGCAAATGGGTGCCGTTCGTAGGTGTCACGTTGACCGGCTTCTGCCTTGCGGCTCTGGCTGCGACCAGCGGTGGTTCCGCGACCACCGCCGTCGTCCTGCTGACGGCTTTGGCGTTCTTCGGGGCCGGCTATGCGCTGATAATGGCGCATGCACGGTCGATGGTGCCGGCGCATCTCCTCGGGCGCGGCGTGACGCTGATGAACTTCTTCTCGATCGGTGGCGCCGGGGTGGTCCAGTTCCTGTCGGGGGGCGTCTTTGCCGCCGCGACCGGCTACACCTCGCCGCCGGGCGCCTATGCGATCCTCTTCGGCTTCTATGCGCTGCTGCTCGCCGCCGGTCTTGCGTCCTATTCCTTCAGCCGCGACTCCCGTACCCGGTGAGGCGGTTCAATCGGACGGCAGCGCCGTGATCCAATCGGTGATCGTCGCGGCGAGTGTCGACGTCGTCTGCGGCGAGTAGATATCTCCGGCGATCACGTGGTTTGCCGGGTCGCCGCTCTGCGACACCGTCACCACCTCGGTCGGGCCGCCCCAGCGCGCCACGACGGCCTCCGTCGCCGCCGGATCGACGATGGCGTCGGCCGGTGAGTAGAGGACCATCAGCGGCGTCAGCACCGACCGGAAATCGGCCGAGCGCGCCGCGCGAACGAGCGCGCCCATCGGGGCGAGGGCGCCAATCGGGTACCGCGTCGTCCAGTTCTCGGCCTGGGCCGCGTTGGCCGGCTCGAAGCCGTAGGTGTCCCCGCCGAGCAGCGGCAGGATCTCGCGGGCATATGGCAGTTCGAGCAGGAACGACCAGCGATCGAGCAGGCCGAAATTGGGCGAGATCAGCACGAGGCCGTCAACGTCTCTCATGAAGTCGGCCTCGGCCGCGCCCGTTGCGGCAAGTGTCGCGCCTGTGGAGCTGGCGATGACGACGACGCGATTGCCGATCGCCCGGCCGATCGCCACCGCTTCGGCGAGGTCGTTGACCCAGTCGTTGACGGTGGCCTGTTCCATGGCGGCGCCGTCGCGGCCATGGCCTGTCAGCCGCGTGTAGAAGAGGTTGGCCCCGAGCGCCTGCGCGACCTCGTCGGCCAGCGGCCGCGTCTCGGCCTTGGAAGCCGAAAAGCCGTGGACGTAGACCAGCGCCAGCGGGGTGCGGGCGCGAGAGACGGGGAATGCCCAGACGATTTCCTTTTGGGCGTTCCCCCGCAGGTTCGGCACGTCCGCCTCGGTACGGGCGAGATAGGCTTCGGGGTCCTCGCCGATCACGGCGGGATCGAAGCTCACCGTCAGGTCGGCCGGCTCGCGCGGTCCGACGAGCCAGAGCGCGGCGAGGATCACGAAGAGGAGAAAGGCGAAGGCGAGAAGAATGCGTAGGATCACGGGAAACCGTCCGGTTGGCGGCGGATGGCCGGAAGCTGTACCGCGTCTGAGGCCTTGGCGAAACAGCAGCCGCCGGCGGCATCATCAGCCGGGATCGCGCCCGGCTTCAGTCTTTTGCGCGGACGATGCGGCGGATGAGATCGGCCACCATCAGGTCGAGATGCGCGCCGCCGCCGTTCTTGAACACGGTGATGGCCTCCGGGCCGCTGCGGCCGGCCGTCCCGGCGACGAGCTCGGCGAGGTCGCCGCGTATGTCGGCGGCGCCGATCACCCCTTGCTTCAGCGGAACCTCGATCTCGCCGATATGGCCGATCGTCGTGCGGCGGGAATCGACGAACAGTTCGCCCCGCGTCAGGACCGCGTCGTCCGCCTCGCGCATGTCCGGCCGATACGCGCCGATCAGGTCGACATGCGTGCCGGGGCGGAGCCACTCGCCGCGCAGGAACGGCGCCACCGCCATCGTCGCGGTCGACACGATGTCCGCCTTAGCCACCGCAGCGGCGAGATCGGTGACGGGCCGAACGGCGACCCCTTGCTTCTGCCACGCGGCAGCAAGCGCTGCGGCGCGCCCGGCCGTGCGGTTCCAGATGCCGACTTCCTCGAGGCTTGGGAAGATTTCGGTGTAAGCCTCGATCAGCGACCCGGCCAGCGTGCCGGCGCCGCAGATCAGCAGCCGGCGCGAATCCGGCCGGGCGAGGAGGCGCGCGCCCAGCACCGAGTCGCCGGCGGTCTTCCATTTGGTGACGAGGATGCCGTCGATGAGCGCGACCGGCGCGCCGCTCTGCTCGTCGAACAGGAGGACGCTCCCCTGGACCGAGGGAAGCGGCGGATGGCTGCTTGGGTTTTCCGGATAGACGGTGACGGACTTCAGCGCGATCCCAAGCCCCGGAATCCAGGCGGCGCGGTTCAGCAGGCTCCTTCCTTCCTGCGACAGCAGCATGTCGCCGACTTCCGGTGCCGGCAGGCGATGACCGGCCGCGATCGCGTCGGCGACCAGCGTCCACGACAGCAGCCCGTCGGCTTCCTCGAAGGAGATCACCCTCATGACATCGTTGCCGCCGCGCGTCCCGCGACCGTCTCGATCGCCGGCGTCTGCACCTGCCGCGTCGCGTAGCGCTTGAAGCCGTGCTTCAGGTAGAGCGGCAGCGCAGCCGGATGGTCGAGCGTGTTGGTCTCGATCGACACGCAGCTGACCCCCTCGCAAAACGCCGCCTGGATCGCCTGCGACAGCAGGAAGTCCGCAAGCCCGCGGCCACGAAACTCCGGCATCACGCCGAAATGGACGATACGGGACTCGCCGATGGCGGGCCGCGTCTCGATCTCGAACCACCCGGCGCTTCTCTCCGCCGTCGAGGCGACGAAGATGCGGATGGCGGGTCTGTGTATCTCGCGGCGAAGTTCGGCATCCGGCAGGAGGCGCGACGTCCAGTGATGGGGTTCGCCGACCGCGCGGTAGAGCGCGCGATAGCGCTCCAGCGGTATGGCGGGGACTTCCTCGACGACGAGGGGCTGCGCAAAGGCTGGCGGCGTGATCGACTGCTGCGGCCGCTCGCTCATCTGCAGGCTGGTCACCGTGGTGTTGAGGAGACGCATAGCCTCAGCGCCCGGTCTCGACTGGCGTGTCGGCAGCGCCGCCCCATTCGGTCCACGAGCCGTCGTAGAGCTTCACGTCGTGGTTGCCGAGGCTGGCAAGCGCCAGGTTGAGGACGGCGGCGGTGACGCCGGACCCGCAACTGGTGACCACCGGCCCATCCGGATCGACGCCGGCGGCCGCGAAGGCGTCCCGCAGCGCCGCGGGCGGCTTCAGGTGGCCCTCGACCGTGACGAGGCTGATCGGAACGCTGGCGGCACCCGGCATGTGGCCGGCCCGCACGCCCTCGCGGGGCTCCGGCGCCTCGCCGGCGAAGCGATCGGCCGGACGCGCATCGGCGATCCGGCGGCCACCCGCGTCCACCCAAGCCTTCATGTCTTCCAGCGACGCGACGGCGTCGTGGTCGAGCCGCGCGGCAAAGTTCGCCGGAGCGGGGGATGGCGTCTCGACCTCGACCGGCAGACGGGCTCGCTGCCATGCCGGAAATCCGCCGTCGAGGATCCTCACGTCCTTGGCGCCGAAGACGCGGAACAGCCACCAGACCCGCGGCGCCGAGAACAGGCCCATGCCGTCATAGACGACGATCGTGTCGGTGTCGGAAATGCCCATCCGACCGGCAGCCTCGGAGAAGACGGCTCCCGGCGGCAGCGCGTGCGGCAGGCTCGACGCGGGATCCACCACAGCATCCTGGTCGAAGAACACGGCCCCGGGGATGTGCGCCGCCTCATACTCCGCATGGGCGAACCGCTTCTGCGCCGGCAGATACCAGGATCCGTCCACCACGGCGAGGCCGGGCCGGCCGAGCCAATCGGCGAGCTCATCGGCGCTGATCAGGAAAGGATTGTGGGTCATGTCGATCGTCTCGTATCACGGCCGCTGATCGGCGCGTTCAGCCGGAGCAGGCGCAGCTGGCAGCATAATCTTGTCGTGGGCAGGAGCGGAAGGCCGGGTCGTGTACCGGCAGCTCAAGCCGGGAGCGGGCCGAAGCGAATCCGGAAGCGCCGGTTGATCTTGCCCTTCTTCTCGATCTTGCCGATGTGGATCTCTCCGACTTCGCCGGTTTCCTGCACGTGCGTTCCGCCGCAAGGCTGGGTGTCCACGGCGCCGTCCTTGCCGATGCAGACGAGCCGGATCCGCCCGCTGCCGCGCGGCGGGCGAACATTCGCCGATTTCACGAGCCCGGGGTTGGCGTCCAGTTCGGCGTCGGTGATCCAGCGGGTGAAGACCGGATGGTTCTCGGCGACCAGCTGCATGAGCTTCCCGGTCGTTTCGGCCTTGTCGATGGCGTCCGGTATGTCGAAATCGATACGGCTTTCGTCTTCACCGACGGCAGCGCCGGTGATCGGGAAAGGACAGACGACGCTGAGGAGATGGCAGGCCGTGTGCATGCGCATCAACCGGTAGCGGCGCTTCCAGTCGACGTGCAGGACGAGGTTCGCCCCCGGCTCCGGCAGGCTGGCGCCGGCTTCCGCGAGCATCAGAACCATCGTCTTGTCCGGCGCGTAGATCGTGTCGACGATCGGGATCTGCCGCCCGTCCGCGGCCTCGACGAAGCCGGTGTCTCCCGGCTGGCCGCCGCCGGCCGCGAAGAAATTGGTGCGCGCGAAGACCAGGCCGCTGAAGCCGTCGCCGGTCGCCGGCTCGATCCGCTCGAGCCGCGCCTCCATCGTCGAGAGATAGGGATTGTCCTGGTAGAGCCGCTCGGTCACTGCTCGGCCACGCTTTTGTAGGGAATGTCGAATTGCGGCCTGGACTCGAGCCATCCGGGGATCGGCAGACCCTTCTCGCGCAGGAATGCCGGATTGAACAGCTTCGACTGGTAGCGGTTGCCGTAGTCGCAAAGGACCGTCACGATCGTATGGCCGGATCCCATCTCGCGTGCCATGCGGATCGCGCCGGCAATGTTGATGCCGGACGAGCCGCCGAGGCAGAGACCTTCCTCCCGCACCAGCCCGAAAACGATGTGCAGCGCCTCCTCGTCCGGGATCTGGTAGGCGAAATCCGGAGCAAAGCCTTCGAGATTGGCGGTGACCCGGCCTTGGCCGATGCCCTCGGTGATCGACGAGCCTTCGGACTTCAGCTCGCCGTGGGCATAGTAGTTGTAGAGCGCCGCACCCATCGGGTCCGCGATGCCGATCTTGACCTGGCCGGAGCGTCGCTTCAGGCCGATGCCGGTGCCGGCCAGGGTGCCGCCGGTGCCGACGGCGCAGATGAAGCCGTCCACCTCGCCAGCGGTCTGATGCCAGATCTCCTCGGCGGTGGTGACGATGTGGGCGTCGCGATTGGCGACGTTGTCGAACTGGTTCGCCCAGATCGCGCCCTGCGGGTGGCTCCGCGCCAGTTGCTCGGCGAGCCGTCCCGACAGCTTCACGTAGTTGTTGGGGTTCTTGTAGGGAACCGCCGGCACCTCGATCAGCTCGGCGCCCATGACGCGGAGCGCGTCCTTCTTCTCCTCGCTCTGGGTCTCCGGAATGATGATGACCGTGCGGTAGCCGAGCGCGTTGGCCACCAGCGCCAGGCCGATGCCCGTATTGCCCGCCGTGCCTTCCACGATGATCGCGCCGGGGTCGAGCAGGCCCTTGTCCTCGGCATCGCGGATGATCGCCAGACCGGCACGATCCTTGACCGACTGGCCGGGATTGAGGAACTCGGCCTTGCCGTAGATTTCGCAGCCGGTCTCCTCGGAGGCGCGCTTGAGGCGGATCAGCGGCGTGTTGCCGATGGCGTCGAGGACGGAATCGTATCGGGGCATGGGGGCTCGGGCGTCACGGGAGGCAAGGGGTCTGCGGCGAAACTACGGTCGGGCGTCATGCGAGGCAAGCTGGGTGCGTAACGTCTCCGGCCGGATCTGCGGCCCGGAGATCGACGCCTTTGTGGCGTCCGCTAGTTCGCGTCGGCCACGGCGCCCTGACCCTGTCTGTAGGGCGCGAACGGCTCGCTCTCGTAGATCGCCTCGACTTCCGACTGGGTGAAGGAGGCGTCGTCGGTGTCGATCGACAGATTGAAGCGCGGCGTCTCGTCGCCTTGCATGACGTAGCAGATGGCCTCCGCCAGCGTGTCGAACCGCTGATGCGCCAGCCCGCCCTTCGGCAGGACGCGGCGTGCTGACCGCGCCCAGAAGATGTCTGCGGGCAAGGTGAAGTCGATGTCGTCCATGCCGGTCCGTCCTGCTGTTGGCCCCCTCGATCGGGGCGAGGGGAGTCGGGACTCTATCTAGGGGAGGAGAGGGACTTTGTCTGCCCGCTGCCGCTGCCGAAGCAGTCGACGGTCCGGTCCGGCTCGCCCGGCGACGCGAGGTTCAGGGAGCGGAGAGGGAGGCGAATCATGCGCGGCGGTGGCCGGTGGATCGTATCAGCCGCGCACCGCGCGGTAGGCTGTCAGGGCACGCTCGCGTGCGGCGCCGTGGTCGACGACCGGCGACGGATAGGTCCTGCCGAGGACGACGCCCGCTGCGGCGAGCGTCGCCGGATCGGCTTCCCAAGGCGCATGAATGGCCTTCGCCGGCAGGTCCTTCAGTTCCGGCACGAACTGGCGGATGTAATCGCCGGCCGGATCGAATTTCGCGCTCTGAGTCACCGGATTGAAGATCCGGAAGAAGGGCTGGGCGTCCGCGACGGAACCGGCGATCCACTGCCATTGGGCCCTGTTCGACGCCACGTCGCCGTCCACGAGCGTGTCCCAGAACCATTCTTCGCCCTCGCGCCAGTCGATCAGGAGGTCCTTCGTCAGGAAGGACCCGGTGATCATCCGCACGCGGTTGTGCATCCAGCCGGTCTGCCAGAGCTGCCGCATGCCGGCGTCGACGATGGGATAGCCGGTCAGGCCGCGTTGCCATGCCCGCAGGCCCTTGCGGTCCGTTTCCCAGGGGAAGGCGTCGAACCGCCCGTTGAAGTTCCGCGTGCCGAGCGCGTCGAAATGGAAGAGCAGGTGATAGCTGAAGTCGCGCCAGACGAGTTCCTTCTGGAAGGTGCGGATCCCCTCCGATCCGATCGTGTGGTCCTCGGCGGCGCGCGCCGTGGCCATGTGCCAGAGACGGTAGGGCGAGATCTCGCCCCAGCGAAGATGCGGCGACATGCGCGATGTCGCGTCGACGGACATGCGGTCGCGGCCGTCCTGATAGGTCCCGAGGTGGTCGTCGCAGAAGGCGTCGAAGCGTCTGTGAGCCGCCGCCTCGCCGACGTCCCAGAACGAGCGAAGTCCCCCGGACCAGTCGGCTCCCGTGGGGCGGAGCTGCCAGTCGGAAAGCTTGTCCGAGCGGGGCAGCCAGTCTGGCACGTGCAGTCTCCGGGGAGCGTCGATCGGGTCCCGCGGCTCGGTTTCCGAGACGTTCCGCCAGAACGGCGTGTAGACCTTGTAGTAGCCCCCGGACTTGGTGCTGACCCGCTCCGGCTCGTGGAGGATGTTCGCGGTGAAGCAGTCGACCGCGACGTCGTCGCCAAGAGCCTCGGCCAGGGCGTCGTCCACCGCGCGTCCGGCCCGGTCGTAGCGGCGGTTGAAGAGGAGCCTGCGGGCCCCCGCCGACTTCACGACGTCCGCGACCTCGCGCCCGGCCTCGCCGCGCCGGAGCACGAGACCCGCGCCGAGTTTCTGCAGCGAATCCGCGAAGGCCTGCAGCGAATGATGCAGCCACCAGCGATGCGCCCCGCCGAGCGGCCGGATATTCGGCGACTCCTCGTCAAGCACGTAGAGCAGCACGACCGGCCGACCGGTCTCGGCGGCTTCCGCCAGCGCCGGATTGTCGTCGAGCCGCAGGTCTTCGCGCAGCCAGACGACGATGGAGCGCGAATCGCTGATTGGTGATGGTTGCGCGTTCATGCCGCTCCCTCTTGTCCGGATCCCTAGCTGTAGCCGGCTCGCGTTAAAGCGAGACGAGTGCGACAATCGGTGATGGTGAGGCGACCGGGGATATCACAGGCGCGGGCGGTATTACGTTGCGTAGCTGAATGGCTTGTGGGAATTTATATTCGCCAAAAATTTACGGGAGGATAGTTATGGCCGACTGTGATGCAAGTCATGGATGCAAAATAAGTTGCACAGACGGGTGTTATGCAGTCTACAAACATAATACAGGACAGTGCAGCAAGGGTTGTAGCGACATATACACCGATGAGGTGAATGATACCGATCGATACAGCATCGAAGTGAACGGCGTTCATGCCGGTGAGATATTTCGTGTTTTCGGCGGCAATGCCGCGTCACTGGCGGATGACGATCGACAGCGCACGATCAGCTTTAAACTGGACGATGTACGCGCAGCTGACATCATGAAGCGGGTGCAGGAAATGATGGGATGACGAACCTGCCTTGCCGCTCTCGAGCGGTGAGGCGTTCGGGCTCGAGGACTAACGGCAGCGTGATGCCGTTCTCCTGCATTCACTGCATACCGGGCGTCCGGCAATATCCAGCCAGTTTTGCAGTTTCGCGAGCCCGCCAAATCCGCGGCATCCTGACCACGGCAGCCTCAGGCAACGACCGAGTTCGAGGGAGCATGAATGGAGGGTGGCTCCCCGGGCCGGATTCGAACCAGCGACCGATCGATTAACAGTCGAGTGCTCTACCACTGAGCTACCGGGGAATACGCGTCTCGCAACGCTGGCGAGCCTATAGCAAAGCTACCCCGGACTTGCCAACCCGCGCCAGGCAAAAAACAGGCGACGTCCCTGATGCCTTCAAGGGGTTTGTCGAAGGCTTCGACAACACCATGTGAGCCCGGTCGATGCGAATGGAAGGAACGGGCGCCGTCGCCCGGCAGACTCTACATGATGCGGAGCGAGGAGGAGCAGGCGGAAATCGCCGATGGCGCCGGGCGACAGAGCATCCGCTTGTTCGGGCGGAACATCGTGTTGCCGGCCAATCGCCCGATTCGCGTCGGCACCGGCATAGGGCTGGTCGCCGGGGGCATCTTCGGGTTCCTGCCGATCCTCGGCTTCTGGATGGTCCCGCTCGGCCTTCTCATCCTGTCTGTCGATTTCGCCGCCGTGCGGCGAGCCCGGCGCCGCACCGCCGTCCGGTGGGGCCGCTGGCGCCAGCGGCGAAGCGGAGAGGACGTCGCGACGGGCGATGGCGGCTGCGAGATGACGAGACCGGGTGGCCCGCGGCGCGAGTCAGAGTGAGGCGGCGAATCTTGTCAGCGCAGCCGGGTCGGCCGCCAGATGACGACGCCGGGTCTGCGGTCGCGCTCTATGGCTTCGGCATGGATCTCGCAGTTACGCTCCCGGCATTCGCGACAGCGAAACGGGAGGCGGTCGAGCACGAGATCCGGATCCGTCACATGGGCGAGGTCGCTCGCGAGGAATGAGGCAGCGTGCCCGCATCCCCGGCATCGCGCCGTCACCAGCATTTCCGCACGGGCTGCTTCACCCACCGTTCGTATCGTCGCCATGGGCGAGCGAACTGGAACAAACAGCGAACATCGTCAAGGCGGCAACGTGTAGCAGCCGCTACAGGGGACGCCGGCTCATGAGGCGTTCCTCGTTGTTCCTGCTACTTTGCGGAAACCGCCGCCGGATTCCCGGCGGCAAATCATCAAGTGGCGCGAGGCGTCAGATGCCGCGCCGCCGACCGATCAGTGACGGAAGCTGTTGTCCCAGCCGTCGTCGTTGCTGGAGGGCTTCGACCGGCTATCGAACGGATCGTGACGGTCTTCCGGGCGCAAGGGTGGCTTGATGCGCGACGTGTTCGTGTTGGCCTTATCGGTCTGCACTGGCTCGATCCCTCTCTATCTTCGCTGTTTC
>DASYHY010000201.1:0-1522 GCA_036252795.1 Aurantimonas sp. | reverse complement strand
GCGATCTTGCCGCGATGGCGGATGATCCGCGCGTCGAGGACGATCCGGTCGATGTCCGCCTCGTCCATCGCCGCGACGCGCTCGATGGCGAAGCCGTGAAACACTTCGCGAAAGGCGTCGCGCTTGCGCAGGATGGTCAGCCACGAAAGCCCGGCCTGAAACCCCTCGAGGCAGAGCTTTTCGAACAGCCGCTCGTCATCCGCCGTCGGCCGGCCCCACTCCTCGTCGTGGTAGCGCCGATAGGTCTCGTCGTTGCCGTGCCAGGCGCAGCGCAGGCGCCCGTCCGGGCCGGTGGTCAGGCCGGCCGATGCTTCGGCGGTGTCGCGGGACTGGCTCATGCCCCGTCATCGCAGGCAGACCCGGCGGTGGCAAGGAGTTCGAGAGGCGACCGGACCGCGCGGTGTCAGGCGTCCGTGAGCCGGCGCGCGTCGCAGCGATAGCCCTTCAGATGCCATTTCGGCGGCGGGTGATCTCCGGCCTCGAGCCGGAGGCTCCTTCCGGCGACGAGGCCGCGCCGAAACCGCCCGTTAACCCTATGAATTGGTTTCGATAGCAGCGCGGCGCTCCCCCTGCGGAATTTACCCTTCGGTGGGGCTTTGAGGGGAAGCTTGCCCCAATCCGGTGCGGCAGACCCGCGCCTTCCGACCTGACGATGGGGATCCGCCATGCGAAGCCTTCTTGCATTTGCTGCCGTCGCAGCACTCGCCGCCGTGGTGGCACACCCGACGGCAGGCCTCGCGCAGCAGCGAGGCGTGGAAGTGTCGCCGGCGCTGCGCGGTCAGTGGATCCTGCAGCTGTCGCCCGGCAGCGGCGTCGTCCCCGGCTACCGGCGGCCGCATCTCGCCAGCCCCACCAACAATTTGTCGGGCGCCGTCCTCGGTGCGCGTCCGGTCGCCGTCGCGCGTGGCCGCCCGGTCCTGGCGGGCCAACCGGTCGGCGCGCGGCGGGTGGTCGGCTATCCCTCCCCCAGGGCCGTCGATCCCCGGCACGCCAGGGGCACCATCGCGCCGGGCGTGCGCCAAGGTTATCGCCCCGGCGGGTTCGAGCAGGCCGCCGTGCAGCGGCCGCGGCAGATGGTGCCGCAGCATCATGTCGACCCGGTCTTCCTGCCGCAGGACGTCGCGTATGCAGGCAAGGAAGCACCCGGGACGATCGTCGTCGATACGCGCTCGAAGTTCCTCTACCACGTCGGCAAGGGCGGCACGGCGCGGCGCTACGGCGTCGGGGTGGGCAAGCCGGGATTTGCCTGGAAGGGCCGTCACCCGGTCACCCGCAAGGCCGAGTGGCCGGGCTGGACGCCGCCGGCCGCGATGATCAAGCGCGAGCGCGCGAAGGGTCGGATCCTGCCCGCCCACATGAAGGGCGGCGAGGAAAATCCGCTGGGGGCGCGGGCGCTCTATCTCGGCTCGACGCTGTACCGGATCCACGGCACCAACCAGCCCTGGACGATCGGCCAGTCGGTCTCCTCCGGCTGCATCCGGATGCGCAACCAGGATGTCATCGAGCTCTACGAGCGGGTGAA
>DASYHY010000200.1:0-11266 GCA_036252795.1 Aurantimonas sp. | reverse complement strand
AGCGCGTAGTTGCCGCCCGAGCCGATGGCGATGACGCCATGCTCCGGCTCCAGCACGTCGCCATTGCCGGTCAGCGTCAGCGTCACCTGCCGGTCGGCGACGATCATCATCGCCTCCAGCCGGCGCAGATAGCGGTCGGTGCGCCAGTCCTTGGCGAGCTCGACGCAGGCGCGCATCAGCTGGTCGGGATATTGCTCGAGCTTGGCCTCGAGCCGTTCCAGCAGCGTGAAGGCATCGGCGGTGGCACCGGCGAAGCCGGCGATGACGGCGCCGTCCTTGCCGATCCGGCGGACCTTGCGGGCGTTGCCCTTCATCACCGTGTTGCCGAGCGAGACCTGGCCGTCGCCGGCGATCACGACCTTGCCGCTCTTGCGCACGGCAACGATCGTGGTGCCGTACATCGTCGCCGGGTCGTGGCTTTCCATGCTCATGTCTTGCGATCCTTTCATCCGGCAGGACCGCCGCCCGGTAGGCACGGCGGCCGCCGATCCGGCCCGCATGTGGGCGCTCGGGCCGATCTTTCCAAGTCGCTGCCGCCCGAGTTGGCATCGGCGCGAGCCGGGTGATAGAAGCCGGGCGCAACCTGCCGGAAGGTGACGAGATGGCCGAGACAGCCGGGCGGCGCGACGCCGTCGTCGAGCGCAAGACCAACGAGACGAAGATCCGCGTCCGCGTCGATCTCGACGGTACCGGCCGCTCGACGATCGCCACCGGGGTCGGCTTCTTCGACCACATGCTCGAACAGCTCTCCCGCCACTCGCTGATCGACATGGAGATCGAAGCCGACGGCGACCGCCACATCGACGACCACCACACGGTCGAGGACACCGGCATCGCGCTCGGCCAGGCGATCCGCCAGGCACTCGGCGAACGGCGCGGCATCCGCCGCTATGCCTCGCTGGACCTTGCCATGGACGAATGCCTGACGCGCGCGGCGATCGACGTCTCGGGCCGGCCGTTCCTGGTCTTCGACGCGCGCTTCCAGCGCGAGAAGATCGGCGGTTTCGATACCGAGCTGGTGCAGGAATTTTTCCAGGCGCTTGCCCAGAACGCCGGCCTGACGCTGCACGTGACGAACCTTCACGGCAGCAACGCGCACCACGTCGCGGAGACCTGCTTCAAGTCGGTGGCGCGGGTGCTGGGCGACGCCGTGGCGATCGATCCGCGGCAGTCCGATCTCGTGCCCTCGACCAAGGGGATGCTGGCGTGAGCGGGCCATGGCGCTGACCCGCTACATCGTCTTCGAGCCGCCGCAATCGCCCGGCCCCAGCGGCGTCGCGGTGTTCGTGCGCGACCGTTTCTCGATCTGGGCGTTCCTGGTGCCGTTCCTCTGGCTCATGCGCTACGGGCTCTGGATCTCGGGGCTCGTCGTGCTCGCCGCGGCGATCGGCCTTGCCCTCCTCGGCAGCGTCGAGGGCTATGACCTGGCGTCGACGGTGCTGTCGATCCTGCTCGGCATGCTCGTCGCGCTGGAAGGCCCCAGCCTGCGCGCGGCGAAATACCGCCGCAAGGGCTGGCGGGAGGCGGCCGCCTTCCAGGCGGACGATCTCGCCGAGGCCGAGCTGATCTATTACGGAGCGGCACGTCCCGAGGCGGTCGCCCCGCCGGCCGTCCTTTCGCAGGCGCCGTGGAAGGCGCCGGTACGACGGCCCCGTCCGGCATCGACCGGCGGTTTCTTCGATGCCATGAAGGCCCGATAGCATGCAGACAGTCGCCATCATCGATTACGGCTCCGGCAATCTGCGCTCGGCGGCCAAGGCCTTCGAACGCGCGGCGCGGGAGACCGACGCTGCGGCCGACATCGTCCTCACCGCCGCTCCGGAGATCGTTCGCCGCGCCGACCGGGTCGTCCTGCCGGGCGTCGGCGCCTTCGCCGACTGCCGGGCCGGCATTGACGCTGTGCCCGGCCTCACCGAGGCGCTGCGCGAGACGGTGGAGCGCAAGGCGAGGCCGTTTTTCGGGATCTGCGTCGGCATGCAGCTGATGGCGTCGCGCGGGCACGAGAAGAGCGTGACGCAGGGGTTCGGCTGGATTCCGGGCGACGTGGTGAAGATCGCGCCCTCGGACCCGGCGCTGAAGGTGCCGCAGATCGGCTGGAACACGATCCGCACGCATCGCGACCATGCGCTGCTCGAAGGCATCGCGACCGGGGAGACCGGGCTGCACGCCTATTTCGTGCATTCGTACCATCTTGTCGCCGAGCGTCCGGACGACGTCCTGGCCAGCGTCGACTATGGCGGCGAGGTCACGGCGATCGTCGCCAGCGGCAACAAGGCCGGCACGCAGTTCCATCCGGAGAAGAGCCAGGCTCTCGGTCTGGCGCTGATCGCGAATTTCCTCAGATGGAAACCCTGAGCGGGCCCGACGCCCTCTCGCCATGATCCATGTCAAACACGAAGGGCCGGCAGCGCGCTATCGGGGACGGCGAAACCACTCCTTCTGCCGAGGCCGGGCATGTCGACACGTTTTCGAATCGCGATGGTGATCTACGGGATGACCAACGCCGTCATCTTCGGCTTCGGCGCCATCCTGGTGCTGAGCTTCCCGGAGGTCTCCGAGGCCTGGCCCTATCTCATTCCGGCCGTCGTCGTGGCGAGCTTCGTGCTCGCGGCGCCGATCGCGTGGATGATCGCGCCGCGCCTGCGCGCAAGGTACTGGCGGGACAGGTAGCGTCCCAAAGCCGGCCGACGCCGCATCCGGACTTGCCGGACGGGCCTTGAGGGTGGAAGAAGCGGTCACCGCGCCCCCTGTCAGCCTGCGAGAGCCCATGCCCATTCTCTTTCCCGCCATCGACCTCAAGGACGGCGCCTGCGTGCGCCTGAAACTCGGGCTGATGGAAGAGGCGACGGTCTACAACGCCGATCCGGCGGCGCAGGCCCGCGAGTTCCGCGACGCCGGCTTCACCCATCTCCACGTCGTCGACCTCAACGGCGCCTTCGCGGGTCGCGCGGTCAACGATGCTGCGGTCGACGCGCTCGTCGCGACGGTGGGCCGTGAGATGCGCGTGCAGCTCGGCGGCGGCATAAGGTCGATGGCCGACATCGAGCGCTGGCTGGACAAGGGGCTCTCGCGGGTGATCCTCGGCACCGTCGCGGTGCGCGACCCGGATCTCGTCAAGGCGGCGGCCAGGCGCTTTCCCGGCCGCATCGCCGTCGGCATCGACGCCAAGGGCGGCAAGGTGGCGGTCGAGGGCTGGGCGGAGACCTCGCAGCTGACGGCGGTCGATCTCGCGCGCCAGTTCGAGGATGCCGGAGTCGCGGCGATCATCTACACCGACGTCGATCGCGACGGCATCCTCGCCGGCATCAACTGGGACGCAACGATCGATCTCGCCGAAGCGGTGTCGATCCCGGTCATCGCCTCGGGCGGCCTTGCCTCGATCGCCGACGTGGTCCGGCTGACCATGCCGGACGCGCAGCTGCTGGAGGGCGCGATCTCCGGCCGGGCGCTCTATGACGGGCGGATCGACGCCGCCGAGGCGCTGCGGGTGCTGGGCGCCACCGGCTGAGTTCAGCCGCCGCCGTTGGCCTTCGGCAGCTTGGCCAGAAACGCCGCAACGGCGGCGTTGAAGGCTTCCGGCGCGTCGAGATTGGAGACGTGGCCGGCTTCCACGGTGACGATCTCCGCCCGGCCGATGCGGCGGGCAATCTCGCCGGCATGATCGATCACCAATTGCGTCTCGTCGCTGCCGATGATGACGAGGCAGGCAATGTCGAGGGCACGGATCGCCGCCGGATCGGCCGCGACGATGGCCGCATAGGCCGCGACCACGGCATCCGCCGGCATCGAGGAGAAGCCGGCGACGAAATGCCGTTCGGCATCGGCGCGGACCCAGCCCTTGCCGAAGATCTTCTTGGCGCCGGCGATGCCCCAGCGCGCCGTGCGATGCTGGCCGAGGGTCGCGAAGAGGACCGGCAGGATGCGCTGCGGCCCCAGCCACTCCAGTGCCGCCCGCACCGGCCCGTGCAGCGACAGCGCGAGCGGCGTGTCCGCCAGCACCAGAGCGGCCACGCGCCCGGGTTCGCGGGCCGCCATCTCCAGGGCGACCATGCCGCCGAGCGAGACGCCGCAGAGGGCGGCGCGTTCGATCCCCAGCGCATCGAGGAACCGGAAGCCGTCCTCTGCCAAGCCCTCGACCGACATGTCCGCGGTATCGCCGAGGGTATCGCCGTGGCCGCGCAGATCCGGCGCCAGCACCCGGCAGCTTTCGGCAAGGCCGGCCATCTGGCCGCGCCAGACGGACTTGGTCTGCACCGCGCCATGCAGGCAGAGCAGCGGCAGGGACGGCACCGGCCCCGCCTCCAGATAGGAGACCGTCAGATCGCCGTCGGCGACCGACCGCGCGGCCGGGTTTTCATGGCGTGTCACGAAGAGGCTTCCTGGGTCCGCTGCTGGTGCTTCGTCCGGGCGGACGGTGCTTTTCTGCATGGCCATGCGGGGACAAGACAGCAAGACGTCCCGCCGAACAATGTCGCCAGCCTGCGTCCCGGCAGCGGGCTTTTGGCCGGCCTTGAGACGCGCCGCCTCTTGCCGAGCGTCGTCGGGCCGTCGCATAAGGCCGCAACGTCACTGCAACCGGCCGAAGCCCTTGACGAAGTTCCGCCCCGACCCGCACCCTTTGCGCCGCCGCATTCGCGTTCCGGCCGCCGGTGCTGCCATGAACGGCCGCGCGAAGCGGCGGACGAGGCCATCTGCATGACGCTCAAGGCGCGCATCATTCCCTGTCTCGACGTCAAGGACGGCCGCGTCGTCAAGGGCGTCAATTTCGAGGGGCTGGTCGATGCCGGCGACCCGGTCGAGGCGGCGCGCGCCTACGACGCGGCCGGTGCGGACGAACTCTGCTTCCTCGACATCACCGCCTCGTCGGACGATCGCGAGACAATCCTCGACGTTGTGGCGCGGACCGCCGAACAGTGCTTCATGCCGGTCACCGTTGGCGGCGGCGTGCGGACGGTCGCCGACGTGCGCCGCCTGCTGCTGGCCGGCGCCGACAAGGTGGCGATCAACACCGCCGCGGTGCAGCGCCCCGAACTCGTCGCCGAGGCGGCGCACAAATTCGGCGACCAGTGCATCGTCGTCGCCATCGACGCGCGACGTGTGAGCCACGGCCCGGACCAGCCGCGCTGGGAAATCTTCACCCATGGCGGTCGCACCGCGACGGGCATCGACGCCGTAGAGTTCGCCCGGCGGGTCGTGTCGCTCGGCGCCGGCGAGATCCTGCTGACGTCGATGGACCGGGACGGCACCAAGTCCGGCTTCGACCTGGACCTGACCCGCGCCGTCGCCGACAGCGTCGCGGTGCCGGTCATTGCATCCGGCGGTGTCGGCACGCTTGACCATCTGGTCGAGGGGGTGCGCGACGGCCATGCCGCGGCGGTGCTCGCCGCCTCGATCTTCCATTTCGGCACCCACACGATCGCCGAGGCCAAGGCGCATATGGCAGAGGCCGGCATCCCGATGCGGCTCGATCCGGCCTTCTAGGCATTCATTCGCCGGATTCGCATCGTCGCGAGCCGGCTTACGAAAGGCACAGCGTTGCAGTTCACCCTCGCCGATCTCGAGACCATCGTCGCCGCGCGTGCCGCGTCCGCCGATCCGCAATCCTCCTATACGGCGGCGCTCTCGGCGCGCGGCGTCGAGCATGTGGCCAAGAAGCTCGGCGAGGAGGCGACGGAGACGGTGATCGCCGCCCTATCCCAGGACGAGGCCCGTCTCGTCTCGGAGAGCGCCGACCTGATCTATCACCTGATGGTGCTGCTGCAGGTCCGGAAGGTGCCGCTGGCCGACGTGATGGCCGAACTCGGGCGCCGCACCAGCCAGAGCGGGATTGCCGAGAAGGCCGCACGACCGGGTGCCCTCGGGGAATGATGGACCAGCTGACACCCTCGAAATTCTCGCCCTACCGCGTCTTCACCGCGGCGCAATGGGCGAAGTTTCGTGCCGACACGCCGCTGACGCTGACCGAGGACGAGGTCCGCCGGCTGCGCTCGATCGGCGATCCGGTCGATCTCGACGAGGTGGCGCGGATCTATCTGGCGGTGTCGCGCCTGCTCTACGCCCATGTGGAATCGTCGCAGCTGCTGTTTCGCCAGCGCCAGAGCTTCCTGTCGGGCGGCCTGCCGGTCAGGAAGACGCCGTTCATCATCGGCATCGCCGGCTCGGTCGCGGTCGGCAAGTCGACCACGGCGCGCATCCTGAAGGAGCTTCTGGCGCGCTGGCCCTCCTCCCCGAAGGTCGATCTCGTCACCACCGACGGCTTTCTCTACCCGAACGCCGTGCTCCAGGCCGAAGGGCTGATGCAGCGCAAGGGCTTTCCGGAGAGCTACGACGTCGGGGCGATCCTGCGCTTCCTCTCCGACATCAAGGCCGGCCGGCCGCGCGTCGAGGCGCCGGTCTATTCGCACTTCGTCTACGACGTCGTGCCCGGCCAGCGGATCACGATCGACCGGCCGGACATCCTGATCTTCGAGGGGCTGAACGTCCTGCAGGTGCGCGAGATGCCGAAGGACGGGAAGGCGGTGCCCTTCGTCTCGGACTTCTTCGACCATTCGATCTATATCGACGCCGACGAGGCGGATATCCGCCGCTGGTATGTCGAGCGCTTCATGCGGCTGCGCGAGACGGCATTCCGCGAAGAGGATTCGTTCTTCCACCGCTATTCGCAGATCGGCGAGGAGGAAGCACTCGCCATCGCCGAGGCGCTGTGGCGGGACATCAACGGCACCAATCTCTACGAAAACATCCTGCCGACCCGCCCGCGCGCCGACCTGATCCTGCGCAAGGGTCCGAACCACCTGATCGAGCAGGTGGCGCTGCGCAAGCTCTGAGCCGTGGCGATCGTGGACGTCGCCCCGCTCAGGCCGGGACCGTCACACGGCGCAGGGCCAGGTTGATCCGGCCGCCATTCTTCAGGAGCGTCGAGGTGGCCGGATAGATCCGGTCGACGCCATGGAAGCAGAGCCGCCCCTCGCCGCCCAGCACCACGACGTCGCCGGAGCGCAGCCGCAGCGAGGTGGTGCGCCCGCCCCGCGTCGTCTCGCCGATGCGGAACAGGCAGTCGTCGCCGAGAGAGACCGACACGACGGGCGCCGCGAGATCGGTCTCGTCGCGGTCCTGGTGGAGCCCCATCTTCGCGGTCTCGGCGTAGAAATTGATCAGGCAGGCCTCCGGCGGATGATCGTAGGCCGACACTTCCTCCCACAGCGCCGTCAACGCCGCGGGTATCGCCGGCCATGGCTTGCCGGTCACCGGATGGTTCGCCTGGTAGCGATAGCCGGAACGGTCGGCGACCCAGCCGAGCGCGCCGCAATTCGTCATGCGCACGGACATCTTCTTGCCGGTCCGGGGCATTTCCGGATGGTAGAGCGGCGCCGCCGCCACCACCGCGCGGATGCTGTCGAGAAGCGCCGACTGCGCCTCCCGATCGAGATGGCCCGGCATGTGCCGGACACCTTTGGGAAGCACGTTCACGGGGATCCGGTCCTTCCTGCCTTTGCGGCTCCGACTATCAGGACAGATAGCCGAGCTGTGCGGCGAGGGCGACGGCGTGGGTGCGGTTGGAGGCGTTCATCTTGCGCTGCGCCGCGGTGAGATATTGCGAGATCGTATATTCGGACAGCGACAGGATCAGGCCGATCTCGGACGAGGTCTTGCCGAGCATCGCCAGCTTCAGGCAGTCGCGCTCGCGGCCGGTCAGGGGGTTGTTGCGCAGGTTCTCCTCGAAGCGTGCCGCCGCCACCATGCCGAACAGGGCGAAGGCGAAGATTTGCAGCTCGCGCAGCGCCTGCGGCGAAAGGTTCGGCTCGGCTCCGGCCAGCGACAGCGCACCGTTGAACGCGGTCAGGCCATGGACCGGGAGCAGCACGCCGGCCAGATAGGATTCGTCCAGCAGCATGCGCGCGGCGGGACTGGGGTCCGGCTCGTCCGCGCCGTAGAGCGTGTCGATGTCCCAGACGAAGGGCATCGGGTCGGTCTTCAGCGCGCCGATGACCAGCTTGAAGCGGTGCAGGCCGAGCTGCTCGTAGCCGCGCTGGAAGCTGTCCGACCAGTTGCCGAGAAGGTAGCGCGTGGCGGTCCCGCCATCGTCGGTCGAGGGCATCACGAGCGCCGCCGCGTGGGAGAAGCCGTAGTCGTCGGCGACGTCGTGGAGTAGCCGGCCGAGCGTCGCCTCGTCCCAGTCCGACGGCGTGGCGGCAAGGCGCGCCAGGGCGCCCGTCATGCCGTCGGCCCGGTTCGCGGAGGGTGGCCGGTGGTGCCACACGGGCGCGCTGGTTCGAGCGCTTCCCCGTCCACCCGCGTTATTCTCCCTGGCTGTCTCCCCGGCATGCCGTGCTCGCTCTTGCTCGATCGATACGTCCCGTCAGTCCGACCGCGATTCGGGTCGCCGTCAGTGTGGCCGCAAAGCTTGCGCGATGGGAACCCCCGCTTCACGGGCGATCGCGCCGGCACGGCGCATCCGCCGGGGTGGCAGGGCCGGGGTTCGGCCCCCATCTAGCGGCGAGGCGTCCGCGAGCGGGCGCACCGATCTGCCGCCGGCACGGGGCGGCACCCCCCGAGAAAGATATCCATGTCAGACTTTTCCCCCCGAGAGATCGTTTCCGAGCTCGATCGACACATTATCGGCCAGAAGGACGCCAAGCGCGCGGTTGCCGTCGCGCTGCGCAACCGTTGGCGCCGGCAGCAGCTGGAAGGCTCGCTGCGCGAGGAGGTGATGCCCAAGAACATCCTGATGATCGGACCCACCGGCGTCGGCAAGACCGAGATCTCGCGCCGCCTTGCCCGGCTCGCCGGTGCCCCCTTCATCAAGATCGAGGCGACCAAGTTCACCGAGGTCGGCTATGTCGGCCGCGACGTCGAGCAGATCATCCGCGACCTGGTGGAGATCGGGATCGGGCTGGTGCGCGAGAAGAAGCGCGAGGAGGTCAAGGCGAAGGCGCATCAGGGCGCCGAGGAACGCGTGCTCGATGCGCTGGTCGGCAAGACCGCCTCGCCCGCCACGCGCGACTCCTTCCGCCAGAAGCTGCGCGCCGGCCAGCTCGACGACAAGGAGATCGACATCGAGGTCTCCGACACCGGCAATCCGCTCGGCGGGATGGAAATTCCCGGCATGCCCGGCGCCAATATCGGCGTGCTCAATCTGTCGGAGATGTTCGGCAAGATGGGCCAGCGTACCAAGCAGCGCCGGACCAGCGTTCGCGAAAGCTACGAGCTGCTGATCGGCGAGGAATCCGACAAGCTGCTCGACCAGGAGCAGCTGGTGCGCGAGGCGGTCTCGGCGGTGGAGAACAACGGCATCGTCTTCCTCGACGAGATCGACAAGGTGGCGAACAAGGACGGCCACGGCGGCGCCGGCGTCTCCCGGGAGGGCGTGCAGCGCGATCTCCTGCCGCTGGTCGAGGGCACGACCGTCGCCACCAAGCACGGGCCGGTGAAGACGGATCACATCCTGTTCATCGCCTCCGGCGCGTTCCACGTCTCCAAGCCGTCGGACCTTTTGCCGGAGCTGCAGGGCCGCCTGCCGATCCGGGTCGAGCTGCGGGCCCTGACCAAGGAGGATTTCCGCCGCATCCTCACCGAGACCGAGGCCTCGCTGATCAAGCAGTACGTGGCGCTGATGAAGACCGAAAACGTCGACCTGGAGATCACCGACGACGCCATCGACGCGATCGCCGACCTTGCCGTGTCGCTGAACGGCTCGATCGAGAACATCGGCGCCCGGCGGCTGCAGACGGTGATGGAGCGGGTCCTCGACGAGATCTCCTTCGAGGCGCCCGACAAGTCCGGCGAGAGCTACCGGGTGGATGCGGCCTATGTCGAGAAGGCGCTGGCGGGTATCGCCGGGAACGTCGACCTGTCGCGCTTCATTCTGTGAGGACGACGGGGCCGGCGGGCGGCTGGCGATAGCGATTAAGTGAACAGTCCCGCGTCCATCCGGCGCGGGACTTTTCGTTCCCTCCCCGAACCGGCGCTCCATGTGGGACGGCATCGCAGCGGTCGATGACGGCCGGAACGCAACGCTTCTTCGAGGAGCCATCCCCATGAAGACGCTTACCATTCTGTTCACCGGAACAGTCCTCTCCGCCGGTCTCGCCATCGCGCCAGCCCATTCGCAGGATTCCACCGGCGATATTTCGCCGATCGAACAGGTCGAGGGCCAGCCGCCTGCCGAGGGGGACGAGGCCGTTCCCGCCGGCGAGCCGGTGGAGACCCAGGCCGCCAACGCGCCGGATCAGGAGCCGGCCTTCCCCGAGCAGACGCGCGCCCCCCAGCCCTCCGACATGCCGGAAGTCGCGGTGGAAACCGTGGCCGAGGACCTGCCGCATCTCTGGGCGATGGAATTCCTGCCGGACGGGCGGATGCTGGTCACGGCCAAAGAGGGCGCGATGCACATCGTCACGCCCGAGGGCGAAGCCGGTCCGGAGATCGAGAACGTGCCCGAGGTCGACGCGGAAGGACAGGGCGGCCTGCTCGACGTGGCGCTTGCACCCGATTACGAGGAGTCCGGCACGATCTTCTTCTCGTTCGCCGAGCCGCGCGACGGCGGCAACGGCACGTCGGTCGCCCGCGCCACGCTGAACACCAACGACAATGGCGGCGGCAGCCTGGAGAATGTCGACGTCATCTTCCAGCAGATGCCGACCTATGACGGCGACAAGCATTTCGGCTCGCGGCTGGTGTTCTCGCCGGACGGCCATCTGTTCGTGACGGTCGGCGAGCGGTCGGACGATCCCCCGCGCGACCAGGCGCAGGAGCTCGATTCGGGCCTCGGCAAGATATTCCGCATCGATCCGGAAACCGGCGAGGCGGTCGCCGACAATCCGTTCGTCGACCAGGAGGGCGCGCAGCCCGAAATCTGGAGCTACGGCCATCGCAACCTGCAGTCGGCCGCACTGGACGGTGAGGGCCAGCTCTGGACGGTCGAGCACGGTCCGCGCGGCGGCGACGAGCTCAACCAGCCGGAAGCCGGGCTCAATTACGGCTGGCCGGTGATCACCTACGGGCTCACCTATGGCGGCCAGCCCGTCGAGGGCGGCATCACCAGCCAGGAAGGCATGGAGCAGCCGGTCTATTACTGGGATCCCGTCATCGGTCCGTCGGGCATGGCGTTCTATCAGGGCGACGAGTTCGAGAGCTGGCAGGGCGCGTTCCTGATCGGCGGTCTCGTCACGACCGGTCTCGTGGTCGTTCATCTGGACGAGGCAGGCGAGCGGGTCGCCTTCGAGGAGCGGATTCCGCTCGACGCCCGCATCCGCGACGTGCGCGTCGG
>DASYHY010000199.1:0-2549 GCA_036252795.1 Aurantimonas sp. | reverse complement strand
CACCGAGGTCGAGCAGTCCGCGTTCAACCCGTCGAACGTGGTGCCGGGAATCGGCTTCTCGCCGGACCGGATGCTGCAGGGGCGCCTGTTCTCCTATCCGGACGCGCACCGCTACCGGATCGGCACCCATTACGACGCGCTTGCGGTCAACAAGCCGAAGAGCCCGGTGGCGCACTACCACATGGGCGGCGAGATGACGCTCGGCCTGGCGACCAACCCTGACGCCTATTACGAGCCGAACTCGTTCGACGGCCCGGTCGAGGATCCGAGCGTGGCGGAGCCGCCGCATCGCTATTCCGGCGAGGTCGCGCGCTACGACTACCGGGGCGAGGCCGACCACTACAGCCAGCCGCGCGCGCTGTTCGAACTGTTCGACGACGGGCAGAAGCAGCGGCTGTTCGGCAACATCGCGGGCGCGATGCAGGGTGTGCCGCAGTTCATCGTCGATCGGCAGCTGGGGCACTTCGACAAGGTGCACCCGGACTACGGGGCGGGCGTGCGCAAGGCGCTCGCGGCGCAGACCAAAGATGACGCCGAGGCCAGCCTGTCCACCAGTCACAGCGCAGCGGCCGAGTAGGCACGCGAGGACATCGTCCGGTGCCGAGGCATCGGTCAAAAAGGGCCGGGAGCGATCCCGGCCCTTTTCGTTCGTGCCGCAAGTGCTTATGCAGGGTCTGATCGAGGACGGGTGGCGCGATGCAGGGCCGCCGTGTCGCGTGTCCGGCCGCAACCTCTTCTCGAAGAGGCAGTCGGCAACCGACGCCTCGCCTTCCGCGAACAATCAAGGAGCCAACCATGCGTCTCGGCGGCCGGATGGCAGCTTCCATCGAGATTCTCACCGACATCGATACCCGGCACCGGCCGGTCGGCGATGCGCTGAAGGATTGGGGCTTGTCCCACCGCTTCGCCGGCTCCGGCGACCGTGCGGCGATCGGCAACATCGTCTACGACGTGCTGCGGCGGAAGCGCTCGCTGGCCTGGCGGCTCGACGATCAGTCACCGCGCTCTCTGGTGTTCGGCGCCGTCCTCGATGCGACCCAGATCGACGAAAAGGAACTCGCCCGCGCCTTCGAAGGGGACCGTTTCGCGCCGGAAATGATCTCGGAGGACGATCTCGCCGGCTACCGCACGCGCGAGATCGCCCAGGCGCCCGACGCCGTCCGGGCCGACGTGGCGGACTGGATCGCACCGCATCTCGCCGAAGCGTTCGGCGAGGAATGGGTCGAGGAGGCCGCCGGGCTCGGCGAGCGGCCGCCGCTGGACATGCGCGTCAACACGCTGCGCGCCGATCGCGACAAGGTTCTGAAGGCGCTGGAGCCATTCGGCCCCCTGCCTACGGCGATCGCCCCCGCCGGGATTCGCATTCGCCCGATCGAGGGCAATGGGCGCCATCCGAACGTCCAGGTCGAGGCCGGCTTCCAGAAGGGCTGGTTCGAGATCCAGGACGAGGGATCGCAGATCGTGGCGGCGCTGACGAGCGCGGCGCCGGGCGAGCAGGTTCTCGACTATTGTGCCGGTGCCGGCGGCAAGACGCTGGCGCTGGCCGCTGCGATGGAAAATACCGGGCAAATCCACGCCTACGACACCGATCGCCAGCGGCTCGCCCCGATCCACGAGCGGCTGAAGCGCGCCGAAATCCGCAACGTGCAGGTGTATTCGCCGCGGGACGACCTGGCCGAACAGCGCGGCAAGATGGACCTCGTTCTGGTGGACGCCCCCTGCACCGGAACCGGCACCTGGCGCCGGCGCCCGGACGCCAAGTGGCGCCTCTCGGAAAAGGCCCTCGAGCGCCGGGTCGAGGAACAGCGCCAGGCACTCGCCGCGGCGGCCGAATTCGTGCGGCCGGGCGGCCGGCTCGCCTATGTCACCTGCTCGCTGCTGCCCGCCGAGAACGAGGCACAGGTGGCGGCGCTGCTTGAAGCCCGCCCGGAATTTGCCTTGCAGGACGCCGCTTCCGTCTGGCAGTCGGCTTTTCCGGATGTCCCGCCGGCGTTCCGCCCCAGCCATTCAGGGGAGGGCACCATGCTGACACTGACGCCGCGGATGACCGGCACCGACGGTTTCTTTCTCGCTCTCATGGTTCGGCGATGAGACACCCCTATGTCATCCTTGCCCTGTTCCTGGCGCTCACGGTCGGCGGCGGCGCCCTGGTCGGCCTGACGGTCGAGACCGGCGGCTGGTACGCCGCGCTGGAAAAGCCGGCGTTCAATCCGCCGGGCTGGGTGTTCGGGCCGGTCTGGATGCTCCTCTACGTCCTGATCGGCATCGCGGGCTGGCGCGTATGGCGCGGTCGTCGGTCTTCGGCGATGCGGATCTGGTGGCTGCAGCTGGGCCTGAACTTCGCCTGGCCGCTGCTGTTCTTCGGGGCGAACCTGATCCTTTCGGCCCTGGTGGTGCTCCTGGCGCTACTGGCCGCGATCCTGTGGTTCCTGCGCGATACCTGGCATGACGAGCGGCCGGCGGCTCTCCTGTTCCTGCCCTACGCCGCTTGGACGGCCTATGCGACGCTTCTCAACGGCGCGATATGGTGGTTGAACTAAGGGGCGGGG
>DASYHY010000198.1:0-13465 GCA_036252795.1 Aurantimonas sp. | reverse complement strand
GGCAGGCGCACCGGACGCAGTTGTGCGATGAGTTCAGGATCGGCCGGCATCGGCGCCCCCCATCAGTTCGGCCAGCGACTGCGCCATCGTCTCGGGATCGGCGTCGGCGTCGATCGTCCGCACCTCCGCCCCGAGACGTTCGAGGCGCGTGAGCCGCGGGTCGGGATGTGGCGTGACCGGCCGCTGCCGACCGGTCACGAAGGCCCAGCGGAGGGTCGATCCTGCGCCCGCCAGATACGGATAGGCGCCGCGGGGCGGGGCGGTCTCGAAACGGTCGCGGACCAGCAGCGTCACCAGCCTTGCCCGGCGCCCCAATGCCCCGATCAGCATGTCGAAGTCGGTGCCCGGCTCGTCGAGCCCCGTCGCGAGATAGAGCGTGCCGTCGCTGGGCACGAGCGATATGGCGGGCTCCAGCGCCGACGCCAGCGGAGGATCGGTCCGCCTGCCCGCGGCAGCGGCTTCGAGCGCTTCGGCGTGCGCCCGCGCCAGGCCGCCGGCGACCGCGGCCATGCCGCGTTCACGGCCGCGCGGCGCGACATAGAGGGGCGCTCCCGTGCCCAGCGCGAAGAGGCCGACCCGGCCGCCGGCCTCGATGACCCGCCAGCCGGCGAGCGCGAGCGCCATGGCGGCTGCGACGGAGCGCAGGCGGCCTCGCGTGCCCCAGAGCATGGCAGCCCGGAAATCCGCGACGAGAAGCGCGGTCTTCTCGCGTTCGTCCCGGAAGGTGCGCACGTGCGTTCGGCCGGTGCGCGCCGTCGCGGCAGCGTCGACATGGCGGCTGTCGTCGCCTTCGGAGAAAGGCCGGACGTCCACGATCTCCAGACCGTTGCCGCGGCGTTTGCCGGCAAAGCCGCCCGGCCGGCCGGTCGGCGCCAGCCCGCGCTCGGGGATGTGGCGGACGAGATGGCGCAGCCGGAAGAGCGCGTCGGCATCGACCTGCGCCCCGGTGCCGGCCGGCTCCGGCAGGATGCGGCTCATCAGAGCGGCTGGACGATGTCGAGCAGCCGGGCGACCAGATCGCGCGCCGTCACCCCGTCGGCGGCGGCCCGCCATGTCGGCACGAGCCGGTGGGCGAGGATGTCCGGCGCCAGTTCGGCGACGTCGTCCGGCACCGCGTGATCACGGCCGTGAAGGAACGCCCGGGCCTTCGCCGAAGCGGCCAGCGCCAGCGTGCCCCGCGGCGAGACCGGATGCTCGATCGCCCGGCGGATGTCGGGAGCCGGCTGCTCCTCTCGCGTCGCCATCACCAGGCGGACGATGTAGTCCTTGAGGGCCGGCGCCAGATGCACGTTCGCCGCGGCGCGACGCGCGGCGACGATGGAAGCCGCGGTGACCGGGTGGGGCATGCTGGCGGCCGTGCCGCTCGCCTCGGATTCCACCAGATCGAGGATCGAGAGTTCCGATCGCGCATCCGGCATGGTCACCAGCACGTGCATCAGGAAGCGGTCGAGCTGCGCCTCGGGCAGCGGGAAGGTGCCCTCGTGCTCGATCGAGTTCTGGGTGGCGACGACCATGAAGGGGTCGGGCAGCCGGTACGTCGCGCCGCCCGCCGTCACCTGGCTTTCGGCCATCGCCTCGAGCAGCGCCGACTGAACCTTCGGCGGCGCCCGGTTGATCTCGTCGACGAGGACGAGGGAATGGAAGATCGGACCCTCGACGAACTCGAAGACGCCCCGCTCGGGCCTGAACACCTGGGTGCCGGTCAGGTCGGCGGGCATCAGGTCGGGGGTGCACTGGATCCGCGAGAAGGAAGATTCCAGCCCCTCCGCGAGCCGCTTCACCGCGCGTGTCTTGGCAAGGCCCGGTGGGCCTTCGATGAGGAGATGGCCACCGGTGAGGAGGCCGATCATCAGGCGCTCGACAAGCGGTTGATGGCCGATCAGCCCTGCTTCGACGGCCCGCTGCAGGGCCACGAGCGCATGATCGGCCGCAGGCGCGGTCGAAGTCTCGACGGGACGTGATATGGCGGGAGCTTGCTGCATGGCACTTGCGATCCTGACGTGACTGTCCATCGCCGAGGGTCGGTGCCACTCCCCCCGAAGACTCACCCATTATGGCGGAAGCCATCGCAGAAAGGTAGGGCAGGCTTCGTTTTACGGCTGCGTCTCGTTGCGCCGGCTGGCCGAGGCTCCGCCGACCTGATAGCGAGCGTTCCACCATGTTCTTCACCGCCGACACGCACTTCAACGATCCGCGCATCCTGCGCATCGACAGGCGACCCTTCCCCGACCTCGTGACGCATGACGAAGCCCTCGTCGCCCGCTGGAACGAGACCGTCGGCAAGAGCGACGTCGTCTGGCATCTCGGCGATTTCGCGCGAGGCGACGTCGCGGCCAAATCCGCGCTGCTGGCGCGTCTCAACGGCCGCAAGCAGTTGATCGTCGGCAACAACGACGACGACAGCACCATCGGGGCCGAGGGTTGGGAGAGCGTACAGGCATACAAGGAGATCCGGGTCGAAGGCCGGATGCTGATCCTCTGCCACTACGCTTTCCGCACCTGGAACCAGATGGGGAAGGGGTCCATCGACCTGCACGGACATTCGCACGGCAAGCTGAAGCCGCTCACCCGCCAGTACGACGTGGGTGTCGACGCCTGGGACTACCGGCCCGTCACGGTCGCGCAGATCCTCTCGAGCCGGCGCCGGCGTGTCTCTGCCGCCGATCGGCCCGCGTCCTAGGTCCGGTTATCGCGGCGGCTGGATTCGCCGTTCAGCTGTCGATCTCGACAATCTCGGGCTGGTGCCAGTCCTGCCCCACGAGATTGTCGCCCGGTTCACCCACCCGAACGCTGCTGGTGCTGTATCGCTCGTAAGCGGGACGCTGCACCTCCGAAAGGGCGAACGAGGCGATGACGGCGACGACGAGCGCCACGACGATCCCGGACAAGATGGCTTTCACTGGTTTCCTCCGGGCGTGGCTTGTGTCGCCGGAGCCTCCGGCGCCGCCATCTGCTGATACTGAATGTCGAGCGCGGCGAGCGCGATCAGGGCCGGCGGCATGTCGACGCCCTCCCGGCGCATCGACCGCGCGGCCTGCTGGCAACCGGCGACGTCGTTCGCGTCAGCCAGCGCCTGGCCTTCATCGAGCGTCATGGTCGGTGCCTTCTTCGTCACTTCCGGCGCAGCTGGAATCGGCGCACTGAGACCGGAGGTCTGGGGCGCGTTCTGGCCCGAGCCAGGCGCCACGGGCGCATTGCCATCCTGGGGCGCCTCGACCGCGG
The DNA here is from genome assembly GCA_036252795.1 of Aurantimonas sp. Taxonomy (GTDB): domain Bacteria; phylum Pseudomonadota; class Alphaproteobacteria; order Rhizobiales; family Rhizobiaceae; genus Aurantimonas. Next base: position 10,243 of record DASYHY010000198.1, on the reverse strand, counting down.
CGCCGGCCTGGTTGGACGAATCCTGGGCCGAGCCGCCTTCTGCCTCCTCGGCTACGGTCTCGCCGTCGGTGGCGGTCGGCTGCCGCTCGCTGTCGAGGGCACCTTCCTGAACCGGTGCCTGCGCGTCGCCCGGCGCTGGCGCCGCTGCAACGGCTGGGGCCGCCGGTGCGGGTTGGCCGGCCGCAGCCGGCTGGGCGGGTTGAGCCGGCGCAGCCGCGGCGGCCGGCGCTGCTGCCGGCTCCGGCGGCTTCGGCGTCAGGAACGTCACCAGTTCTGCGCAGAGATTGGCAGGGCCGGAGGGAGTCGCGGCGGCAGTGGCTGCCGTATCCGCGGCACCGGCAGCCGGTGCCTGGGCGGCGGCGGGCGGTGTTGGCGTGGCGGCGGCGGGTGGCGTTACGACGGGCACCGCTTGGGCGGGCTCACCCGGCGATGGCGCGGGAGCGATGGCGGGCGGCACCTGCGTCTGTGCCGGAGCCGTCTGCGCCAGCGCGCCGGGCATGGCCGCCGAGGCGGCGAGGATGACGAACACTCGGGTAAGGCGCATGTCGATCACTCCGCCGGCGTCGCGTCGGGGCGCAACTGGCTCCCCTTGGCCGTCCTGGCCTGCTCTTCCTCGACCCACAGGCTGTGATGGGTCTTGGCCCAGCCAAGATCCACTTCGCCGCTGCCCATCGCGTCGTAAGCGCCCTTCATGCCGATCGAGCCGATGTAGATGTGGCCGATCATGACGGCGACCAGCAGCACGCCGACCGTCGCGTGGACGTACTGCGCGGTCTGCATGCCGTTGACGTCGAGCGCCGAGAACGGAAACAGCATGAGGATGCCGGTAACCGAGAGCGCAGCGCCGCCGAGGGCGACGGCCCAGAAGATCAGCTTCTGCCCCGCGTTGAAGCGGCGGGCAGGCGGATGCCGGTCGCCGATGAAGCCACCCAGTTCCTTCATCCAGCGCATGTCGGTGCGCGACGGGATGTTGTCCTTGATCCAGACGACGATCATGAAGATCACGCCGAGCATGAACGCCCAGGACACGTACATGTGGATGTACTTGCCCCACTGGCTCATCGAGGCGAAGGCATCGGGCCCCATGATCGGCGCCAGCAGACGCTTGCCAAAAATGTAGTTCAGGCCCGTCAGCGCGAGGAGAATGAAGGCTGTGGCCGTCATCCAGTGGTTGAACCGCTCGAAGAAGCTGAAGCGTAGGATCTTGCGCCCCGTCAGCTCGCTGTCCTCGGTGACGATGCGGCCGCGGGTGAAGAAGAAGATCACCAAGGCCGCGAGCATCCCCAGGATGGCGATGCCAGCGATCCACGGCAGCCAGCCCTCGCGGAAGGTGCGGTAGTCGCGACCCTGCGGCTGTTCGAGGATCGCGGCCTTGCTGTCGGGGATCGAGACGCGGCCATTGATGCGCCCGCCCTGCAGCGCGTTCAGGAGCTGCTGCTCGGTGGGGGCGATGGCCGTGGGGTTGGCGCCGCTTGGAGCGACGCCGTCGGGCAAGGCGCCGCCGGGGGGGGCGATGGATTCCGTGCCGGGAGGCGTGTTGGCGTTGCCAATTTGCGCGGAGGCGGGCAAGGCGGCGAAGGCCGCCAGCGTCAATGTCGCCCCGAAGGCGAGGGTGCGGATGATCCTCATCGCTCTCTCAAGCCTCCAGAGCTTCGCGATAGGCCGTCTGCCAGCCCCACGCGCCGGTGCCGTAGCCGCGCATCGCGACGCGCTCCTTGTAGATCGTCGCGATGATCTCGCCGTCGCCGGCCAGCAGCGACTTGGTCGAGCACATCTCGGCGCACATCGGCAGCTTGCCTTCCGCGAGGCGGTTCTTGCCGTATTTGGCATACTCGATCTCGGAGCTGTCGGCTTCAGGACCGCCAGCGCAGAAGGTGCACTTGTCCATCTTGCCGCGCGAGCCGAAATTGCCGGTCCGCGGGTACTGGGGCGCACCGAACGGGCAGGCGTAGAAGCAGTAGCCGCAGCCGATGCACAGATCCTTCGAGTGCAGGACGACGCCGTCGGCCGTGGTGAAGAAGCAGTCCACCGGACAGACCGCCGCGCAGGGCGCGTCGGTGCAGTGCATGCAGGCCATCGACACCGAGCGCTCGCCCGGCGTGCCGTCGTTCAGCGTCACCACCCGCCGCCGGTTGATGCCCCACGGTACGTCGTGCTCGTTCTTGCAGGCCGTCACGCAGGCATTGCACTCGATGCAGCGGTCCGCGTCGCAGAGGAATTTCATCCGCGCCATTGTCTGTCGCCTCCCTATGCCGCTGCGATCTGGCAGAGCACAACCTTGGTTTCCTGCATGCCGGTCACCGGGTCGAACCCGTAGGTCGTCACCGTGTTGACCGCCTCGCCGAGCACGATCGGATCCGCGCCCGCCGGATAATGCGGCCGCCAGTCATCGCCCTGATATTGGCCCGAGAAGTGGAACGGCATGAACGCCACGCCCGGCCCGACACGCTCGGTCACCAGCGCCCTGACGCGCGACCGGGCGCCGTTCTCGGTGCCCGAGACCCACACGAGCTGCCCGTCGCTGACGCCGCGAGCCGCGGCATCGGACGGATTGATCTCGACGAACATCTCCTGCTGCAGCTCCGCCAGCCAGCGGTTCGACCGCGTCTCCTCGCCGCCGCCTTCGTACTCGACCAGGCGTCCGGACGTCAGGATGATCGGGAAGTCGCGCGCGACGTTTCGCTCCACCGCCGACTGCTGCACCGACATCCCGATGTTCGGGATCCGGAACTGCATCTCGTCGGGCCGGGTGGGGTACTGGCTGACAAGATCCGGTCGCGAGGTGTAGATCGGCTCGCGATGGATCGGCACCGGGTCCGGCAGGTTCCAGGCGACGACGCGCGCCTTGCCGTTGCCGTAATGCATGACGCCGTGATCCATGCAGACGCGCTGGATGCCGCCCGACAGGTCCGTCGCCCAGCTGACGGCGTCCGGCTTGTCCGCGCCGATCCGCTGGATGGTCGCCAGCTCTTCCGGCCGCAGGTCGGCATCCCAGCCGAGCTTGCGCAGGATGCCGAAATTGATCTCCGGATAGCCGTCGGTGAGTTCCGAGCCGGCGGAAAACGAATCCTCGGCCAGCAGGGTCTCGCCATTGCGTTCGACGCCGAAGCGGGCGCGGAACGTGCCGCCGCCCTCCCAGACCGGCACGTCCGTCCGGTACAGGATCGGCGATCCCGGATGCTTCATCTCCGGCGTGCCCCAGCACGGCCAGGGCAGGCCGTAATACTCACCGCCCACCTCCGGCGTGTCCTCGGGCGCGCGCAAGGTGATGAGGTCGAACTTGTCCTGGTTGCGCATGTGCGCCTTGAGGCGCTCCGGCGACTGCCCGCAATAGCCGGTGGAGAAGCCGCCGCGGTTGATCTCGCGCAGCACGTCCTCGGCGACCACCTGGCCGTCCTCGAACCCGATGTTCTTGAACATCTCCTCGCCGAAGCCGAGCTTCATCGCGAAGGCCCGGATGACCCGGTAGTCGTCACGCGACTCGAAGACCGGTTCGACGATCTTCTCGCCCCACTGCAGCGAGCGGTTGGAGGCCGTGCGCGATCCGTCGCATTCCAGCGAGGTGGCGATCGGCAGTAGGTAGGTGCCGTTGCGCCGGCCCTTGAGGGCGCCGAACGTCGTGGCGTGCGGGTCGGCGACGACGAGCAGCTCGAGCTTCTCCAGCGCCTTCATCATCTCGGGCATGCGCGTGACGGTGTTGCCGCCGTGGCCCATGATGAACATGCCGCGCAGCGCCGAGCGCTGGTCGATGTCCTGTTCGGGAAGGTTCACCGCATCGAACCACCGCGTCGAGGTGATGCCCGGCGTCTCCATGTTGTCCTTGCGGGACCGGGCCTTCCGTCCGCCCTTCTCCGGGACCTCGTCGAAACGGCTCTGCAGCCATTCGTATTCGACTTCCCAGACGCGCGACCAGTGCTTCCAGCCGCCCTCGGTGAGCCCGTAATACAGCGGCAGCGACGTCACATCGAGGCCGAGATCGGTGGCGCCCTGCACGTTCGTGTGGCCGCGGAAGATGTTGGCGCCGGTGCCCGGCTTGCCGACATTGCCCGTCGCAAGGCAAAGCGTGCAGTAGGCCCGCACGTTCGCCGTGCCCACCGTGTGCTGGGTCGCGCCCATGCACCAGATCAGCGTCGAGGGCTTCTCGTGGCTGAACAGATAGGCGACCCGCTCGAGCTGCTCGCCGGGAACGCCGGAGACGCGCTCCACCTCGTCCGGCTTCCACTTGGCGACTTCCTTGCGGACCTCGTCCATGCCGTAGACGCGGGTGCGGATGAACTCGCTATCTTCCCAGCCGTTCTCGAAGACGTGCCAGAGAATGCCCCAGATCACCGGGATGTCGGTGCCGGCGCGGATCCGCACGTATTCGGTGGCATGCGCGGCCGTGCGCGTGAAGCGCGGATCGACCACGATCATGTTGGCCTGGTTGAGTTCCTTGCCCGCCAGCACGTGCTGCATGGCCACCGGATGCGCTTCCGCCGGATTGCCGCCCATGATGATCATGGTCTTGGCGTTGCGGATGTCGTTGTAGGAATTGGTCTGGGCGCCGTAGCCCCAGGTGTTCGCGACACCCGCCACGGTCGTCGAGTGGCAGATGCGGGCCTGATGGTCGACCGAGTTGGTGCCCCAGAAGGCGCCGAACTTGCGGAACAGATAGGCCCCCTCGTTGGTGAACTTCGCGGAGCCGAGAAGGTACATCGCGTCGGCGCCGGACTGCTCCCGGATCTCGAGCATCTTGTCGCCGATCTCGTCGATCGCCTGGTCCCAGGACAGCCGCTGCCACTCGCCGTCGACGAGCTTCAACGGATATTTCAGCCGCCGGTCGCCGAAGACGATCTCGCGGATGGCCGCACCCTTGGCGCAATGCGTGCCGCGATTGATCGGGCTTCCCCAGCTCGGTTCCTGGCCGGTCCAGACGCCGTTCTGGACCTCCGCGGTCACCGTGCAGCCGACCGAGCAGTGCGTGCAGATGTTCTTCCTGATGGTGATCTCGGCCCCCGGGATCGGTCCCGGGATGGCGGCATCGGCCTTGCGAACGGCGCCCGGCATCATCGAGCCGAAGCCCGCGAGCCCGCCCACCGCGAGGCCGGACTGCTTCAGGAACGTGCGCCGGTCAACCTTGGCGGAACCGGCCGCTGCGACGGGAGAAACTGCGCGGCCGGGCTGGCCGTCTTTGCGCTTGGTCAGCATCGCCGCCTCACTTTCCCTGGAGCGTTTCGTAGCCGTTCGTGCGGTAGAATGCCTGCACGTCGGCACTTTCCGGCTGGTACTTGGACATGGTCTCGTCGATGCCGGGATCGTAAGCTTGCGCCTCGGTCACCATGGCCGGCGTCACGACCGCGCCAGCCGCGGCGAGCCCGGCAATCCCGGTCGCGCTGCGAAGGAAGGTGCGGCGATCGACGGTGTCGCGCTTTTGGGTCGTCATCTCGTTTCCTCCCAAGGTCCCGCCCGACGGCGGGACCGTTCGTGCCGCGTCCTCAGGCCGCAAGGGCCAGGGCCTCGGATTCTATGTTCATGAACGTCCGGCCGAGAACGGCCACTTGTCTGTAGAAATTCGATTCCTGCGCCGTCGCGAGGTCGTCGAAGAAGCGCGGCACCCAAGGCTCGATATGGGCCTGGAAGAAGCGTGTCTCGGCCGCCTCCGGCGTCTCGAACGTACCGTCGAGCAGCCCGGCCATGATCTCGCAGAGGATTCCGGCGTGGTCCTCCAGTTCGACGAGGTCCGGCGAGCGCTCGATGCCGAGAGCGGCAAGATCCTGGCGGAGCCGCGCCAACGGCTTCTCCTGCAGGAAACCGGTCAGGTAGAAGGATTCGTAAGGAACGAGTTCGCCGCGCCCGACCCCGATGAACAGACGGAAATACTCGCGCTCCAGCGCCTGGGCCCTGGCGGTTCGCGCTGCTTCGGCAAGGTCTGCGTGAGCCCGCCCGAGCGGGCTGGCGTCGCCCTTCAGCCCGGCGAGACGCTGCAGGGTGGATTCGCTCGGCGCTGCCATCAGCAGCGTCGCCAGCAGGGCGTAATGATGCGACCGGAAGAGGTCGAACGAGCGCTGGCTGTCGAGCGCAGCCACGCCGCCGTCATCCGGCATGCCAGCCGATGTCGCGGAAGGTGACCTGCTCATTTCCACACCAGCACGTGCCTGCATTCGACGCAGTTGATCATGATGACGATCCTAGTGACCGAAATCCCCTGCGCCAAGTGTTTTCTGTAGTCATTCCAAACAGCGCGCGCTGCTCAGGAAGGCAGCGCTCCGCCGTGGCGCGTCAGGCGAGCGGACGGCACTGCGTCGCTGCCATCGGCAGGTTTTGCCGGCTCGACAGCGTCGGGCTGCGGGGGAGCGGGGACCTTCTCCCCAACCCCTCGGTCGGGTGCGGGCTCCACGACTTCCTCGCGGAGGACGATCCGCTCATCATCACGTATTGGTGTTGGCTCGGCCGGTTCGTAGAGGCCGCGAAGGATCTTCTGGACGTCGGTCGTCGCCGACAGGGGCCCCGAGACGGGCATGCCGCCGGGCGTGTTCCAGTCCCAGGCGTAATCGCGTGCATCACCGATATAATCGCGAATGGCCGGATCGAGGCTCCACATGCGTCGCAGGGCCCGGTTGCGCAAAGCGAGGGGAACGCCCTGGCGCAGGAAGCCGGTTATGTCGGATCCCGCCGTCAAATCATCGGGATCGGGCAGGGCCGCCAGTTCCTCCGGCGCTATGGCAGCATCGGGTTCCTGCATTTCCGGCGGCTGAGGCGGTTCAGCCTCGAGGTTGAGCGACGCGGAGGGGGGTGCCGCTTCCGCTTCCTGGGGAGCCGCTTCCGGGGGGGCTGCCGCTTTATCGAGCTTGCGCTTCGACCAACGCGAGAAGAAATCATTGCTCATGAGCGCCATGTTTGCGCGTTAGCGGGATAATGCAAGCGCCTGCCGCGCCCCCGCGCGTCTCCTGCGCGGCTACCGCCAACCGGACGATCCAGCATGCGAGGCCTGACATGATCCGCCTGCCGCTTACGGTGCTTGCCATTCTCCTCGCGGTCTGCGGAGTCCGTGCGGCGGAGTTGCGCGGGCACGGCGGCCCCGTCCGCGGGCTTGTCGTCAGCGACAACGGCGCGACCGCGCTCTCCGGCAGCTTCGATTCCACGGCGATCCGCTGGTCGCTCGGGACCGGTTCGGCCGAGCAGGTCCTGCGCTTCCATGCCGGGGCGGTGAACGCTGCCGCGCTGCTGCCCGACGGAAGGGGCGTGACCGGGGGAGAGGACGGCCGCATCGCGATCTGGAAGGCGGGTGCCACGAAGCCGGATCAGGTTCTCGAAGGACATTCAGGCCCGATCGTCGCCCTGTCGGTCTCGCCCGACGGACGGCGTCTGGGCTCGGCGGCATGGGACGGCACGGCGCGGGTGTGGTCGCTCGACGGCGAGCAGCCCGCGCGGATCCTCGAAGGGCACACCGGCAACGTCAACGGCATCGGGTTCCTGGCGTCGGGCGAGATCGCGACCGCCGGCTATGACGGGACCCTCAGGATCTGGCCGGCGAGCGGACCGGCTCGCGTCGAGACCTTCCCGACCCCGCTGAACGCGCTTGCGGTCGTGCCCGGCGGCGACAGGCTGGCGGTCGGTGGCGCCGACGGACGGCTGCGCCTGGTTCGTGCCGACGGAACGGTCGAGGCGGAGGCGGAGATCTCGCCGACGCCGGTCATCGCCGTCGCCGCCGACGGGCGCCGCATCGCCGCCTCCGGCCTGCGCGGCGCCATCGCGATCCTCTCCGCCGACGATCTCGCCCCCGAGCGGACCCTGGTCGGCCCGGGCCTGCCGGTCTGGTCGCTGGCCTTCGTGCCGGGCACGGACGAGCTGCTGACCGGCGGCAACGACAATGTGATCCGGCGCTGGGACGTCGCCACCGGCGCCAGCCTCGATACCGGCATCGCGGCCAGTCCGGCTGATCCGCTGGCGAAATACGCGGGGGATCCCGGGGCGGGCGTCTATCGCGCCTGCGTCGCCTGTCACACGCTGCAGCCGGACGAGGGGGTGCGGGCAGGGCCGACGCTTCACGGCATCATGGGCCGGCGAATCGCGACGTTGCCGGACTACGACTACTCCGCTGCCTTCGCCAGCCACGACATCGTCTGGACACCCGAGACCGTCGCGCGGCTCTTCGAGATCGGGCCCCACGCCTATACGCCCGGCACGAAGATGCCCGAGCAGACGATCAACCGGGCGGAAGATCGCGAGGCGCTGGTTCGGTTCCTCGAGCGCGCGACCCGATAAGAAAACGAATCAGCGTCGTTCGCCATCCCGCTGATTTCGTTCGCCATCATAGTCGCCGGCCGTGCGCGTTCTGGGACGCTGGACGCCGGCATAGGGATCGATGCCCTCGTTGAGGACCGCCTCGACCCGGCAGTCCTCGCACATCCGGATTGCGTCCAGCCGCCGGGCGTTCTCGCCGGAGAACATCCAGTGCGTGCCTTCCAGCTTGGCGATGACCCGTTCGATCGTGCTCCTTGTGCCGAACGGCTTGGCGCAGCTGATGCAGCAGAACGGCTCTTCCTCCTTGAGCGTCCGGCGCGGGGCTGCCCATGCGGGGAAGTCGAGCTGCGGTCGCAGCGTGATCACGTCCTCGGGACAGGTCGCCTCGCAGAGACCGCACTGGACGCAGGCGCTTTCCTGGAAGCGCAGCATCGGCCGGTCTTCCCCGGCCGACAGCGCGCCGGTGGGGCAGGCGGTGACGCAGGAATGGCAGAGCGTGCAGCCTTCGACCTCGACTTCGACGGCCCCGAAGGGCGCCCCCTGCGGCAGCGCGACGACCGGGACGGGCGCCGGTGCGACCTGGTGCAGCATGCCAAGGCTGAGCTCCAGCAGCCCGCGCTTGTTGCCGACCGGCTTGAAGCTCGCGGGCTCCGGGCTCGGCGTGCCGAGCGGCAGGGCCGCGAGACCGGCAAGAACCGCGTCGGGCGCGTCGGCGTGGACGATGGCGCAGGCGCTATCGCCGTAGCCGAGGGCCTTTGCCGCCTCGGTGGCGAGCGCCACCGTGGCCCCCAGCGTCACGATGCCGTTGCGCGGCTCGCGCCTTGCCAGGATGCGGACGGCGGACGCGCCATAGGCGAGGGCGGCAGCGAGGCTTTCGAGCCCGATCTGCTTGATCTCGTTGACCGGGAAGGGAAGGACGTTGGCCGGCAGATCGCCCACGAGAGCCTCGATGAGCGGGCCTCCCACGTAGCCGTCGTGGAACAGGACCACGGCATCGTGGCCGCCGGCAGCCCGGTATTCGAGCAGCAGCGTGCGCAGGCGGTCGAGCTGAACGTCGACGGTCGGGAGCGTATAGGTCGCGGCGCCCGTGGGGCAGACGGCGGCGCAGTTGCCGCAGCCGGCGCAGACATAGGCGTCGATCTCGACATGGTCGCCGGCCGGAACAATGGCCTGCATCGCGCAGGCGTCGAGGCAGCGCGTGCAGCCCGTTATCCCGGAGCGGGAATGGGCGCAGAGCTCCTTGCGATAGGCGACGTATTTCGGCTTGTCGAACTCGCCGACCAGCTCGGACGCTTCGGCCAGCTTCGCCGCTACGGCCTCGGCAAGCAGAGGATCGGCCTTCAGGTAACCGTCCCGGGCCTCGTGCGCGGGAAACAGCGGCGCCTCGCCCGACAGGTCGAGGATCAGGTCGCACCGCGACACGGCACCGTCGCGGGTGGCGCCGAATGCGACGCCGCCGTCCGGCGCAGGCCGGGGCGGCGCGAACCCGTCGACCGTCGCCTCGTAGGCGCCGAAATGGCCGGTGGCCGAAGTGATCCGGCCCCGTGCCACCGGAAAGGGCAGCGCCGGCGGAATCGCGATGCCCGTCGTGTCGGTCAGCAGCACGGTGACGTCCAGGCTCTCCGCCAGGCGCTGGCCGGCCTCGATGGCCGTCATGTCGCGCCCGTAGATCAGCACCACGCCGTCACTGTGGAGCGCGAGGAGCGGAGGGTCCGGAAGAAGCAGGGCAGATAGGGCCGAACGGGCTTTGTCTCGCGGAATGGCGTCCGCTTCGATAATGGTCACGGTTCGGAGAGTCTCCATGGCGCGGCCGAAATGCGCGTTGTCGCCTAGCCTAGAACGATTATAATCTGGTGCAAGTCGATAATTTCATATGGAATTCATGCCCCTGTCCCACAACAAGGAACTCAGCCTGCCGCCGCCATTCAGCCTGGTGACGCTTCGCGAGGCGGGTGACGCCTTCGCCCATGCGCAGGCGATCGCGACCAGGGAAGGCGCCGGCACGCTGGTCTGGGCGCGG
>DASYHY010000197.1:0-8332 GCA_036252795.1 Aurantimonas sp. | reverse complement strand
GTTGCGGCGCTCGATGATCTCGAAGAAGAACCCGTCCTCGAGCGCTTCGGTATAGAACTGGAAGAACTCGCCACCCCCGGGCTCGCGGTCGTAGAGGATGTGAAGTGCGCGCATGCGCTTCATCACGTCCGGATCGATGTCGAAGCGCGCGTCTAGGTCGCCATAGTAGTTCTCCGATACCGGCAGGATCGGAACCCCTGCATCGGTCATGCGAGATGCGGCGGCGAAGATGTCCGACGTCGCCAAGGCGACGTGCTGGACGCTCGACCCGAAGGTCTCGGCGATGAAACGACCAGCCTGGGTGCGTCGGTTCTGCACGCCGTTCATGGTGATACGCAGCGTTCCCGCCTGGTTCTCGACAACCCGGCTCTTCACCAAGCCAGCCGGATCGGCGACGTCGGCCTCCGAGGTTTTGCGGACGTCGAGAATCGTCGTGTAGAACAGCAGCGAGGTCAGCATCTCGCCCTGCGGCATCGTCTGCGACACGTGGTCGACGCGTTCGGAGTCGCCCGCGGCGGTGGCGCGTGGCGGTTCGAGATCGAACTCCACCTCCCAGATCTGGGAAAGCGGGCCGGTCCGGTCGGTGAAGTAGAGGAGGCCGCCAATGCCGCGCACTGCCGGCATGTCGAGATCGCCGATGCCGCGCTGCCGCTCGAACGGCTCTGCGCCGAGCCGGACAGCGCGATCTTCCGTTGCCGCGGCGTCCGCCACCTCGATGCCGATAGCGCAGACCGACGCACCGTGCAGGAGGTGCGCCGAGTGGGAAAAGCCTTGCTTCTCTTCGTTGAGGACGATGTTGGCCGCGCCGCTCGAGAACAGGGTCACGGCCTTGCTGCGATGGCGCCCGCGCAACGAGAAACCCATCTGGACAAGGAGAGTGCCAAGGCGCTCGGCCTCGACCCGGTCAACCGCGAACTCGACGAAGGAGATGCCGTCGGCTCGCACCGGCGGCGGCAGAAGCGGCACGTCGATCCCGAGCGCCGGCGCCCGCCGGGCCACCGCATCGACGAGCGCCGTCAGGCTGCGATGCCCGTCGACCGCCACCGCCCGCGGCGAGCCGGCGCGAAACTCGTCGTTGAAGACCTCCAGCGAGATCGGTCCGTCATAGCCGGTGGCACAGACCGCTTCCATGAAGTCGGCAACGGCCAGATCCCCCTGCCCGGGCATGCACCGGTAGTGCCGGCTCCAGGAGAGCAGATCCATCTGGAGCAGCGGGGCATCGGCGAACTGGACGATGAAGATCTTGTCCTTCGGGATCACCCGGATCGTATCGAGCGGGATCTGCCGGGCCAGCGTGTGGAAGGAATCGAGGATCAGCCCGACATGAGGGTGGTCGGCGCGGCGGACGATCTCCCAGGCGTCCCGGTGGTCGCTGACATGGCGCCCCCAGCCGAGCGCCTCGTAACCGATGCGAAGCCCGCGGCTGGCCGCACGTTCGCCAAGGGCGCGCAGATCGTCGGCGGCGCGGTCGATCCCGCCGAGCGCCAGCGGCGAGACCGACGAGCAGATCAGGATCAGATCGGCGCCGAGCTCCTGCATGACGTCGAACTTTCGCTCGGCACGCTCGAAGGCTCGAGCCCGCTGCGGCTCCGGCAGCGTCTCGAAGTCGCGAAACGGCTGGAACAGGGTGATCGAAAGGCCTTGATCGACCACCATCCGCCCGATCTCGCGCGGCGACGCGTCGAAGGCGAGGAAGTCGTTCTCGAAGATTTCCACCCCGTCGAACCCGGCGGCGGCGATCGCGGCAAGCTTTTCGCCGAGATCGCCGGAGATCGAGACCGTGGCAATCGACGTTTTCATGGCGTCCGCAGCCAGTCGCGCATGGTGGCAACGGCGGTGGCATAGCCCTCCGGCCCGAGGCCGGCGATGACTCCCCTGGCAACCTTGGAAACAAGCGAGACCTGATAGATTTCCTCGCGGCGGTGGATGTTGGAGATGTGCAGTTCCAGGATCGGCGCCTTGCACATCTTCAACGCGTCGACGAGCGGGATCGACCGGAACGACAGTCCGGCCGGATTGATGACGATGCCCGCGCATGCGTCGATGGCGTCATGTACCCAGTCGACGAGCTGGTGCTCGGCGTTTGTCTGACGGAACACCAACTCGTGGTCGCCGGCCGCAGAGCGGCAGAGCGCCTCGACGTCGGCGAGCGTCGCTGTCCCGTAGATCTCCGGTTCGCGCATCCCGAGGCGGTTGAGGTTCGGGCCATTGAGGACGTGGATCGGGGTCATGCGAGCTTCCTCAGCCCTGGTAACCGAACTGACGCGGCAGCCAGAGAACGATGTCGGGGACGAAGGTGATCAGGGCCAGCGCGACCAGCAGTGCCGCCAGGAACGGCAGGATGTCTTGCACGATGGAGCGCAAGCTGGCGCCGGAGATGTTGGTCATGATGAACAGCAGCAGCCCGTAGGGTGGTGTGATCAGGCCGAGCATGATGTTGACCACCACCATGACCCCGAAATGCACCATGTCGACGCCGAGCGCCTGAGCGGTGGGCACGAGGACGGGGACGATGATCAGGAGGATCGCGGTCCCTTCCAAGGCGCAGCCGAGGATCAGGAGGATTACGTTGACGAGGATCAGGAACTGCAAGGCGGTCATGTTCATGCCACCGAGATAGGCAGCGAGCGCGTTCGGGATGTTCTCGACGGTGACGACGTAGTTGAAGACCAACGCACCGCCGATCAGCATGCCGATGGACGCGGAGGAACGGGCGCTGGCGAGCAGCGACGCGTAGAGCTGGCGCGCCGACACGCTGCGGTAAAGGAGAACCGAGATCAGGAACGCGTAGGCCGCGGCCGCCGCGGCCGCCTCCGTCGGGGTCATCACGCCGCCATAGATGCCGCCGAGCAGGACGACGGGCATCATCAGGGCCGGGAAGGCCCGGATCATGATTCCCGGAAGCTCGCGCACCGGTACCGGCGCCTCGACCGGGAAGTTGCGCCGGCGCGCCGTGTAGACGACGAGCACCATCATCGCCGCGCCCATTAGCACGCCGGGCACCACGCCGCCGAGGAAGAGGTAGCCGATCGAGGCATCGGAGACGAGCGCGTAGAGCACCATCGGGATCGACGGCGGGATGATCGGGCCAATGACCGCCGTAGCCGCCGTCAGCGCCGCCGCGTAGCTGGGCGTATAGCGCCCGTCGCGGGTCATCATCACCTGCATCATCTTGCCGGTGCCCGCGGCATCCGCGACCGCCGAACCCGACATGCCGGCAAAGATCACGCTCTGGATGATGTTCACCTGTGCCAGCCCGCCACGGAACCGGCCGACAAAGGCATTGCAGAACATCAGGAGGCGCTCGGTCATCGAGCCGATGTTCATCAGCTCGGCCGCGAAGATGAACAGCGGCACCGCCAGTATGACGTAGCCCGTGTACATCGAGTTCAGGAGCTGCTCGGCGACGGTGCCGGGGTCAAGTCCCGCCAGCAGGAGGTAGAGGATAGAGCCGGCGATCATCGCGTGGCCGATGGGCAGGCCGAGGAAGGCCAGGGCCGTGATGACGACGACCGCGATGGAGAACGGGCTGGCGATGGTCATACGCCGGAACCGGGCGTGGCCGGATCTTCATCTTCCAGCGCCGCGCCCGTCAGCGCCCGCCAGCCGAGCCAGATGTAGCGCCCGATGGAGGCGAGCGCGAAGATCACGTAGATCGAGAAGAGATAGTCGAAGCGCAGGTCGAGGTAGCTCGACTCCTGGACACGCATGAAGGTGACGTAGTCCCAGACCGCCGGCATGGCGAGCGTGTAGAGGGCGACCAGCGCGAGCGAGAAGATCACGGTCATGACGCGACGCGTGCGCGCGCCGACGCCGCCGTAGAAGATGTCGAAGCGGATCTCCTCCGCCTCCGTCAGGACGAAGGCCGCACCCCAGAGGACCAACCAGATCCACATGATGACGCTGATCTCATGCGTCCAGCCGACCGGCAGGTTGAGGAGATAGCGGAAGACGATCTGGATGACGAAGGCGAGAAACATCACGGCGAGCATGGCCGCAAGCATGTTTTCCGCGAGCCGCCGGAGAAACCGGGCGACGATGACGAGGTTCGGAGCCATCGGTTCGCTTTTCCGAGGAGGTCGGCCCCCGCATCTCGACGCGGGGCACCGGGGCAAGAGGGGCTGCCGCACTCAGCGGCTCCTCTCCGAGTGTCACATCGCGTTGATGCGATCGAGCATGCCTTCGGGCCAGTCGGCCGAGAGATCGGAATTGAGATACTTCTCCTGGGCGTAGCTGCGGAACGCGTCGACGTCCGGGGTATAGATCTTCAGGCCCTGTTCCTCGAACGTCTTCACGAGGGACGCCTCCTGCTCCAGGTGCTGTGCGGCGCTCCACTCCGTCGCCTCGTCGACCGCAGCCTGGAAGGCTTCCTGCTGCTCGGGGCTCATCTCGTTCCAGACCTCGCTCGAGATCGCCAGAACGTCGAAGCCGACAAGATGCGAGGTCATGACGATCTGCGACATCACCTCGTAGAATTTCATGTTCTGGACGTTGGGCAGCGGATTGTCCTGCCCGTCGATCGCGCCGGTCTGGAGGCCGGTGTAGACCTCCGGATAGGCCATCGGCGTCGGATTGGCGCCGAGAGCCGTGCCGAGGAACTGCCAGGCGTCGCCGCCGGGCATGCGCAGCTTGATGCCTGCCATGTCGGCCGGCGTGTCGATCTCGCGGTCGAGCTTCAGCCCGACTTGACGCGTGCCGAAATAGGTCGGCGCGAGGATGTGCACGCCGAGCTTGTCCTCGACCATCTGCTTCATCTCGGCGCCGGCCTCGCTGTCGAAGAACGCCTCGAGATGTTCCGCGTCCCGGAACAGGTAAGCCGAGGTGAGGATCGACCATTCCGGCACCTGGTTGGCGATGTCCTGCGGGGCGATGTTGCCCATCTCCAGATTGCCGCGCTGGAGGGCGACGAGTTCCGTGCCCTGCTTGAACAGGTTGCCGCCGTAATACGGCTCGAGCACGAAGCTGTCCGAGATGCCGTCGGCCAGGCGCTTGGTCATTTCGGCGCGGATGTCCTGCTCCGAGAACACGGCGGAGAACCGCAGCTTCGGCTTGTCCTGTGCGAAGACGGCGCCGCTGGCTGCGACGAGGATGGTCATTGCGGTGGCGGCAAGCGCCGAACGGCGGGTGATGTTCATGGATATTCCTCCCTTTATCGCCCGCTCCCACAGGCGCGTTCCCGGACTATCCGATCGGATGATCCGAATATCAATATCAAAAACGCATTTGATCGGATATTATTTGAAATGTCCTAGTTTAGATGGGGGTAGCCGCGTGCTATCAGCCGTCTGACCCCCAATCGAGGAGGAACGTCGTGACCATCGCAGTCGGTTCGCTCTCCATCGCGGAGCGAAGCTACGACGCCATCCGGGCGGACATCGTCTTCGGCACCCTTTCGCCTGGCGAGCGATTGAAGCTTTCTGACCTAGCGGAGCGATACGGCACGAGCGTCTCCACCTTGCGGGAGATCTTCGGCCGGCTGGCATCGGAGGGCCTGATCCGAAGCGAAAGCCAGCGAGGCTTCGAGGTCGCGCCGATCTCCGCCCGCCATCTTCAGGACGTCGCCTCCCTGCGGATGCTGCTGGAGCGCCATGCGCTGACCCTGGCCTTCGCGGCTGGCGATCTCGAATGGGAGGGGAATGTCGTCGCCGCGCACCACAAGCTTTCGGTGATCGAACGGCGGATGCTGGCGGGCGAACAAGTCGAGCGCGGCGTCTGGAAAGGCTACGATCGTGAATTCCACAGGTCGCTGATCGCTGCCTGCGGTTCGCAGGAACTCGTCGACGCCTATGCCGGCGTCTACGATCACTATCTTCGCTATCAGATGGTGGCCTTCGTGTTTCGGGGAGCGGTGGCATCCGACGAGCATCGGGGACTGATGCAGGCGGCCATCGCCCGCGACACCGAGGCGGCGCTCCGGCTGATCGAGCGGCATGTGTCGGGGTGCGTGGCGCACACGCTCGGCCTCGGGATCCTGCCATGAACGACCTCTCCATGGGCGAACCCACTTCGGTCTACGCCCGGCTTCGGGCCGACATCATCTTCGGGCGCCTCGCCCCCGGGGCGCGGTTGCCGCTCGAGAACCTGCGGGCCGGCTACGGAGCGGGCGCGGGGCAGTTGCGCGAGGCACTCAACCGGCTTGCCGCCGAGCGGCTGGTCGTCGCGGAGGGGCAGCGCGGCTTCGAGGTCGCGGACGTTTCCGTCGCCAATCTCCGCGAGATCGCCGATCTGCGGCTTCTCCTCGAATGCGACGCGCTCGGGCAATCCTTCCAGGCCGGCGACACGGCCTGGGAAAGCCGGGTCCTGGCCGCCCATCACATGCTGTCGCGCCAGGAAGCGGCGATGGCGGCCGGCGACGGATGCCGTGTCGAGCAGTGGAAGCAGCAGGACTGGCTCTTCCATCAGGCGCTGATTTCGGCCTGCCCGTCGCAGGTCATGAAGGAGACGCATGCGGCGATCTTCGACAAGTATCTGCGCTATCAGATGATCGCGCTCAGCTTCCGCGGCGACGTCGCGGCGGCCGAGCATCACCGCATGCTGGAATGCGCCCTGGCTCGCGACGCCGACGGCGCCTGTGCCGTTCTGCGCCTTCATGTCGAGGGCGGTGTCGCGCATGCCCTGGCTACCGGGACGATCAAGTCGTGAGGGAGACACGGTCTGTGCGCGTCGGCCTCGTGGGGACGGGAATCGGCGCGTCGCTGTCACCCGCCCTTCACGAGGCGGAAGGCGCCGCTCATGGCCTCGACTATCATTACGAACTCTTTGACCTGGCCGGCGGGCCGCTGGATAGGCAGGCGCTCGACGGTCGGATCGCGGCGGCGGAGGATGCGGGCTTCGCCGGCCTCAACATCACTCATCCGTTCAAGCAGATGGCGGTCGATTGCGTCGACAGGCTGTCACCCGACGCTGCCGCACTCGAGGCGATCAACACGATCGTCTTCACGGGCGGACGCCGGACCGGTCACAACACCGACTGGTCCGGCTATGCAGCGGGCTTCCGCCGCTCGCTCCCCGACGTGTCGCTGGAGACCGTCGTGCAGCTCGGTGTCGGCGGCGCCGGTGCCGCAGTGGCGCACGCGTTGATGACCCTGGGCACGCAATCGCTGACGCTGATCGACCGCGAAGCCGCAAAGGCGGAAGTCGCCGTGACCGCTCTCTCGGCCCGCTTCGGCGGCGGCCGCGTCGCCGCGGGCGCCGATCTTGCCCGCGCCATGGCGGCCGCCGACGGGTTCGTCAACGCGACGCCGATCGGCATGGCCGCCTATCCGGGCCTCCCGGTGCCCGAGACGCTGCTGCGCTCCGATATGTGGGTCTCCGAGATCGTCTATTTTCCGCTCGACACCGCCCTCCTCCAGGCCGCGCGCCGCCTTGGCTGCCGGGTTTCGGACGGCGGCGGGATGGCCGTCTTCCAGGCTGTGGGCGCCTTCCGCCTGTTTACGGGACTGGAACCGGAACCCCGGCGGATGCTGGCGCGATTTGCCGAACTGCAAGCTTCGAAGAAGTAGTTAAACCCCGTGGATGTCAATCCTGAACTTTGAGGTTCGCAAAGAAGCGTCACCTCGGCATTCGTCTATCCCCTCTTCGATGCTGCGGATCAAATCCGATGACAAACTCTGATGAGACGTGCCCGTCGCGGTCTACGACGGTCGTACCGATCTGGTCGCACATCACGACGACCGCCATCGGACCCGCAAATGGTAACTGCCGGCCGTTGAAATCATCCCGTCTCAACCGCGGCGTAAGGATCCTTCAAGAGAATGTCGTCCCGAAGCGGGTTGGTGATCCACCCAGATTGGAAAGAATTTCTGATCGCCGTATGGTGCCAATAGGGCCTGTCCGGCGAAACGGCGTCCACTCCAGCCGGTCTGTTTCCTACACGTTTTGCCGCAATCTGGTCTCGCAGGGTTCCTCGTGGCGGCGCTGCGGTGTGAGGCGACAGCGGGAGGGAGGGTACACCCTCTTCGGCTGAAGCCTGCGGCCCGTTACGCACCGCCGTCACCCAGTCAATAGGCCCAGTTGCCGGACCCTTCAACGTCGGTTTCGAAGAGGCATTAAACGGCGGGGAACTGCCGCCACTCGATGTTGCGCGGCCCGCCATTTGGTTTTGCGCGCTACAGGAATGTGGGCTGCAATGGTGGTGCACCGACAGCATGTTCGTAATGTTCAATTCTTTAAGTATTGTGGAGTGGGTATATGGCGGAGAGGGGGGGATTCGAACCCCCGATACGGTTGCCCGTATGCCGCATTTCGAGTGCGGTGCATTCGACCACTCTGCCACCTCTCCGGCCGTCCGCCCGTTTGGGCGGCATCGTCTTCGCTTCGGTGAGGCAGGTCG
>DASYHY010000196.1:0-6323 GCA_036252795.1 Aurantimonas sp. | reverse complement strand
GCTCTGCCGGCCGCTGCCGAACCGGCCATGCGTCAGGTCGTGGATGAAGCCGAGCTTGCCGATGACGGTATCCGACAGCACGAACGGATAGAGGTCCTGATGTCCCATCGAGCGGTTGAAGGAATTGAGCGCGGCGGACAGCGCCAGCCATGCATCGGCGATCTGCCTGATCGTGACATCCTCGGCAAAGACGTCGAAGTCGGTGCGTGTGGTGAGGAGATCGCTGTCCGGCACGCGCGGGTCGACGCTGACGCCCCAGCTGTTGCCGGTCTCCAGCGTATCCACGATGTGGAAATAATGGGCCCAGGTCTCGGCGAAATCCTCCCAGGCGTGGGCGCCGGCATAGGAAGAAACGTACTCGTTCTGCCAGTCGGGCTTCGGCCCGTTGGCATAATGGGTCTTCAGCGCCTCGCCGTAGTCCTCCTCGTCGTCCCCGAAGGTCGCGCGGCAGGCTTCCAGCGCGCCGCCGTCGCGTACGAGGCGGTCCCAGTACCAGTGCCCGACTTCGTGGCGGAAATGCCCGAGCAGCGTGCGGTACGGCTCGCCCATCGACGTGCGGCGCTTCTCGCGCTCCGCGTCGTCCGCCTCGAGCAGCGCGATGGTGATCAGACCCTCGTCGTGGCCGGTCATCACCTTTCCGCTCGGCCCGGGGTCGTCGGACAGGAACTCGAACCCGAGACCTTCCGGATCCTCCGTGCGCGTGACCAGCGGTAGTCGCAGCCGCATCGCGGTGTAGATCATCCGCCGCTTCGCCACCTCCATGCGACGCCACAGCTCGACCTTCTCGGTGTCCGAGACGTCCGGCACGGTGATGTTGTGGCGGCAGGCGGCGCAGAGCTCGTCCGCACTGTCGCCCGCGATCAACCAGTTGCAGACGCCGTGCGCATAATTGGCG
Organism: Aurantimonas sp.; assembly: GCA_036252795.1. Lineage (GTDB taxonomy): Bacteria > Pseudomonadota > Alphaproteobacteria > Rhizobiales > Rhizobiaceae > Aurantimonas. The sequence continues at coordinate 5,428 of DASYHY010000196.1, read as the reverse complement.
CAGTACTTCCAGTGCCCGCCGCCGCCGTGGCTGCCCGCCGCACGCCAGATGCCGTCTTCGGGTTCGAGAGCGAGGATGCGGTTGGCGACCGGCTCGTAACCGAGCGCATGGTTGCAGCGCTCGCAGACGACGTTCTCGAAAAACAGGACGTGCGAGCAGAAGGAGCAGGAAAAGAGCTTCATCGGTCCCTCTGCGGCGCGGCCGGCGCCGAACTGGTGCTTGCGCCCATCAATGCGCTGGTGGCGACACGGTTCCGCCCCATGTGCAGTGCGGCAAGCCGTTGCCGCGGTCGTGACGGGTTGCCGCCAGCAACCCGACGGCTATGGTCTCTGGCCAGTCTCCCGATCCGCAGACCCGAAAGCGCCGATGTCGATCCTTGCCGCCCTGCATCACGTCACGCATTACCGATACGACCGCCCGGTCCGGCTCGGCCCCCAGGTGATCCGGCTGCGGCCCGCGCCGCACTCGCGCACCAGGGTTCCGTCCTACTCGCTCAAGGTCCTGCCCGAGGGGCATTTCGTCAACTGGCAGCAGGATCCGTTCGGCAATTACCTCGCCCGCTTCGTCTTTCCCGAGCCCGCAACGGAGTTCCGGATCGAGGTCGACATGATCGCCGACATGACGGTCTACAACCCGTTCGACTTCTTCGTCGAGGAAGCGGCCGAGGCGTGGCCCTTCGCCTACGAGGAGCCGCTGCGGACGGACCTGACGGCCTATCTCGGCGCCGAGCCCGCCGGCCCGCATCTGCAGCGGTTCCTGGCCGAACTCGATCGCAGCGAGACCCATACGGTCGACTTCCTGGTCGGGCTGAACCGGCTGCTCGAGCAGCGCATCGATTATCTGGTGCGGCTCGAGCCGGGCGTTCAGACCCCGGACGAGACGCTGGAGCTCGGCTCCGGTTCGTGCCGCGACACCTCGTGGCTGCTCGTCCAGATCATGCGGCATCTCGGCTTTGCCGCCCGCTTCGTCTCCGGCTACCTGATCCAGCTGAAGCCCGATCGCGTCGCGCTCGACGGGCCGGCCGGGACCAATGTCGACTTCACCGACCTCCACGCCTGGGCGGAGGTCTACCTGCCGGGCGCCGGCTGGATCGGCCTCGACCCGACCTCGGGACTGCTGACCGGCGAAAGCCACGTGCCGCTCGCTGCGACGCCGCATTACCGTTCGGCCGCCCCGATCAGCGGCGCCGTCGACCCGGCCGGAGTCGAGTTCGACTTCGAGATGACGGTCGACCGGATCGCCGAGCGGCCGCGCGTCTCCCACCCCTTCTCCGAGGAAAGCTGGCAGGCGCTGGACGCGCTGGGCGAGGCGGTCGACCAGGAATTGCGGGCGGGCGACGTGCGCCTGACCATGGGCGGCGAGCCGACCTTCGTGTCGATCGACGAGTTCGAGTCGGCCGAGTGGAACGCCGACGCCACCGGGCCGATGAAGCGGGGGCTCGCCGACGACCTGATCCGCCGGCTGCGCGACCGCTTCGCGCCCGGCGGCTTCCTGCATCACGGCCAGGGCAAGTGGTATCCGGGCGAAACGCTGCCGCGGTGGACCTTCTCGCTCTACTGGCGCAAGGACGGCGTGCCGATCTGGAAGAACGGCGACCTCGTCGCGCGGGAGACGGCGGACGGCCCCGCCGGCGTCGCCGAGGCCGAGCGCATGGCGGTCAAGGTCGCCGAGACGCTCGGCGTCGATCCCGACAATGCCCAGCCGGCTTTCGAGGACCCCGCCTTCTGGCTCGCCCGCGAGGCGCAGCTACCGGACAATGTCGAGCCGACCGACTCCAAGCTGGAGGACCGCGAGGAGCGCGCCCGTCTCGCCACCGTGTTCAGCCGCGGCCTCTCGAAGCCCGCCGGCTACGTCCTTCCGGTGCAGGCATGGCAGGCACGGGCCGGCAAGGTCCGGTGGCTATCCGAGCGCTGGGCGACAAGGCGCGGCCATCTCTTCCTCGCGCCCGGCGATTCCGCGCTCGGCTATCGCCTGCCTCTGGCGTCGCTGCCGCATCTGGAGTCCGGCGACTATCCCTACCACCACCCCGCCGACCCGACCCAGCCCTTCCCGCCATTGCCGCCGCGGCAGCGTGCCCAGTTCGGCCGCACCGAGATGCAGTCGGCAGCTCGCGGCACGATGAACCAGGAGATGGGCGGCATGAGCCAGTCGCTCGACGGGCCCGTCGCGCGTCAGGCGGCGACCAACGCGGGCTCTGCGGGAACTGGCGCGGCGACGAACGCCCCGGCCGAGATCGCCGGCTATGTCCGCACCGCGGTTGCCATCGAGCCCCGCGACGGCCGGCTCTGCGTCTTCATGCCACCGCTGGAATCCGCCGAAGCGTATCTGGAACTGCTTGCGGCGGTCGAGGAAGTGGCCGAGGCCGAGGGCCTGCCGGTGCAGATCGAGGGCTACGCGCCGCCGAGCGATCCGCGGCTCAACGTCATCCGCGTCGCGCCGGACCCGGGCGTCATCGAGGTCAACGTCCATCCCTCCGCCTCCTGGCGCGAGAGCGTCGCGATCACGACCGGGGTGTACGAGGATGCGCGACAGTCGCGCCTCGGCACCGACAAGTTCATGATCGACGGCAAGCATGCCGGCACCGGCGGCGGCAACCATGTCGTGGTCGGCGGCGCGACGCCGCTGGATTCGCCGTTCCTGCGCCGGCCGGACCTGTTGAAGTCGCTGGTGCTCTACTGGCAGCGCCACCCCTCGTTGTCCTACCTGTTCTCGGGGCTGTTCATCGGCCCGACCAGCCAGGCGCCGCGCGTCGACGAAGGCCGTCACGATCAGCTCTACGAGCTGGAGATCGCCATGGCGCAGATCCCGGCCGACTCCTCCGCCGTGCCGCCCTGGCTCACCGACCGGCTGTTCCGCAACCTGCTGATCGACGTCACCGGCAACACCCACCGGGCGGAGATCTGCATCGACAAGCTCTATTCGCCCGACGGGCCGACCGGCCGGCTCGGCCTGGTCGAGTTCCGCGCCTTCGAGATGCCTCCGGACGCACGGATGAGCCTTGCCCAGCAGCTTCTCGTGCGGGCGCTGATCGCCAAATTCTGGAAGCAGCCGGAGGCCGGCCGCTTCGCCCGCTGGGGCACGACGCTGCACGACCGCTTCATGCTGCCGGAATTCGTCTGGCAGGACTTCCTCGAGGTGCTCGGCGACCTGTCACGCGCCGGCTATCCGATGCGGCCGGAATGGTTCGAGGCGCAGGCCGAGTTCCGCTTCCCGTTCTGCGGCAAGATCGAGCACGAGGGCGTCAGGCTGGAGCTCCGGCAGGCGCTGGAGCCGTGGCACGTGATGGGCGAGACCGGCGCCATCGGCGGCACGGTCCGCTTCGTCGACTCCTCGGTGGAGCGCCTGCAGGTCAAGCTCGAGGATTTCGACCCGGCCCGCCACGTCGTCACCTGCAACGGGCGCCAGGTGCCGCTGACGGCGACCGGCAACGGCAAGTCGGCGGTTGCCGGCGTGCGCTTCAAGGCATGGCAGCCGGCGTCCGGCCTGCACCCCACGATCCCGGTGCACGCGCCGCTGACCTTCGATATCTACGACCGCTGGTCGAAGCGCTCGCTCGGCGGCTGCATCTATCATGTCGCCCATCCGGGCGGGCGGAACTACGACGTCTTCCCGGTCAACTCCTACGAGGCCGAGGCGCGGCGCCTCGCCCGCTTCGAGGAGATCGGCCACACGCCCGGCCAATACGAGCCCCTGCGGGAAGTGCCCGATCCGGCCTTTCCGGCGACGCTGGACCTGCGCCGCCCGGCTTTTCTGGCGACCGGCTGAGGCCGGCCGGTCAGGGGCGCGGCGCCTCGCCGCCCTGGCCGAGCCGCGACTGCAGCGCGGCCATCTCCATCCGGAGCGCCTTCAGCTCCCGGAGGATCTGCACGTTCTCCTCGTGCACCTGCTCGCGGTCGGCGTCGCTGACCGCCAGATGCTCGTCCTGCATCGCCGAGACGATGACACCGATGAACAGGTTGAGCACCGCGTAGGTGGTCGACAGGATGAACGGCACGAAGAACAGCCAGGCAAGCGGATAGGCTTCCATGACCGGGCGGACGATGCCCATCGACCAGCTTTCCAGCGTCATCACCTGGAACAGCGTGTAGATCGAGGCGCCGATGCTGCCGAACCAGTCCGGAAACGTGGCGCCGTAAAGCTTCGTCGCCATCACAGCAAAGACGTAGAAGACCAGCAGCAGGAGGACGATGATCGAGCCCATGCCCGGCAGCGCCGCGATCAGGCCGCCGATCACCCGCCGCAGCGACGGGATGACCGAGATCAGCCGCAGCACCCTGAGGATGCGCAGAGCGCGCAGCACCGTCAGCGGCCCCGTCGCCGGCAGCAGCGAGATGCCCACGACGAAGAAGTCGAACAGGCTCCACGGGTCGCGGAAGAACCGCCATCCGAACGCATAGATCCGCAGCGTGATCTCGACGACGAAGATACCGAGGATCAGGCTGTCGAGCGCGAGCAGGAACGGCCCGGCAACGCTCATCACCCAGGGGTCGGTCTCAAGCCCGAGCGTGACGGCATTGAGCAGGATGACGGCGACGATGAAGTATTCCCACCTGCGCGTGCCGAGCAGGTTGCGAAGGTGTGCGCGCATGATGTCCGATCTCTGACGATGTTCCGCGAAGCGAAGGCTGCTATAGCGGTTGGCGTCAAGAGGTCGATCCCCCCGCATGCAACAATCAGCGCCCTGGCCCCCGATTACGCGCTACGCCTCGCTCCTTGGCCCGGGCCGCGACGAGATGCTGGCGGGCGACGGCACCGTCCGCCCGCATTACCGGCCGCTGGTCGACGCGCTGGCCTCGATGCCGGAAAGCGAGCGCGAGGGACGGTTTCGCAGCGCCAGCCAGTACCTCAGCGAAGCGGGCGTCCATCACCGCATCTACCGGGCGGGAGACAACGGCGACGACGAGCGCGAATGGCCGCTGTCGCAGCCGCCGCTGGTCGTCGATCCCGCCGAGTGGGCGCAGCTCGCCGCCGGCCTGGTGCAGCGGGCCGGTTTTCTCGAGCGTCTTCTCGGCGACATCTACGGGGAGCGGCTTCTGGTCCGCGACGGCGTGCTGCCCGGCGCGATTCTCGGGCGCAACCCGGAGTTCCTGCGGCCACTCGCCGATCAGGGCCGCTCCGGCGCGCCCTTGATCCGCTTCATCGCCATCGATCTCGGCCGCGGCCCGGACGGGCGGTGGTGGGTGCTCGGCGACCGCACCCAGGCGCCTTCCGGCGCCGGCTTCGCGCTGGAGAATCGGGTGGCGACCTCGAGGGCGTTTCCGGAGCTCGCCCGGCAGATGAACGTCGAGCGGCTGGCCGCCTTCTTCCAGCGCTTCCGCGAGGCGCTGAACGGACTTGCCGGATCGGACATGTCGAGCGTCGGCCTGCTGACGCCGGGGCCGCACAACGACACCTATTTCGAACACGCCTATCTCGCCCGCTATCTCGG
>DASYHY010000195.1:0-26169 GCA_036252795.1 Aurantimonas sp. | reverse complement strand
AGTTGAGGCGAGACGGCAGGCATGGCGCGATGCGGGCGCTGACGCTTCCTTCGCTGATCGCCTTCGCACTCGCGGCGCCCGTCTTCGTCGGAATGGCCGGCGTGGCGCTGCCGGCCTTCGGCTATCTTCCGGCGCTGGGCGGCGAGAGCCTGTCGCTGGAGCCGTTCCGCCAGCTGCTCGTCAAGCCGGGCCTCGCCGGGTCGGTGGGGCTGAGCCTTGCCGCCGGGCTCCTGACGACGATGATCTCCGTCGTCGGCATCGCGATTTTTCTCGCCGCGTTCTTCGGCACGCCGGCCTTCCGCGCTGCCCGCCAGGGACTGGCGCCGCTTCTGGCCGTACCGCACGCCGCCGCCGCCTTCGGCCTGCTGTTCCTCATTGCCCCCTCGGGCCTCGTCTTCCGCCTTGCGGCCCCTGTGCTCGGTCTCGATCGACCGCCCGATCTCCTCATCGTCGGCGATAAGCTGGGCCTGTCGATGATGGCGGCGCTGATCGCCAAGGAGATGCCGTTCCTGCTGCTCGTCGCCTTCGCCGCGCTGCCGCAGGCCGAGCCCGAGCGACGGCTGCAGCTGGCGCGCTTGCTCGGCTACGGGCGCATGGCGGCGTTCCTACTCACCGTCTGGCCGACGGTCTACCGGCAGATCCGCCTGCCGGTCATGGCGGTCGCGGCCTACGCCTCCTCGGTCGTGGACGTGGCCTTGATCCTCGGCCCGTCGACGCCGGCGCCGCTCGCGGTGCGGCTCCTTTCCTGGATGAACGATCCGGATCTGTCGCAGCGCTTCGTCGCCTCGGCGGGCGCCGTGCTGCAGCTCGCCGTGACGCTCGCCGTCATCCTTCTCTGGCTGGGGCTGGAGCGGCTCGCGCTGGCCGCGCGCCGGCTGCTGTCGCGGTCCGGCCGGCGCTTCGGCGCCGACGGGCCGGTCCGCGCGCTGGCGGCGCTTCCGGTCGCACTGTCGGGTCTGGCGGTGATCGTCGGCCTCCTCCTGCTGGTGCTCTGGTCGTTTGCCGGCTTCTGGGCGTTTCCCGATCTCGCGCCCGTCGAAATCACCCTGCGCAACTGGCAGCGGGCCGTCTCCAGCGCATCCGGCCCGCTCTGGACCAGCTTCGTGGTGGCGCTGGCGGCGGCGCTCCTGGCGCTCGTCCTCGTCGTGCTGCTGCTCGAGGGCCGGCGTCGGCGCTTCCCCGCTGCGCGCGCCGGCGAGGTCCGGCTCACGCCGATGGTCACCGGCCTGATCTATCTGCCGTTGATCGTGCCGCAGGTGGCCTTCGTGTTCGGGCTGCAGGTGCTGATCCTCGGCGCCGGGCTGACGCCGTCGCTACCGCTCCTGGTGGCGGTGCATCTCGTCTTCGTCGCGCCCTACGCGGCGCTTGCCTTGGCCGATCCCTGGTTTGCGCTGGACCCGCGCTATGAGCGCGTCGCCGCAAGCCTCGGCCGGTCCCGGATGACCGCGTTCCTGCGCGTCCGGCTGCCGCTGCTGGCAGCACCCGTCATGACCGCGCTCGCCATCGGCTTCGCCGCGTCGATCGGCCAGTATCTGCCGACGGTGCTGATCGGCGCCGGGCGCCTGCCGACCATCACCACCGAGGCGGTGGCGCTCGCGGCGGGCGGCGACCGCCGCGTCATCGGCGTCTACGCGCTGTTGCAGACGCTGCTGCCCTTCGCCGTGTTCGCCCTGGCCGCCATCGCGCCGGTCTTGCTCGGCGCTCGGCGACGCGGCATGAGGGCGGCATGATCAAGGAGGATGAGGGCCTGCGGCTCGACAGGCTTTCGGTCCGGCTCGGGACGCGCCGCCTGTTCGAGATCGACCGCCACGTACCCGGCGGCGAGACGCTGAGCGTCATGGGCCCCTCCGGCTCCGGCAAGTCTACGCTGTTCGCACTGATCGCGGGGTTTCTCGATCCTGCCTTCGCGGCCGGCGGCACCGTCCGCCTCAACGGTCGCGATCTCACCGGGCTTTCGCCCGAGCGTCGGCGCGTCGGCCTGCTCTTCCAGGACGCGCTGCTCTATCCGCACATGTCGGTCGGCGGCAATCTGCTTTTCGCGCTGCCGCCGCGCCTTCTCGGTCGCCGCCAGCGCCTGGCGGCCGCCGAAGCGATGCTGGCGAAGGTCGGCCTCGAAGGTTATCTCGGCCGCGACCCCGCCACCCTCTCCGGGGGCCAGGCGGCAAGGGTGGCGCTCGCCCGCACGCTGCTGGCCGAGCCGGAGGCGCTGCTCCTCGACGAGCCGTTCTCGCGGCTGGACGCCGATCTGCGGTCGACCGTCCGCGACCTCGTCTTCGCCATGGTCGCCGAGCGCGGCATACCGGCGGTCCTCGTCACCCATGATCGTGACGATGCGGCGGCGGCCGGCGGGCCGGTGATCGACCTGTCGGACACCGCAAGATGAAGCGTCCGCCGCTCCCCGCCCTGCCGGTCTCCGCCGTGCTTGCCGAACTGGCCGAGGCGCTCGAAAGCCGCGGCCGGGCCGTCCTCGTCGCCCCGCCCGGCGCCGGCAAGACGACGCTGGTGCCGCTGCATCTCCTCGGCGCATCGTTCCGCGGCGACGGCAGGATCCTGCTCATCGAGCCGCGGCGCCTGGCGGCGCGGGCGGCGGCACGCCGGATGGCGGAGATCATCGGCGAGCCGGTCGGCGAGACCGTCGGCTGGCGCATGCGCCTCGACACGCTCGTGTCGGCCCGGACCCGCATCGAGGTGGTGACCGAAGGCGTGTTCACCCGGATGGTGCTGGCGGATCCCGAACTCGCCGGTGTTTCCGCCGTGATCTTCGACGAGTTCCACGAGCGCTCCCTCGACGGCGACTTCGGTCTGGCTCTGGCCCTCGACGTCGCCTCCGCCCTGCGCGAAGACCTCCGCCTTCTGGTCATGTCGGCAACGCTCGACGGCGCTCGCGTCGCGACGCTGCTCGGCGGCGCGCCCGTCGTCGAAAGCCAGGGCCGCGCCTTTCCGGTGACGATCGGCTATCGCGACCGGCCCGGCACCGAGCCGGTCGAAAATGCCGTAGCGGCCGCGGTGCGCGCGGCGCTGGCGGAGGAGGCGGGCAGCCTGCTGGTGTTCCTGCCCGGCCAGCGCGAGATCGAGCGCGTCGCGGAGCGACTGCGGGAGGACGCGCCGCAGGACGTGATCATCGCGCCGCTCTACGGCGCGATGGAGGGCGCGGCGCAGGACATCGCCGTCCGCCCGGCGCCGGCCGGCACGCGCAAGGTCGTGCTGGCGACGTCGATTGCGGAGACCTCGTTGACCATCGACGGCGTCTCGGTGGTGATCGATTCGGGGCTTCGCCGCCGGCCGGTCTTCGAGCCGGCAACCGGCCTGTCACGGCTGGAGACGGTGCGGATCTCGCGGGCTGCTGCGGACCAGCGGGCGGGACGCGCGGGGCGCACGGCGCCGGGAACCGCGATCCGGCTGTGGCGGGCGGAGCAGACCGCCGCGCTCGATCCGTTCGACCGGCCGGAGATCCTCGCCAGCGACCTCGCCGGCATGGTCCTCGACTGCGCCGCCTGGGGCGTCGGCGAGCCGGCCGACATGGCCTTTCTCGATCCGCCGCCCGGGCCGGCCGTCGCCGAGGCGCGCGCCCTGCTCGTCGAACTCGGCGGGCTGGACGGCGACGGGCGGCTGACGTCAATCGGCGAGGCGATGCGGGTCCTGCCGTTGCCGCCCCGGCTCGCCCGCATGGTCGTCGGCGCGCCGGCTGCCGCGCGACGCGACGCGGCCATGCTGGCGGTGCTTCTGACGGAGCGCGGCCTCGGCGGCGCCGACATCGATCTCGCCGAGCGGTTGCGGCGCTTCCGCCACGACGAAGGAGGGCGCGCCCGCGCCGCCGGCAAGCTCGCCCGCCGTATCGCCGCGACACCCGGTGCGGCGGCGCCGGCCCCGCTCGACGGCACGGAGCCGGGCGATCTGCTGGCGCTCGCCTATCCGGACCGCGTCGCCGTCGCCCGCGGCGCGCGCGGGCATTTCGTCCTCGCCAACGGCCGGGGCGGCGTGCTCGACGCCTCGCATGCTTTGGCGCGCGAGCGGTTCGTCGTCGTCGCCGAACTCCAGGGCGCGGCGCGCGCCGGACGCATTCTCGCCGCCGCGGCGCTCGCGCCGGCGTCTATGGAGCGCCTGCTGGCCGAACGCGGGACGGTGGAGGACGTCGTCGGCTTCGACATGGCGGCAAGGCAGGTGCGAGCCCGGCGCGTCCGCCGGCTGGGCCGGGCGACGATCGAGGAAGTGCCGCAACCGGTGCCGGCGGGAGACGCGGCGTCGACCGCCCTCGCCGACGGCATCCGCCGGCTCGGATTCCAGGCGTTGCCCTTCGGCAAGGAGGGCGAGCGGCTCTTGCGGCGGATGCGCTTTCTCGCCGCCGCCTATGGCCCGCCATGGCCGGATCTGTCGGATGAGGCTCTGCTGGCCGGGCTGGAAGACTGGCTGCTGCCGTATCTGCCGGGAGTGACCGGGCTGGCGCAGTTCGCACCGGATGCGATGGCGGAGGCGCTGCGCGGGCTGTTGCCGCCGGGCCCGGCGGGGCGTCTCGAGGCGATGGCGCCGACGCATTTCGCTGCGCCTTCCGGATCGATCGTGCCGATCCGCTACGAGGCCGACCAGCCGGTTCTGGCGATCCGCGTCCAGGAGCTTTTCGGGCTGATCCGTCATCCGACGATAGCCGATGGCCGGCTGAAGCTGACGCTGGAGCTTCTTTCTCCGGCACACCGGCCGATCCAGATCACCCGCGACCTGCCGGGCTTCTGGGAAGGGTCCTGGGCCGACGTCCGGGCCGAGCTGCGCGGCCGCTATCCGAAGCACGAATGGCCCGAGGATCCGGCGCGGGCCCTGGCGACGGCGCGGGCGAAGCCGCGCCGCTGATGCAGATGCCAGGATGCCCGGCGCCGGTTCCGGACAGGACAGGCAGCGGCAGCTGCCGAGCCCGCGTCGCCTGATCAGTTCATCGCGGCCTGGTTGATGCCGCCGGTGGCGATGGCGGTCATCGTGTCGTCGCCGTCATAGGTGGCGTCGAGGCACTCCTGCAGCTTCTCCTGGTCGTCGTCGAGGCCCAGCCGGCCGGCGAAGGCGACGAGGCAGCCATAGCCGGCAATGCCGTAATGCGTCATGCGCTGGTACTGGGTGATGATCATCGCGTCGCGGGCGTCGGGGTCGGTGATCTCCTCTTCGATCGCGTGAGCGCGCGCTTCCTTCACCAGGCCCTCCATGCCCTTGCAGTGCTCCCCCTTCGGGTCGGCACCATGCGCGGTGATCAGCTCCTTCAGGGTCGCCATGCCGTCCTCGATGCCTTCGACGCCGGCCTGCAGCGCTTCCTTCAGATTGGCGTCGTGAGCCCTGGCGGCCAGTTCGCGGGTGATCTTGGCGGCCTGGCTGTCGGCGCTGTAGAGGTCCTGCAGCTGGTCGATATAGATGTCCTTGAGATTGTTCAGGGCCATGTCGCGTCCTTTCCTGATGCGTTGAGCAGGTAAGCCGCTGACCGGCTGCCGCGTTCCATTCCCCCGTCATGACGCCGCGCCCGCCGCGCCAGACCGATTCGGCTGCGCCGCTTTGCCCTCTGTCGCCGCGGCTCGCCGAAGGCTAGGTGTGGCGGATGGACCAACTCACCCGCGCCGGCTTCAACCTGCGACTGCCAGCCTTCGTCACGATGATGCGCGAGAGCCAGCGTCTGCGCCTCGCCACGCTGGTGAGGCTGCGGTGGCTGTCCGTGGCGGGGCAGACCGCTGCCTGCGTCTTCGTCGCGTGGGGCCTGTGGTGGCCGTTTCCGATCGCCGCCTGCCTGTTGCTCATCGCTCTTTCGGTGGCGCTGAACGTCTATCTGACGCTGCGCTTTCCCGCGAGCCGGCGCATGTCGCCGACGGCGGCGGCGGCCGTCCTGACCTTCGACATCGTTCAGCCCTCGGGCCTGCTGTTCCTCACCGGCGGCATCGAGAACCCGTTCACGGTCTTCCTCGTCGTGCCGGCGATCATCGCCGCCGCGACGCAGCCGCCGCTGACCACCGTCGCCCTCAGCGTCCTCGCGGTCGCCGCCACGACGTTCCTTGCCTTCTTCCACCTGCCGGTCCCCTGGCCGCACGGCCATTCGCTGATGCTGCCGCCGAGCTATGTCGGGGGACTGTGGTTCGCGATCGTCACGACGCTGGTCTTCGCCTCGATCTACATCTACCGCGTCGCGGCGGAGTCGCGGGCCTTGGCCGACGCGCTCAGCGCAACGGAGCTGGTCCTGCAGCGCGAACAGCATCTGTCGGCGCTGGATGGGCTGGCCGCGGCCGCCGCCCACGAGCTGGGCACGCCGCTGGCAACCATCGCCCTGGTCGTGAAGGAGATGGCGGCGCAGGTGCCCCGCGACGATCCGCAGCGCGAGGATGTCGAGCTTCTGGTCGAGCAGTCGGAGCGCTGTCGGACGATACTGCGCCAGCTAAGCTCCCTCTCGTCGGAGAGCGAGTCCCACCTTGCCAGCCTGTCCGTCACCTCGTTGATCGACGAGGTCGCGGAGCCGCACCGCTATTTCGGCGTCGACGTGCGGGTGGTGATGGAGGAGCGCAGCGGCCCCGAACCCGTCGCCCGGCGCAACGCCGGTATCGTCTACGGGCTCGGCAACATCGTCGAGAACGCCGTCGACTTCGCCGATTCCGACGTGACGATCACCGTCGGCTGGACGGAGAAGGAGTTGCGCATCGTGGTCGAGGACGACGGCCCGGGGTTCGCGCCCGAGATCCTCAGCCGCATCGGCGATCCGTACATGTCCGACCGCGAGCCGGCCGAGCGCAAGGGCGGCGGTGGGCTCGGCCTTGGCCTTTTCATCGCCAAGACCCTGCTGGAGCGCTCGGGCGCGACGGTTCGGCCGGCTAATTACGAAGACGACGCCCGCAGCGGCGCCCGCGTCGCGATCGTCTGGCCGCTCGACGTGTTTCTCGCCAGCCGCTCGGCCAGCCGGTACTGAAGCCGGAACGGGTCGAGCGGCCGCCAGCTTCCGGGGGCACCGGATCACGTTTCCGTCACGATTGCCGTGAGGGCATTCGGTAGCCGTTGAAGGCGAAAGCCCCGGCGCCATTTCGGCTGTCAGCTCGATCGAGCCTTGCCGAGGGAGGCCCTGCAATGTTGATGGAAGAGACCGCGTCCGCCCCTGCCCACTTGCCGGAGGGCCGCGGCTCCCTGCTTCTGGTCGACGACGACCGGCCGTTTCTGCAGCGCATGAGTCGTGCGCTGGAGCAGCGTGGGTTCGCCGTGACCACCGCCGAAAGCGTCGCCGACGGCATCGCTTCCCTGCGCCACTCGGCGCCGGACTACGCGGTGGTCGACATGCGGCTGGCCGACGGCAACGGGCTGGACGTGATCGAGGCGCTGCAGCGGGCGCGCGAGGATGCGCGGGTCGTGGTGCTGACCGGCTACGGCAACATCGCGACGGCCGTCACCGCGGTGAAGCTCGGCGCCATCGACTATCTCGCCAAGCCGGCCGATGCCGACGAAGTGATCGGCGCGCTGACGAGGGAGCACGGCGACCGGGCCGCACCGCCGGAGAACCCGATGTCCGCCGACCGGGTCCGCTGGGAGCATATCCAGCGCATCTACGAGCTCTGCGACCGCAACGTGTCGGAGACGGCGCGGCGCCTGTCGATGCACCGTCGTACCCTGCAGCGCATCCTAGCCAAGCGCGCGCCGCGCTGACGGGGTCCTCTGGTTTGGAGCGGCCCCTGCGGCCGGTCTTGCTGTGCCGCGAGCTAACGCCCCGGCTGGGTTCGCTCAGTCCTCTTCATCCCAGCCCATCGGCCCGGTCATGAAGGGATTGGCCGCCCATTCGGCCTGCAGCAGCCGATCGGCCGAAAGCCGCGCGAAGCGCAGCATCAGCGCCTTGCGCGTTGCCGGCGCCAGCCGTTCCGGCTCGGCCTCGCGCAGGATCTCGGCGCCGTAGCCGTCGGAGAGGATCAGGCCGCAGCTCTCCGGGAAGATGTCGACGGGCACGCCCGGATGCGTCGCGAAATACAGCCTGTCGCAATGCAGCCGATAGGCCGGCCATTTATGGTCCGACCGGAAGTCCTCGATCGAGGTCTTGATCTCGATGATCGAGAAATCGCCCTTCTCCGACAGGCACAGGAGATCCGCCCGTCGCCCGGACGTCAGCGGGACCTCCGGCAGCAGCGAGACGCGGCGGGCGGTCATCAGGCGCTGCACGCCGCGCCGGACCATCAGCGCCCTTTCTGACTGGCGGCCGTCGATCAGGGGATCGGTGCGGAAGGGAGCGACGATTGGCATGACACAGACATAGCCAACCGCGCCTGTGCGCCGCAAGCGGAAATCGAACAAACCGGCAACGTGCGATGGCCCGGATTCAGGCGTCGGTCCGCCCGGCGATCTCCTCGAGGATCGGACAGTCGGGCCCGCCGCCGCCCTGGCACTGCTCCGTCAGGTCCAGGAGAACCCGCTTCAGCGACATCAGCTCGGCGATCTTGCGGTCGATCTCCGCCATGCGGCGGCTTGCCAGGCGCTTGACGTCCTCGCTCTTGCGGTTCTCGTCAGCGTAGAGGGAGAGCAGGCGCCGCGCCTCCTCGATGGAAAAGCCCAGCGAGCGCGAGCGCTGCAGGAAACGCAGCATGTGCACGTCGCGGTCGCGGTAGTTGCGGTAGCCGTTGTTGGCGCGCGCCGGCGTCACCAGCCCGACTTCCTCATAATAGCGTATGGTCTTCGGTGGCAGACCCGATAGTCTGGACGCCTCCCCGATATTCATGAGAAGCCCTCGCAGGTCGCTCCAACATCCACGTTTTCCGGAAGATGTTGCGGCAGCCTGCCCCGTCAACTGTCACTCGCCCGCAACAAAGGCTTTCTTAACCATCCCGGCGCCTAATGCTGCCATTGCTTCGCCAGATTGCGCAGCCTATCGAGGGACTGGCTCACAATGGCCGGGACCGTGAAGGCGTCGCTTGCTCGGCGACGGTCCCATCCATCGCACCGAAATTGGCAACGTGATGAAGACAAAGTCCCTCCTCCTCGTCGGCGTCGCCGTCGCATCGCTCGCCACGATGGCGGGCTGTGCGAATTCGCAACGCGCGGCTCTGGCGCCGTCGAGCGGGGCCATCTCCGCGGCCTATACGGCACCCGACGCGCTGCCTACGGAGGGAAGCCTCGCCGCGGCGACGGCGCTTGGCTATGGCGGCACGATCGACGACGGCTACGCGCTGCCGCCGATCCCCACCCAGAAGATCGACCCGCAATATCTGCGCCAGCGCGTATCCTTCGAGGAAGGGCGCGCGCACGCGCCGGGCACCGTCGTCGTCGACACGCCGAACCGCTTCCTTTACGTCGTCGAGCCGGACGGCATGGCGATGCGCTACGGGATCGGCGTCGGCAAGACCGGCTTCTCCTGGGCAGGCGAGGCCAATATCCGCGACAAGCAGCATTGGCCGAAATGGTTTCCGCCGGCCGAGATGATCGACCGCAAGCCCGAACTTGAGCCCTATCGGCAGGGCATGGACCCGGGCCTGCAGAACCCGCTCGGCGCCCGTGCCCTCTATCTGTACCAGAACGGCAAGGACACGCTGTTCCGGCTGCACGGCACGCCGGAATGGTGGACGATCGGCACGGCGGCCTCCTCGGGCTGTATCCGTCTGATGAACCAGGACATCATCGACCTTTACGAGCGCGTTCCGATGGACGCGAAGGTTGTGGTCCGGCAGGGAGCGGAGCGGCTCGCAGCGCGCTGACACGACAGATCGGGCGCCCGCAGGGGCGTCCCCACGGTTACCACGGCGGGGGACCCGCCAGGGCCGGGTGCTTCGGGGGAGGCGCCCGGCCTCTTTTTTGCGGCAGGGGCTGGTCAGTCCGGCCCTCCCCAAGGCCGCTGCTAGCCGCGCGCCGTCCGCGGGGGCGTCCTGATCGCTGCCGCCAGCAGCAGGCCGAGCGTCGTCGCGTTCAGAATGTGCCAGCCGAAATGCGTGCCGAGCGGCCAGTCTGCGCAAAGCGGCTGATCGACCATCCGGAACGCCAGCGAGACCACGAAGACGCCCCCGGCCGCCAGCACGAGCGGCCCCGGCGCCCGCCCGGCCAGGGTCAGCCCGCCGCCGACCGCGATCAGCGCGGCGAGCGCCGGAAAATAGCCGGAGGACGAGCCGGCCAGCGGCGCAAGCAGCGGGCCGGCCGCCACCGACGCGCCGAGGAAGGCCAGCGTCGCCAGCGCCGCGACGCCGCGGCCGAGCCCGACGAAGCGGACCAGGGCGAGCCCGAAATAAGCATAGATGAAGACCGAGATCGGCACGATGTCGGCGAGGCTCGACCAGCGGTTGGCGAAGGTGTGGAAGAGGAACGACCCGATCCCGATCACGCCGACGAGGATCACCAGGAAGAGGCTCGCCGAATCCCGTCGACCGGAGCGCCGCCAGAGGACGAAGCCGAGGAGGGCGGCGACGAGGAAGGCGAGATTGGTGGCGGCGTTGACCGGCTCGGCCCAGAAGGCTGCGCTCGTGCGCTCGCAATAGGAATCGATCGCCTGGGTCCACTCCATGCTGCCGGGCTCTCGCTGGCCGCGATCTAGGCGCCGGTCACTCGCCGGCCTTCCAGGGATTGTAGGTGCCGAAATTCCATAGCTGGCCCTCGGGATCGCGGCAGGAGAACTCGCGGGAACCGTAGTCCTGGTCGCGGATGTCCATGACGATGCTGGCGCCGGCAGCCTTGGCTGCCTCGTAGAGCTGTTCGATGTCCTCCACGACGACGTAGGGGCTCTGGTTCACGGGCGAGCCCTCGACGGGCGGAGACTGGAGCGCGCCGAAGGCGTCGTCGCGCGCGTCGCCGAGCATGATCATGCCGTCGCCGTGGACGAGTTCGGCGTGGAGCACCGCGCCGTCGTCGGTTTCGTGGACGGCGTGGCGCTCGAAGCCGAACGTGCTGCAAAGCCAGTCGATCATGGCCCGGGCGTTCCGGTAGCGAAGGGTGGGGATGATCGTCGCGGGCATGTCGGCTTGCCTCCCCGGCTCGTGCCGGCCGGACGGCGCAATGGCGGGAGGGCGCCAGCCAGCGCGATCATCTTCATGGCAGCAGGCTCCGACCGTCAAGCTCGGCCGCTCCGCCGCGTTCGCGGCGAAGGATCTGGGGCAGGCTTGGCACGACGAGACGACGGGGCATCGGCAGAGCTTGCTCCAGGGGCGTCAGGCGCATCGTTACCGCTGCGATGCGTCAGCCGGATGACAGGCGGCGCCGGGGGCGGCCGGGGCATTGGCGTGAGCGGTTGTTTCACCTATGAGGTCGCGCGACGAGACGACGGGGTACGCCATGGCCGCGGCAGGCAGGAACAACGGCACCAGCCCGGCGGACGGCGACGGCAACGGCCCGCCGCAGCCGGAGGCCGAGGACACCGGGATGCTGCGTCTGGTGCCGGCCGTCATCGGGCTTTGCCTGTTTTTCCTGGTCCTCCTCCTGCCGCCGCCCGAAGGGCTCGGTCGCGAGGCCTGGGGCGTCGTGGCCGTCGCCGTGCTGATGATCGTCTGGTGGATCACCGAGGCGGTGCCGGTGCCGGTGACGGCGCTCGCGCCGCTCGCGCTGTTCCCGTTCATCGGAGCGCGTTCCATGAGCGAAGCCGCGGCGCCCTATGCCGATCCGGTGATCTTCCTCTTCATGGGCGGCTTCATTCTCGCCAAGGCCATGGAGAAGTGGGAACTGCACCGGCGGGTCGCGCTGAACATCGTCTCCTGGACCGGCTCGCGCCAGCATCATGTCGTCGCCGGCTTCATGATCGCGACGGCCTTCTGCTCCATGTGGGTATCGAACACCGCCACCACCGTGATGATGCTGCCGATCGCCCTGTCGGTGGCCGAACTGCTCGATCCCGATGGCCGGAGCGACAGTCGTTTTTCGATCGCGCTGCTGCTGGGCGTCGCCTACGCGGCCTCGATCGGCGGCGTCGCGACGCTGATCGGCACCCCGCCCAACGCGCTGCTCGCCGGCAGTCTCAACCAGGCCTATGGCTACGACCTGGGATTCGGCCGCTGGATGCTCATCGGCGTCCCCGTCGCGCTGGTTATGCTGCTGATTTCGTGGCTGCTCCTGACGCGCTTCGTGGTGCGTCTGTCGACCGGCGAGATCGAAGGCGCCAGGGACATCATCGCTTCGCAGTTCGAAGGCCTCGGCAGATGGTCGCGCGGCGAGGTGCTGGTCGGCATCGTCTTCGTCGCCACGGCCTTCCTCTGGGTATTCCGGACGGCTCTCCAGCCGATCCTGCCGAACCTCAACGACAGCAGCATCGCGATTGCGGCAGCCGTAATCCTGTTCCTGCTCCCGTCCGGGCGCAAGCCGGGCGAGGCGGTGCTCGACTGGCGGACCGCCTCGACCCTGCCCTGGGGCATCCTGCTGCTCTTCGGCGGCGGGCTCAGCCTTGCGAGTGCGGTGGCGGGAACCGGTCTCGACCAGTGGATCGGTGAGGCACTGGGGTCGGCGGCGGCATATCTGCCGCTGATCGGCCTGGCGGCGCTGATCGCGCTGGTGATCCTGCTCCTGACCGAGTTCACGTCGAACACCGCGACGGCGGCAACCTTCCTGCCGCTCGTCGCGGCCCTGTCGCTGACTCTCGGCGAAAACCCGCTGATGCTCGCCGTGCCGGCAGCGCTGGCGGCCTCGATGGCCTTCATGCTGCCGGTCGCGACGCCGCCCAACGCCATCGTCTTCGCCTCCGGCAAGATGTCGATCCCGACGATGGCGAAGGTGGGCGCCTGGCACAATCTCGCCGCCCTCGTCGTCATCTCCAGCCTCGGCTATCTGCTGCTGACGACCCTGTTCGGCGTCACGATCAGCGCGGTGCCGGACTGGGCGCTCGGGACGGGGGCTGCGCCCGGGTCCGGCGGTTGAACGCGGCTGCCACCCGCGCTCCGCTCGAACGCTGCCGATTTTTTCCGTCAGGTGATTGAACGGTCGTTTCCCACTCACCATCTCGAAACTGTGTTGAGGAGTACTAACTCCCGCGGTGCTCGCGCATCGCGGCCATTTTCGAAAGGAACGTGACTGCGATGTCTTCGCAAGCTTTGATCCGTCCTGCCTGGACCCCCGCAACCATCGCGCTGATGATCGGTGGTTTCATGATCTTCTGGCCGCTTGGTCTTGCCATGCTGGCTTATATTCTTTGGGGCGACCGTCTCGAAGGTTTCCGTCGTGACGTCGGCCGCTCGACCGACCGCTTCATGGGCTCGATCCGCCGCACCGGGATGGGCCAGCCCTTCGCGGCACAGACCGGCAACGTCGCCTTCGACGACTGGCGCGAGAAGGAGCTTTCCCGTCTCGACGAGGAGCGCCGCCGGCTGCACGACGCCGAGGCCGAGTTCGCCGCCTATGCCCGCGAACTTCGCCGGGCGAAGGACCAGGAGGAGTTCGACCGCTTCATGGCCGAGCGCCGCAACCGCCGCGACGACGGCCCGGTCGTCGACGGGCAGCCTGCCTGATACGGCTGTCTGTCCAGCCGGAGAGACCGAACGATGGCGGCGTCCTCCGGGGTGCCGCCATTTTCTTGGCGGGCTGGTGTAGAATGCGATTCGCGGGCCCGCGACGTCGCCGGCCCGGTCCCTCGATCCGCGTCACAAGAATTCCGCCCATGCCGTTTCTCCTGCGCCGGACCGCGCCCGACCTGCCCGTCCCCGATCGGCTCGATCTGGCGGCCGGGTCGCTGCCGGTCATGGTGCGCCGCAATCCGCGGGCGAAGCGGATGATCCTGCGGCTTGCCTCCGGCGGTACCGGTGTCGTGGTGACGGCGCCGCGCTCGGCCTCCCCGCGCATGATCGGCGAGTTCCTGGAGCGGCACCGGGGCTGGGTCGAGAGCCGCCTCTCCCGCGTCCCGCCCTCCGTCGCGGTGGCGGACGGAGCGGTGCTGAAGCTGCGCGGCGAGGACATCAGGCTGGTCCATCGGCCGGAGCAGCGGGTCAGCCGGTTGGAGCAGCATGAGGATGGCCACCGCCTCCTCGTGGGCGGCGACGCGCGGCATTTCGTCCGGCGGGTGGCCGACGCGCTGAAGCGCGAGGCGCGGCGCGATCTGGAATCGGCCGTCGGGCGCCACGCCGCGGCGGTCGGCCTCGCCCCGCGCGCCATCACCCTGAAGGACACGCGCAGCCGCTGGGGTTCCTGCACCGCCGACCGGCGTCTCGCCTTCTCCTGGCGGATCGTTATGGCGCCGGCTCCCGTGCTCGACTATCTCGCCGCCCACGAGGTGGCGCATTTTCGCGAGATGAATCACGGGCCCGGCTTCTGGGCGCTCTGCCGCGATCTCTCTCCGCACACCGACTACGGCCGCGACTGGCTGAAGCGGCAGGGCACGCAACTCCACGCGATCGATTTCGGGCCGCGTTGAGCCTGCACCTGAGATCCGCGTTGCGTCGTCTCATGCATCGACAAACGCCGCGGCGAAGACTAATTCGGTGTAATGGACATCAAGATCTGCGGTCTTTCCACGCCCGAGACGGTGGACGCGGCGCTGGAGCGCGGCGCGAGCCATGTCGGATTCGTGTCGTTCGAGAAGAGCCCGCGGCATCTCGACCTCGAGGCCATGGCGCGGCTCGTGAGACTCGTAGACGGGCGCGCCGCGACGGTGATTGTCACCGTCGATCCCGATGACGCGCTGGTCGACCGGTTTGCCGAGACGGTGCGGCCGGACTGGCTGCAGCTGCACGGCGCCGAGACCCCCGAGCGGGTGCGCGACATCAAGGCGCGCAGTGGGCTCAAGGTGATGAAGGCGTTGCCGGTCGCCGCGGCCGAGGACCTCGGCGCGATAGCGGCGCATGAAGGCGTTGCCGACCGCATCCTCCTCGATTCCCGGCGTCCGAAGGGCTCGGTCTTGCCCGGCGGCAACGGCGTCGCCTTCGACTGGACGCTGCTGAAGGGGCTCGATCCGCGGTTGGGCTACATGCTCTCCGGCGGGATCGACGCCGGCAACGTCGCCGATGCGGTGCGCATCGCCCGACCGGCGGGCATCGACGTGTCGTCCGGCGTGGAAAGCGCGCCGGGCGTCAAGGATCCCGCCCGCATCCATTCCTTCTTCGACGCCTTGGAGCGCCTGGCGCCGGACGTCTCACCCAGAAAGGCTCGAGCCTCGTGAACCAGCTGCAGCCCAATTCCTTCCGCGCCGGTCCCGACGAAGAAGGGCGCTTCGGCATCTTCGGCGGCCGCTTCGTCGCCGAGACGCTGATGCCGCTGATCCTCGACCTCGAACAGGCTTGGAACGAGGCGCGCGTCGATCCGGCATTCAAGGCCGAGCTCGAGCATCTCAACACCCACTACACCGGCCGACCGTCGCCGCTCTATTTCGCCGAGCGGCTGACCGAGAAGCTCGGCGGCGCCAGGATCTATTTCAAGCGCGACGAGTTGAACCACACCGGTTCGCACAAGATCAACAACTGCCTCGGGCAGATCCTGCTCGCCAAGAAGATGGGCAAGACCCGGATCATCGCCGAGACCGGTGCCGGCCAGCACGGGGTCGCGTCGGCGACGGTGGCGGCGCGCTTCGGCTTTCCCTGCGTCGTCTACATGGGGGCGACGGATGTCGAGCGGCAGGCGCCCAACGTCTTCCGCATGAAGCTGCTGGGCGCCGAGGTCGTGCCGGTCACCTCCGGCCACGGCACGCTGAAGGACGCCATGAACGAGGCGCTGCGGGACTGGGTAACCAATGTCGACTCGACCTACTACCTGATCGGCACGGCCGCCGGACCGCACCCCTATCCGGAACTCGTCAGGGAGTTCCAGAGCGTGATCGGCAAGGAGACTCGCGAGCAGATCATGGCCGCCGAAGGCCGGCTGCCGGACATGCTCGTCGCCGCCGTCGGCGGCGGCTCCAACGCCATCGGCCTGTTCCACCCGTTCCTCGACGACAAGGACGTCCAGATCGTCGGCGTCGAGGCCGGCGGCCGGGGCCTTGACGGCGAGGAGCACTGCGCCTCGCTCACCGCCGGATCGCCTGGCGTGCTGCATGGCAACCGCACCTATCTGCTGCAAAACGAGGACGGCCAGATCAAGGAAGGCCATTCGATCTCGGCGGGGCTCGACTATCCCGGCATCGGCCCGGAGCATTCCTGGCTGAAGGACACCGGCCGGGTCGAGTACGTGCCGATCCTCGACACCGAGGCGCTGGACGCCTTCCAGATGCTCACCCGGGTCGAGGGCATCATCCCGGCGCTGGAGCCGGCGCATGCGCTGGCCGAGGTGATCAAGCGGGCGCCCACCATGGGCCGCGACAAGATCATCGTGATGAATCTGTGCGGCCGCGGCGACAAGGATGTGTTCACGGCGGCCAAGCATCTGGGCGTGGAGCTTTGAGGTGAGTGAGCAATCAACGCGGCTCCAGCGGCATCGCGCGGCGCTGGCTGCTCTTGAGAGCAGCGAGGAGATCACCCTCAAATCGCACCACATTGTCGGCCTGCTCGCGTATCTCAGCGCCAACCAGACCTTCCAGCAGCGCACGATCCGTGCGCTCGCGGCACAGGCCTGGGCGACCTGTCGGCTGAGGAACTCGAGCAGATGATTTCTGCAGCCGAACAATCGACCGCGGCCCTGGATTACTTCGTTGAAGAGCTGGCAGGAACTCGTACCCATGAGTGACGTGCCGCAGCGCATCAGAGAAGTCTTCGCGGACAGTGATACGCGGGAAGACGCAAGGCTCCTCCTCAAGCGAGTTGAGAAGCACTTGAGTGGCTCCGGTAGTGGCCGAAGCGGAGGCGGCGGCATGGAACCGCGCGTAGCCAAACTCGAAGCGGGTATCGCTCATCTCGAACGCGACGTGTCCGAACTGCGTATCGACATGCGCGACGTCCGCGACCGGCTCGCAAAGCTCGGGGAGCGCGTGTCGCATCTTCCGGGGAAAGGCTTCATCGTCTCCGTCGTCATCTTGGCACTCGCCGTCATCACGGACCTGATCGCGTTTCAGTCTCGTATCGAGGCATTCGTGCAGCAGGAGCCTGTGTCTCCCGCGAGCCAAACGAGCACGCCATGACCGCGATCATCGAAATCAATGTCACCTGCCCGACGCTCGAGGACGCACGAAAGCTGTCGCATGCGCTGCTGGGCGCGCGGCTCGCGGCCTGCGTGAATCTCGGCAAGGAGGTCGACAGCCGCTATCTCTGGAAAGGCGAGAAGCAGCGCCACGACGAGTGGCCGCTGACGATCAAGACGCTCGCCTCGCGCTTCGAGGACTGCTGCGCCGAGATTCGCCGGAATCATCCCTACGAAACACCCGCGATCTTCGGCTTCGCCGTCGACCATGTCGACGCCGCCACGGCCGAATGGATTGCCGACATGGTCTCCGCCGACCAAGGACCGACATGACCACACGCATCGAAGACCGTTTTCGCCACCTTCAGGCCGAAGGCCGCCCGGCCCTCGTCACCTTCGTCATGGCGGGCGATCCCGACCACGCCACCGCGCTCGACATCGTCAGGGCGCTGCCGGCGGCCGGCGCCGACATCATCGAGTTGGGAATGCCGTTCTCCGACCCGATGGCCGACGGCAAGGCGATTCAGAAGGCCGGGCTGCGGGCGCTTCAGGCCGGCGAGAGCCTGAGAAAGACGCTGTCGCTCGTGCGCGCCTTCCGCGAGACCGACACGACGACGCCGATCATCCTGATGGGCTATTTCAACCCGATCTACATCTATGGCGTCGAGCCCTTCGTCGAGGCGGCGCTGGAAGCCGGCGTCGACGGGCTGATTGTTGTCGACCTGCCGCCGGAGATGGACGACGAGCTCTGCCTGCCGGCGCTTGGCAAGGGCCTCAACTTCATCCGCCTGGCGACGCCCACCACCGACGACAAGCGCCTGCCGGCGGTTCTGAAGAACACGTCCGGCTTCGTCTACTACGTCTCGATCACCGGCATCACCGGCACGGCGGCTCCCGACGCTGGGAAGGTCTCGGCGGCCGTCGCCCGGATCAAGCGGCACACCGACCTGCCGGTATGCGTCGGCTTCGGCGTGCGCAGCGCCGACCAGGCCCGCGAGATCGGCAGAGCGGCCGACGGCGTCGTCGTCGGCTCGGCCATCGTCGATGCCGTCGAGGGCTCGCTCGTGGACGGCCGCGCCGGACCCGGCACGGTGGAGGCGGTCGCGGCGGTCGTTCGCGATCTCGCCGCCGGGGTTCGCAGCGCCCGCCTTGCGGACGCCTGAAAGCCGCGCCATCTGCGCCTGACGACAAAGAACGGAGCCCCGCGCCGTGAACTGGATCACCAATTACGTCCGCCCGAAGATCTCGAGCCTTCTCGCCCCGCGCGAGGTGCCGGAGAATCTCTGGATCAAGTGTCCGGAGACCGGCGAGATGGTCTTCCACAAGGACCTCGAGGCCAACCAGTGGGTGATCCCGTCCTCCGGCTTCCACATGCGCATCCGGGCGAAGGACCGGCTGGCGAACTTCTTCGACGACGGGGCCTATGATCTGATCGAGTTGCCGAAGGCGCCGGTCGACCCGCTGAAGTTCCGCGACTCCAAGCGCTACGTCGACCGGTTGAAGGAATATCGCGCCAAGGCGGAGATGGACGACGCCGTGATGGCGGCGAAGGGCTCGATCGCCGGGCTGCCGATCGTCGCGACGGTCCAGGATTTCGCCTTCATGGGTGGCTCCCTCGGCATGGCCGCCGGCGAGGCCATCGTGCGCAGCTTCGAGGTGGCGATTGCCGAACGGCGGCCGCTCGTCTTGTTCGCGGCGTCGGGCGGGGCCCGCATGCAGGAGGGCATCCTGTCGCTGATGCAGCTGCCGCGCACCACCGTCATGGTGGAGATGCTGAAGGAGGCGGGCCTTCCCTACATCGTCGTCCTGACCAATCCCACGGCGGGCGGCGTGACCGCCTCCTATGCGATGCTGGGCGACGTCCACATCGCCGAGCCGGGCGCGGTGATCGGCTTCGCCGGTGCGCGTGTCATCGAGCAGACGATCCGCGAGAAGCTTCCCGAAGGTTTCCAGCGCGCCGAGTACCTGATGGCCCACGGCATGGTCGACATGGTGGTGCATCGCCACGAGCTGAAGGCGAAGATCGCGGGGCTGCTCAGCCTGCTGACGCAGACGCCGCTGAACGCCGATATCGACAGCCTCCGCGTGCCGGCGGAGAACGCCGAAGCGGACCCTGGCGAGGTCCAGCCCGAACCGGCCCTCTGAGGCGGATTTTGCATCTGCCGAGACGCTGGCGTAACTGTCCGCAATGACCACGACCTCTCTCGCCACCGCGGAGATCGAGGCCCTGATGCACAGGCATCCGAAGGGGTTCGATCTTTCGCTGGAGCGCATCCGCCGGCTGCTCGCCGCGCTGGGCGACCCCCAGCACGCGCTGCCGCCGGTGATCCACGTAGCCGGGACCAACGGCAAGGGCTCCGTCACCGCCTTCTGCCAGGCGATCCTGGAGGCGGAGGGCCGCGCCGTCCACGTCCACACCTCGCCGCATCTCGTCAACTGGCACGAGCGCTACCGGCTGGGACGCCCCGGTCAGCGGGGCGCCCTCGTCGACGATGCGATGCTGGCCGACGCGGTGCGACGCGCTGCCGCGGCGAACGAAGGCCGGCCGATCACCGTCTTCGAGATCCTCACGGCCGTGACCTTCATGCTGTTTTCCGAGGAGCCGGCGGACGTGGCGATCGTCGAGGTCGGGCTGGGCGGGCGCTTCGATGCCACCAACGTGATCGACCGTCCGGCCGCGAGCGTGATCACCTCGATCTCGCTGGACCACCAGTCCTATCTCGGCGACCGTGTCGAGCTGATCGCTGCCGAGAAGGGCGGGATCATCAAGCCCGGCGTGCCGGTGATCGTCGGCCAGCAAAGCGAGGAGGTGGCCCTGGAGGTGCTGACCTCGATGGCGGACCGGGCCGGTGCGCCGCTGGTCACCTACGGGCAGGATTTCTTCGCCTTCGAGGAGCACGGGCGCCTCGTCTACCAGGACGATACGGGCCTTCTCGACCTGCCGATGCCGCGCCTGTCGGGTCGGCACCAGCTCACCAATGCGGCCACGGCGATCGCGGCGCTGCGCCATGCCGGCTTTTCACCGAGCGATGCGTCGATCGAGGCGGGGCTCTCCAGCGTCGAGTGGCCCGGCAGGATGCAGCAGATCGCCACCGGCCCGCTCTGGCGCGCCGCCGTGCCGGGCGCCGAGATCTGGCTCGACGGCGGTCACAATCCCGGCGCCGGCGCCGCCATCGCGGAGACGCTGGCGGACATGGAAGACCGTGTCCAGCGGCCGCTTTTCCTCATCGTTGGGATGATCAACACCAAGGATCCGGTCGGTTTCTTCGCATCCTTCGCCGGTATCGCCCGCCACGTCTTCACCGTGCCGGTCAACAGCTCCGATGCCGGCATCGATCCCGACGATCTGGCCGATGCGGCGATCGAGGCCGGGCTGGATGCCGAGCCATGCGACACGGTCGAGGAGGCGATCCGGCTCGTCTCGACCAATTGGCAGAGCGAGCCGACGCCGCGCTTCCTGATCTGCGGATCGCTCTATCTGGTCGGCGAGGTGCTGGCGCAGAGCGGCCTCGCGCCGGCCTGACAGGACGCTCCGGCCAGTGCCGGAATCGATCAAACCGAAGGAGCGAGCCATGCAGATCACCCGTCGCGGAAGCGTCCCGACGAAGCGGGCGCCGGCCGAATATTTCACCGGCACGGTCTGGCAGGAACCGATCGTCGAGGCGCCGGGGCCGGCGCGGCTGCGCGCGACGTTGGTCATCTTCGAGCCCGGCGCGCGCACCGTGTGGCATACCCATCCGCTCGGCCAGACGCTCTACGTCACCGCCGGGACCGGGCGCTTCCAGACCTGGGGCGAAGCCGTCCAGAAGATCGGCGCGGGCGATGTGATCTGGATTCCGCCGGGCGAGAAGCACTGGCACGGCGCCGGGCCGGATACGATGATGAGCCACATCGCCATGCAGGAGGCGCAGGACGGTGCAGCCGTCGAATGGCTGGAGCCGGTCGACGAGGCGGATTACCCCGCGGCCTGACACGCCTGGGAGCGGGTCCGGCGATCCTCAAAGCAAGAAGGCCCGGTGCATTTGCCCCGGGCCTTCTGATTCACGTGAAACGGATCGCGAGCGAGGGCTCAGGCGGCGCCCTTGATCCAGTCGACGAGCTTCGACTTCGACTGCGCGCCGACCTGGACCGCGGCAGGCTTGCCGTCCTTGAACAGCATCAGCGTCGGGATCGAGCGGACGCCGAACGTTGCGGCGATGTCCGGGTTCTCGTCGATGTTGACCTTGGCGATCTCGACATTCGGCATCTCGTTGGAGATCTCCTCAAGGGCCGGCGCGATCATCTTGCAGGGGCCGCACCACTCCGCCCAGAAATCCACGACGACTGGCTTGGCGTTCTCCAGAACGTCGGTCTTGAAATTGTTGGTATCGATTTTCTTCGTGGCCATCGAGCGGCTCCCAAAACGAGTTCTCTTCCTAGGTAGAAGTCGGCTTCCGGCAAATCAAGCGACCGGCGCGTTCGGTTGACGTTCCGTCGACCCTGCGGCGACGGCACTCGGCTCGCCGACAGCGGCCTTGTCGGGAGCCGAACGTGCCGCAATGGCGGCTTCCATGGTCGGCTCGTCGAGCACGATCAGCCGCGGCGCCTCGGTGAACAGCAGCGCCGCGACGATCGGCCTGTCCGGATAGAGCGGCTTCAGGATCTCCCGGTACAGCGCCAGCTGCAGCACATAGGCGGGCGCGACGTCGGCGAGCGTCGCCGGCGGCGGACGGTTGGTCTTGTAGTCGACGATCAGCACCGCGTCCGGCGTCACCGTCAGGCGGTCGATCGTGCCATTGACGCGAAAGACCCGGCCGCCGAGCTGGATGTCGCCCGCGACCGAGACTTCGGCCCGGCTCCCCTGCGTGAAGATCGGCGCAAACTCCGGCGTTTCCAGCACCGCAAGCGCCGAGGCGACAAGCCGGCCCCTCTCGCCGCTGCTGATGTCGTCGGCACTGACGGCGACGAACCGCCCGGCGGCCTCGGCCCGATCGCCTTCCGGCATGTCCGGCAGGACCTGCAGCAGCCGGTGGACGATCAGGCCGCGACGGATGGCCAGCGACGGCGCTGCTTCGGCGCCAAGCACCGGAGACACGAAATCGGCGCCCGCGGCCTCGACCGCATCGGCCGGCTCGATCTCGGTCGCCGCGCCGGCGGAAGACGGCGAGAGCGGTCGCGGCGGCAGGATCTCCGGCGGCAGGGGCGAAAGATCCAGCGGCCGGCCCGGTTCGGATGTTGCCGGCGCCGGCATCTCGTGGTCCTGCGCGGGGCAGCCCGCCGCAACATCGTCGCCGTAGCGCCATGCGATGACGGTGCCGTCCGCATCCTCGATGGGCCGGCAGTCCGCCTCGATCGCCGCCTGCACGCGCGGCAGCCAGGCGGCCTCGTTCGGCCCGCGTGTGCCGGCGGTGCCGCAGATCACCAGGCGGTCGGCGGCGCGCGTCATGCCGACATAGAGCAGGCGGCGATACTCCTCCTCGGCGAGCCGTTTCTCGGTTTCCTGCAGGCCGGCGACGACGCCGTTCGAGAGCTCCCTCGAAGCACGCCAGACGAAGCCCGGCGCCTGACCCGGCCGCAGGCCCGGCATGGTCGCCCACTCAATCAGGCGGGCGCCGTGGGCGTGGACGAAGGGTGCCGAGCCGGGATCGACCAGGAACACCACCGGCGCCTCCAGCCCCTTGGCGGCATGGGTGGTCATGATCCGTACCGCGCCGTGGCCCTGGTCCATCTCGCGCTTGATCTCCGGCGGCGCAGCGGCAAGACGCGAGAGGAACGCATCGAGCCCCGGCATCCCGGCTTCTTCCTCCGACAGAGCCAGGTCCAGGAACGCGTCGATCACTTCGCCGGCGTCGGAACCCAGCCGCGCGGTCAGCTGCCGGCGGCCGCCCTCCGGCCCGAGAATGCGGGCGTAGAAGGCGAAGATCGTTTCGAATCCGGCGCGGTCGCGCAGCGTGTCGAGCCGGGCGAGCGCGTTCCGGGCCTTGGTGATGAACGCTTCGGCACCGTCGTCCGGCACGAATTCCGGCAGCCGTACCAGACCATCCGGGCCGGCGAGACGCCGCAGCCCGAGCGAGAGCGGCTCCCATTCCTCGCGCGACAGGGCCAGCGCCATCAGCTCGTCGTCGGAAAAGCCGAAGAGCGGCGATTTCAGCACCTCGGCAAGCGACAGATCGTCCTCGAAATTCGCCACCGTGCGGCCGAGCGCCATCAGATCCTTGACGGCGATATGGTCCGTGATCACCAGCCGGTCGGCCCCGGCGACCGCGATCTTCTCGTCGCGCAGCGCCTTGGCCATCGCCGCCACGAAGCTCGATCGCTTGCGCACCAGCACGATGAAATCCCCGGCGGAAAGCCGCTTCGTCCCGTCCTTGTGGGCAATGGTGTCGCCGATCCAGGCGCCGATCCAGGCGCCGATCTGGGCGGCGATCCGGCGGGCCAGGCGGTTGGCGGGCGAATTCGCCGGCTCCTGGTCGAGCGGCTGCAGCCAGTCGCGGGACTCCGGCTGCGCGTCGGCGACACAGGCCGGCCAGATCTCGACGAGGCCGGGCGCCGCGCCGCGCGCCGTCTGGTGGCTCGGCGCCTCGTCGTCGAAGGCGACGCCCTGCCGGTTGAGCGGGTCGGCGAAGACCTTGTCGACCGCCGCCAGAACCGGCGCCGCGGTGCGGAAGGACTGAGTCAGCCGCACCGCCTCGAAATTGGCTCCCGCGTCCCGGGCGCGGCGCTCCATCGCCCGGCGCTCCTCGCCGAACATGCGCGGCGAAGCGCCCTGGAAGGAGTAGATCGACTGCTTCTCGTCGCCGACGGCAAAGACGGTACGCGCCACGTTGCGCGCGCCCGCGCCGGCAAAGAACTCGTCGACCAGCTGGCGCATCACCTGCCACTGCCGGGGGCTGGTATCCTGCGCCTCGTCGATCAGCACGTGGTCGATCCCCTGGTCGAGCTTGTAGTGCACCCAGGAGGCGGCATCCGAACGGGTCAGCAGATCGGCGGTCCGCACGATCAGATCCTCGAAGTCGAGCCGGCCGCGGCGACGTTTCAGAAGCGCGTAGTCGTGCTCCAGCCTATCGGCGAGGACGAGCGCGGCACGGCTTGCCGCAAACAGCCGCAGCGAGGCGAGGCGGTCCTCGACGGCAAGGACGTGCGCGGCGAGCCGCTCCAGCCTGTCGGGGAAGTCCTCGAAGAAGTCGGTGACCCATTTCGTCGCCACGCTGCCGGGCTTGCGGGGCCCGCCCTTCTGGGTGAGGCAGAGGGTCCGCAGCGCCGCATGACGGGCCTCCGGCGTGTCGGCGCCTGCCGCCGGGTCGAGCAGCGCCGTGAGGCGGGCGCAGAACTTCACGTCCGTCGGCTTCGGACTGGTCCCTGCGACGGCCAGCACGCTGCGGCAGAAATCCTCGTCGAAGCCCGGCGCGGGCCAGGCATCCGCGATGACCGAGGCCTCGTCGGCCGCTTCCGGAACGCCCAGTGCCCGGCGCAGGAGCTCGATCGCTTCCGCCAGGCCGCCGGCCTCGTCCACATGCCGGCGGATGGCGTCGCGCTTGCGGACGATCTCGTCGATCAGCTGGTCGAGGCCCCATTCGCCGGCGAGCGACAGCGCACTGGCGAAGGCTTCGGCCAGCAGCTTCGCCGCATCGTCCTTCGCCAGCGTGGCGCTGGCGCCGGTGATCAGCCGGCGCCGCGCCTCGCCGAGCAGCGCCGCGCTCTCCGTCTCGTCCAGCACCTCGAAATGGCCCGGAACGTTCGCCTCGAGCGGAAACTGGTGGAGGATCGCCTCGCAGAAGGCGTGGATCGTCTGGATCTTCAGCCCGCCCGGTGTCTCCAGCGCCTCGGCGAACAGCCGCCGCGCCGCGGCGATGCGGCCCGGCTCGGGGCGCCGACCGCCGTCGAGCGAGGCGATCTCGGCCGCCAGCACGTCCGGCGCCGCCGTCGCCCAGCGGGCGAGCCGCCCGAAGACGCGGGTCGACATCTCCGCCGCCGCCGCCTTGGTGTAGGTGAGGCAGAGGATGCGCGCCGGCTCGACGCCGGCAAGCAGCAGCCGCACCACCCGCTCGGTCAGCACATGGGTCTTGCCCGACCCGGCATTGGCCGAGACGAACACCGACAGCGACGGGTCGGAGGCCCGCGCCTGGGTTTTCAGGGTCTGCTCGATCCCGACGAAATTGCTCACGACGCGCCCTCCTCGCCGGCATCGTCCATGCCGATCGCCCATTCCTGCGCCCGCGCCAGATGGTCGTAGGTCCCCGACATGTCGCTGGCGAGGAAGGGGCGCAGCCGTGAGGCGAAGGGCATCGTCTCCTGCCGGTAGGCCGCGGCGAGGCCGAGCAGCTTGGTGAAGGCCTCCTCGCTCAGCGCGTCCGGATCGACCGGCTCGCCCTTCTTGCCGCCGTCGGTGCCCAGCCGGTCCTCGTAGAACTCGCGCTCGCGCAGCCGCACATAGACGAGGTCGGCGATGCGGGCGGCGGTTGCCGCCTCGCCGAAGCCGCCACGCTTGGCCATGGCCCCCTCCAGCGGCAGTTGCGGCGCCAGCAGCGCCCGCGCCTGCGCAAGCGAGGGGGTGGTGCCGGTCTTGTAGTCGATGATCTCGATCGAGCCGTCGCGCATCCGGTCGATGCGGTCGGCGCGCCCGGTAAGCGTCGTCGACAGCCCCGGCAGTTCCTGCGCGCCGGAGATTTCGGCGTGGCGCTCCGCGATCTCGGCGCCGCGGCCGCGTTCCCAGGCGATGTAGTGATCCGCCAGCGTCTCCATGCGTGGCCACCAAACCGCATGGATGTCCGCCGGCAGCGCCTCCGCGGCGAAGGCATCGCGGGCGATCGCCAGGAGTTCGGCGACGGCATCGCCGGCCTCCGGGTCATGACCCCTCGCGACATAGGTGCCGAGGATGTCGTGAAAGAGGTTGCCGCGCTCGGCGGCATGCGGATCGCGCATCAGCTCGGGCAGGGGCTCCAGCCGCAAGATGTCGCGGGCATGGATGGTATAGGGGTCGCGGATCAGCGTCTCGACGTCGGTGATGCGGTAGCGCGTCGGGCGATCGGCGAGGGGCGGGCGCGGCATCGGCCGGGCGACGCGCGGAGCGATCTCGGCGCGGTCGAGCGCCCGCGCGTGGGCAAGGAAGGTCTCGCCCTCGCGGGCAAGGCGTGCGGCCCCGTCCTCGCCGGCCAGTGTCGTGAGCCGCTGCAGCCAGCGCGAGGCGATCGCCGGTGCGCCCGCCGCACGCCGCGAACGCGAGAGGATCACCCGCCGCGTGCCCATCGCCATCCAGAAGTCATGGGCGGC